>UQCR01000009.1 GCA_900539655.1 uncultured Robinsoniella sp.
CGAAATGCATCAGGATTTCGGAGCGAATGCCCGCGTGCCGCCAAAAAGCGCTCCGCAAAGGTTAGTAAATACCAGTTCTGCGGCAAGCTGACGGAGTCCATATCAGTTTCCCACCCCCATCTTTTCGCACACTACCTATATTACACAAAGCGTCCTTACTCAGCTAAACCCAAATATAAGTCATATAATAGAACCCTATAAAACGTTCGCTGTAGTACTAGTATATGGATAAAAATCGGTGAATTAAAAGGCATACCCTGTCAAAACAGTGAAAAAATAGGTCCTCTTCTATAAATCTTATAGATAAGGACCCATTTTTCATCTTACTATTTTATACCGGAATATGCCGGATCAGCCAATTAAAGATTATTTTGCCTGCAATTTAATCTCATTGCTGTACTTACCATAGACATTCTTACCATTTGATTTCCTGTAAGCACGTACTCTGTAAGTATAAGTTTTTCCTTTTTTCACCTTCTTATCTTTAAAATTGATGGTTTCGCGGTCTACAATTCCGATACGGCTCCAGGTTTTACCTGTTTTTCTGTAAATACGGTATCCGGTTACGACAGAAGATACTTTGTTCCATCTTACTTTTATGCTTCCTTTTGATGCCTTGGCTCTTATAGCCGGGCTCTGGGGAACTGCTTTAATGGAAACTTTTTTATACTTGCTGTAAACTGTTTTACCATCTGCTTTCTTATATGCCTTTACTGCAAATTTGTATTTCTTACCAAGCTCAGCTTTTTTGTATACATAGGATGTGGTACTGTTTTTCTTAATTGTTTTAACTGTTTTCCATCCTTTGCTGGTCTCGTTCATTACTACATAACCGTCAGCATCAGCAACCTTATTCCAGGTTAATTTAATGTATCTGGAAGCCTGATTTGCCGCTTTTACAGTTACGGTAGATGCCTGCACCTTCGCTGCTGCTTCTTTGTCAGGGTCTGCTTTTAATCCCTGAATTGCTTTTGTCAGCGCTGCAGTCTGGGCATCGATTGCTGCCTGGGTTGCTTTTGGATCTGCCGCTACTTTTTCTGCTGCTGCGATAGCTACAGTTAATGCATTAAAGGATGCATCGGTATAGTTTCCTTTTTCTATCGCTTTTGCTTCTGCGATTTTTTTAGTTAACTCTATCTTGGATGGCTGTGGTGCTTCTACTTCCAGATTCTTAATTGCAATATCCAGTGCTTTTACCTGAGCATCGATTGCTGCCTGAGTTGCTTTTGAATCTGCTGCCACTTTTTCTGCCTCTGCAATAGCATCGGTTAATGCCTTAAAGGACGCATCCGTATAGTTTCCTTTTTCTATCGCTTTTGCTTCTGCGATTTTCTTAGTTAACTCTATCTTGGATGGCTGTGGTGCTTCTACTTCCAGATTCTTAATCGCTACATCCAATGCTTTCACCTGGGCATCGATTGCTGCCTGAGTTGCTTTTGGATCGGCTGCTACTTTTTCTGCTGCTGCGATAGCATCGGTTAATGCCTTAAAGGATGCATCTGTATAGTTTCCTTTTTCTATCGCTTTTGCTTCTGCGATTTTCTTAGTTAACTCTGTCTTGGATGGCTGTGGTGTTTCTACTTCCAGATTCTTAATTGCGGTATCCAGTGCTTTTACCTGGGCATCGATTGCTGCCTGGGTTGCTTTTGGATCTGCTGCCACTTTTTCTGCCTCTGCGATCGCATCGGTTAATGCTTTAAAGGATGCATCGGTATAGTCACCCTTTTCTATCGCTTTTGCTTCTGCGATTTTCTTAGTTAATGCTTCTTTTGATATCTCAGATTTTACCATCTGCACTTTTCCAACAACAGAAGCACTCTCTGCCTTAACTTCTACTTCAGCTGCTCCAGCCTCATAACCTGCTTTTGTAAATGCCAGCTTATAAGTTCCATAAGGAATTTTACTAAAGTTATAGATACCGTTCAGATTGGTAATCGTAGAAGCAATTTCATTGCCGTCTGCGTCTGTTAATGCAACATTTACCTGATAAATCGGTGTATCATTTTCATCTGTAATAGAACCTTCAATTGCATTTGAATTTTCTACTACATCTAAGCTTGTTACTTCCAGGTTGTCAAAGATCATGCTGCCGCCGTTGCGTTTGTTAAATCCTACGGATCCTGCTTCATTAAATAATCCGCTGACAACTGCTTCTTTCATAACTTCCTGACCGTCTACCCAGAGAGAAAGTTTATTGCCAACTAACTTCGTTTTGATGTGGCTTGTCTTTCCGATTTCCATATTCGGTCCGCTGAACATTCCGGAATAGTTGTTATCTGTACCATTCCAGTATTCCCAGAACCATTTGCCTGCAGAATCACCATATCCTACATAAAGCCTCTGGTTATGGTTATTTGCTCTTAATACAAAGCCGAAACGAAGCGGGCTTGCCTGAGGCGTTACATCTGCTTCAAAGATTCCGTCTTTAAATTTCGGTGCTGCTGTGTCAATAATGCTTGGACGATCGGAGCCAAAAGAAGCTTTCAGCGCGCCGCTGCCATTATACTGCACGGATTCGATTTCAACCTGGGATGGATTGCCTGCCAGGTTTTGAATACTGTCTACACCATTTTCGAAGTAATTGAAGTATTCCGGAATCTCTTTCACCTGTAGTGTGAAATCAAAGGTGGTCATCGTATCTGCCACCGGTGTTACCTGCTGTGCGTAAAGGGATGCATAGCCATCTTTTACAACCTTTGCAGAATAATTACGGATAAAGATATTCTCTAATTTATAACTGCCCTTGTCATCCGTGCGGATTTCAATTGGAGCCAGGTTATTGGAGGAAAGTGTAATCTGCGTGTCTGCAATTGGTATTCCATCTGCATCTTTAACTGTTCCGCTGACGGAACCAATAATTGCAACCAGCTTTTCAGTTGCAGATGTCAGTTTTTCGGTTGCTGTTTGAACCTGTTCTTTAGTCGCATTCTGGTTGTTTAAGACTGCTTCTGCTTCTGTTAAAGCTTCCGCAAATACACCCCAGGTTTCAGTTGTGTAATCCTGCTGGAATTTTGTGTTTGCTGTGTTAATCGCTTTTTGCAAATCTCCTTTTTGGATATCGCTCACTTCAATTACCAGGTCATCCAGAATAAAATCTTTGTAACCGCTGAAGTTTTTCGCTCCATCACCTGCACTGGCATATTCTTTCAGATCCGGTGCTGTACTGGTTGAATAAATACCAAACCAGGACTGTCCGGATTCCCCTCCGATTAAGGAGAAGCTGTATTCTTTTGTCTGACCAATTGCTTCCGGCATGGTGTATAACTGAGTATTGCCTGCAAATTCTCCTTCGCCTACCGTTACTTTATAGGTGTCCTTGCTTCCCATCTGATATTTGAACTTGACGTTATAAGTAACACCCGGCTCAAAATGGAAGTTCTGCGGAATCGTCTGGTAGATCATGGAATTGTTGGAGGTAAGTCCATTGATTTTAACAGACCAGTCGCCATTTAATACATCGTCTAATTTCTTCTGTCCCTGTTCATTCGCGTTATATCCAGCCTGGGTATACGGTGCATGAAGCTCAGAGAGATGGATACGGTTGTCGGTAACTGCACCGGCACCTGATCCGGGACCTGCGATTACGAATGGGAAAATACCCTGCGCATTATTTTCAAAATCCTGCTGGAACCTGGTAACCATACCGTCCTTGTCTGTTTCTTTAACAAGATCCATACCGGTTTCCACAACACGCAGATCATCAAAATACGTATCACCTTCACCTTGATCCCGTTTCAGAGTCAATGTAACTTCACCGCTTGCCGGTGCTTCAAAGAACACATACATATTCTGAACATAGCTGGTACCGCCTGTTGTTGCTCCGCTTCCCGTATGATGCTGATTTGAAGAAACGATATTCTGTACAATAGAGCGACCTGTATAATTAGAAGCAATTTCCTTACCATCTGCATTTACGGTCATATATGCTTTCGCATCACTTCTGTTATCAACTCCTACATACAGTGCATATTTCTTTCCTGCTTCCAGATTTGTTAAAGCCTTACTGGTTACGGATACGTCGCCGCTTAATTTTAACATCGGGTTTTCGCTGGAGTTACGGAAGATTTCAGCCAGACCGGTTCCTGCTTTTGTCCAGTAAGAATCCAGACTGCCGCTGTTGAATCCAACATCATAAATATATGGTGTGGACTGCCAGTCTACCGGAAGCTGTCCTTGTTCGCCCTGGTATACAACGTAAGGTGTCTCTGCTTTCATATTTGCTAAGGTTACATGACCATTGGCTACCGGAACTACGGTTTTATTCTGCTTGCCCTCATCGGTCAGTTCATATACAACAACATTTGCAAGGTCTTCCCATCCGGCTGGCAGTTCCCAGGTAGTATCGCCGCCTTTGGTATTCCAGTGATACAGTTTTTCCTCTGATGCAATCTCGCCGTTTGTATCCCAATACCATGGAAGCAGATAAGTCTCATCTCCCGGATTGGAACCGTCACCGCCGGTAGGTGCACCTTTGGAAACTACTTTTCCGTTCAATGTAATTGTTCTGGAACGGTAAGCCTTGAGATCTCCTGCGTAATCATTGGAATCTCTGGATACAACAACGGTATTTTCTTTTGCGTCATCCTGCAGTGTAATTTCCATTTCTGGTGTCCACTGGAAGGTTCCGCCGCCATTCGTCATGGTTACCGGCTTCCCATCAACCCACTTCATTACCTTATAATGCTGCAGGAATTTAGTCAGAACGTTATGGGTAAATGTGGTATTGATATAGTTGCTGTAATCGGTTCTTCCACTCCAGCCCTCAAAGTCGGTCATGTTTAATCCACCCAGCAGAGGTGACTGTGCAGCTCCGTTATAGCTTGGGTAATCAGCAACCCAGGAATCCTTCTGGTGGTTACGTAAGAATCTCATTACTTCACTGTTCTGTCCCTTTGCTGCATATCCGCCATACCCCAGATCTGCTGCCCAGTGCTGCAAAGTAGAATCATATTCCTGTGTGGGACCCCATTCTGTGGTAAAACGCCAGCCATGGTCATTCATCTGTTTTGCAATCTTTCTGGATTCCCATGCATCTTCATTTCCACTGGTATTATTCCCCCACACATCCAGGTAGATAAAGTCCAGATTATTTCCAACCTTTGCCTTTAGTTCATCTAACCTGCTTTCACGCCTGTTGCTTGCAAGGTCATACATACCATTGATACCGATTCCCTGGTCTAACCAGTTCCAGCCAAAATTGTGTCTGGATAAATCATCATCAAAAGCTTTCGCTTCCGGATACATTTCGCTTGCATTGATGTGGATACCAAAACGTGCGCCTAATGCTCCGCCTTCAGTCATCAATTCGTTCATATCCTTGGCACCGCCGATTCGCTCACCGATATTACCATAATCAGGATGTCCGGAATCATGTCCTTCGGAACCATAGCCTTTTAAAATAATACTCTGTCCGAGTCCATCGGTATTCAGGTAAACACGTTTCACACCGTCTAATGTTGTAAGGAATGGATTTGCAGCCTCACTACCAAAATTCATTGCAATACGCTGTGATACCAGATCCGGCACTTCCTCAGATTTAAACGGATTATTCATGATCGCACGATATGCAATTGCACCATCCTGCCAGTCAATCTGATCATCCGCATTCTCATCACCGGTAATGACTACTTTTGCGCTTGGCATAACATCAGCATCATGTTCTACCACATATGCTTTTTTCACTCCATTCACAGAAGGTTCTACCTTGCGGTCATAATACCATAATGTGCTGGAAAGCCCCAGTGATTTACCGGCAGCCAGATTCGTTGTTTCCGCCCATACTCTGGTATTGCTGGATCCGCCGGAACCAACATAAGCTGCCTTATGTGTACCGTTATACTCTGAATTACTCCACAATCCGGCACTTAATTCATCATTGGATACAAAACCATACATGAAATCTTCCTTAGAAAATGTCATGCCGTCTTTCACATCCACATAGCTGTCACCGGAGATAGACGTATTGCTGGATACCTTAGCTGCCTTTAAGTTTGCGCCCTTTTGGGTGCTTCTTACAGAAATCAGGCTGTGATGGGGTATTTCAATCGTCTGAACCGGATATACATCATTATCCAGGTTATTCAAAACCTTCGTAATGTCAAATGACAGTTTATTATCTTTTACTGCGATTATGGCAGTCAGAACAGCATCAATATTCTGTCCTTTTAAAGTCATTGTATAAGTAGCTTTATCATTATCAAACTTCACAGTCAGATTATCTTCCGTTACCTTAATCTCTGTTCCATTGATTTTAATAACATCTATAGCTTCGGTCTGACCATAGAATACTTTTCCCTTTAAATCACCTTTCATGGTGTATTTTACTACACTTGGGAATTTCTCTGCCACATCAACATCCATTTGATCGGATGAAATGGTTCGATATGCCACTTCTGGTGCTTTTTCCAGTACAATATTTTCAACTGCAACAGCACCGTCTGCAACTGTAATATCTTTTTCTGCAACCAGGTAGCCCTCTTTTGTTACGGTTACTTTATACTTTCCTGAAGCTACATCTGCAAAATTATAATTACCATCTTTATCGGTTTGTACCGTCTTGCCGTTTAATTTTACCGTTGCACCTTCTACCGCCTGTGTTTTTCCATCCACATTTTCCATTACTTTACCAGATACGGCAAATGTTTCTGCTTCGGCCTGACCAGTATAATGAATATCTTTCAAATAGACATCTGTGAGTTCAGTTCCAAATGTCCCTGCCTTAATACCAATTTGATTTCCCTGATCTACAATTTTGCTAAAATCAACATCACTGAATAAAGCAGTTCCATCTACATAGAAATTAGCCTTTTTATCTGCAGTCCATTCCACTTTAACCTTTACGGTAGAACCTGCAGCAGGTACGGTACCAACATTGGGACTCCATGGATCAGTTGCTTCCCCGTATTTCTGCCAATACCAGCCGGATGCATTGTAACCAAAGAACATACCGTGATTCTGATCTTTGTATCCTATGTAAATACCGGTACGATTCAGGCGCCCTGCCTGTTCTGTCTTAAAACTTGCTTCAAAGTATCCCGCTTCATCAAAATTATATTCTTTTCCATTTGTAAAAATAGCAGGAGGAGCAGTTGCACTTGGATTATTTCCATTAGCTGATCCGGATTTTAAATGAAGGTATCCATCTGCCACTTCACAGATTTCTCCTCCTTTTTGCGTGGAAGCATCCTGTGCCCAGCTATCATGAATACCATCCTCCAGAGCGCCTTTGTTGTTTTCCTCAATAGTTTCCTGCTTTGCATCAAGAGGCGTTTCTGTTTCTGCCAGTGCTTCTGATTCGGATTCAGTAACGATTTCTGTCTCTGTTCCAGACTGTGATTCTTGTACTTTTGAATCATTTTCTGAAGAATCAGACTCATCATCTGCTTCTGTTAAATTCGTTTCTCCCGACTCATTTTCTCCCTCTGACGGCTCAGTTTCAACACCACTATCAGCCGCATTTTTGGCACCTCCTGGTACCACATCCGCTTCCATATTTACGTCTTGTGATTCTGTTCCATTGCCTTCAGCATATGCCGTAGCAGGTAATGCAGAGCTCAAAACCATAGACATGGATAGCATAAAACTTAGTGACTTAGTTAAGTTTTTTCTCTTCATAAACTCTTTCTCCTTTGATGGATTTATAACATAAAAAGCATCAGATCAATCGCAGCCGGCTTTCACAATTGACCGAAACTTATGCTATACATATTGCCAATTTTTTAATGATATTGTGCGTTTTATATAGCGGTTTTTATCATTGAAACTATTATAACATTTCTATTGTATATTTTTATTTGTATATTTGTTTCCTTTTTTTGCACTAATTGCATGTTTTTACCAGCTCTTTTTTATTGTGAAATTCTTTCATAATTCGGTCATAATCATGATTTTTAATTACAATATCTTTCTATTCATTTTGTATTGAAAATTTGCACTATCTGCATCTAAAGTAAGCGCAAAATGACGAAAAAAACCGGTATTAAAATTCAATAAAATGTACTGAATTTTAATACCGGTTATACAATTATTAAATAAAAATAAAATTATTAATTAGATTATTTGAATCAGGGAACCCGCAGCTGCCTTAAACAATAATTTAGAATAGCAGCATAAGTAGATGCATCATAATGAAGTCCATCTGCTGTTCCATAACCATTTTGAATTAAATAATTATAGGTATCAATATATCCTATTTTTTGAGAAAGTGTTGCTGTCATTGTGCTGTTAAATTGTTCAACTGCTGCATTTGTAACACTTCCGCCATAACCATCCACTACCGGATTTACCGACATAAAATATACATCTGCTCCAGCTCCGATCCACCCATCTATCTTGCTGTTTAAATAGGCTGCATAATCTCCCGGGCGGTAAACATCATTAACCCCAAGGTTTATCACAATTGCACAATTTGGTACTACACTGGCATCAATTACCGGTGCAGCTTCCGACACCAGCCAGTCATATCCCATGCTGACTTCACAGATCCACTGGCATAACGGATGGTTGGCAGCAGAACTCATTCCTACAAATCTGGAATCCCCAACCATGATCACTTTATCGTAAACCTGAAGCTGATCCCTGGAAAATTCCGAATCTGCAGTTTCCTGTATTTCTGCCGCTTCTTTAGCTGCATTTTTGGCTTGATCCTTGGTTTTATCCCCTTTTTCCTCTTTTGAAACAGTGCTTTCATTGGAATCATCTTCACGCATTACTAAGCGGGGAATTTTCTCTTTTATGGCTTCGTCCAACTCTTCTTTTGTTTCCATTCCCAGTTCAGTACTTAAGTCAAATGGTAGTGGATTTCCTTCATATACATCTGGATTTTCTTCTGAATCTTCTGATATTTCTGCTGATGCCTGAGGAACAATAACTGTGTTTTTTAATAATAAATCAAGACTCGCTTTCGTTTCGATTCCTGCTCCAAACCGAAGATTAAATGGAATATTATTTGCTTTGGCAGTCATTGTACTTTGACAAATTCCGGCAGATATAACAATTAGAAATCCTGCCGCTAAATGAATTCTTTTTTTCATAATCAACGCCCCTGAATTCTTAAATTTAATTATTATTCAAATAATCCTTTTAACCAATTGATAAATTTATCAATCAGATTTTCTGCCTTTGCAACAGTATCTGATCCAGATGAAGTTTCCGTTTGATTTGTTTCATTTATACTGTCTGTTTCACTTTCATTTAATGCAGGTTCTGTGATGGTTTGATCTTCTCCATTTGTTTCCTCAAAATGTTCGGATGACTCGGAGGTTTTTAATGTCTCCGTTTGCATTTCTTTGTTTGTTTCAGAAACTGGTTCTGATTCCATATTTGTTGTTTTATTTTCTTCATCCGTGGATGGATTTGCCTGGTCATTGGTAGCATCACCCACAACATCTCCCAGAATAGAATCATTGGTGTTGTTTAAAATATTATCCGGTGCAAGCGTTTCGGATTCCTGATTATTTTCTTCTTTATTAAATAGATTTGAAAAGAAATTTTTAATGGAATCCCAAAGCTTTGAGAAGAAATTTTTTTGTTCTTCCGATGCATTATCCAAAGCATCTTTTACATTATTTTCCACTCTGTTTAAAGTATCTTTTAGAGATTCATAGTCATAGTCCTGTGCACCGATTTTTTCCATTAAAGCGGTCAGGGATGCAACCTGTTCTCCGGTAAGCGTAACGGAAGCTTCACTTGCTGCCTTTTCTACAATCCCTTTTATTTCCTCCGGGCTTGTTACCTCACCTTTGATGACTTCCATCTTTACTCCGTTGATCAGCTGAATCGCTTTATCTTTTCCTATGGTATCTCCAAGTTCACCGGTCTGAATCAGTTCATCTGTTGCAAGCTGTTTTTTGTCTTCACTTAATGTTCCGTCGGAAGCTTTTTCATATGCTTTTAAAATTCCGGTAAGTGCTCCGGTACCGGATACCTCTATGGGACACGCCGCAACCACATTACAATTTGTTATTCCGGCAGTCGTCAGTGTTGATGCAATCATATTGCTTGTAACCCAGGTCAAATTTGCTGTTTTTACCTGAATTCCACCGGAAGTTGTGGGTTCGATATAGGCACAGCTGTAAGTTCTTGTTCCAATGACATCTTCCGAAGCTATTCCTTCCAGGTACTGGCGCTCTTCTGTATTATTAACTTCGATTACCTCAACCGCATTTTTCTCTACTCCAAAGTATTTAAACATGGTATCTTTTTGTTCCTGAGACAGGTTTGCCCCAAGTGTTACCACCTTACTGCTGTCTGCAAAGGCGGTGATGGATACCAGACACGACAGGCAGAATGCCGCCGCTGTCATTTTAAACAATTTTTTCTTCACGTTTTTCCTCCAATCCGGAACTTTCGTTCCCTGCATCTTAATGAAAGCATTTCAGACCTAAGATGGGCTGTCTGCTTTCAGATGTCCATTATTGTACCATATTTTGTGAATATTTACTATCATCTGGTTTATTCTTAAGTTTTCCATAATAAAATTATAACCTCTCCCATCTTCGGAGAAAATTATCTTTTATTTTGCCTTCAAACGCGTTATAATACCAGAGGACTGTAAACTACAAAAATGAGTTCGAAACCTTCCTCATTTAAAACAAAACTAAAGGAGAAAATTTATGAGAAACAAAAAAGTTTTATTTATGGCACAGGCATCCATCATTGCTGCAATTTACGTGGTGCTGACTGTCCTGTTCGCCCCATTTGGATTTGCCAGTATCCAGGTCCGGATTTCAGAGGCACTGACCATCTTGCCTTATTTTACTCCGGCTGCAATTCCGGGATTATTTATCGGATGTATATTCGGCAATCTGATCAGCGGAGCAATTCCCATTGATGTTGTATGCGGCAGCCTTGCGACACTCCTTGCAGCATATTGTTCGTATTTACTCCGCCGTCAAAAATTTCTGGTACCTCTCCCGCCCATCATAGCCAATACCTTGGTCGTACCCTTTGTTCTCTACTATGGATATGCGATCAATTTACCAATCCCGCTTATGATGCTTACGGTTGGAATCGGTGAAGTTCTCTCATGTGCGGTGCTGGGACTGATTGTCCTAACAGTACTGGACAATTATAAACATATCATTTTTCGAAAATGGGTAAGTTAGAAATTTTAATTCCTTATTATTGCAGAAATACATAAAAAGAGCCGGTAAGGGCTCTTTTTATGTGCTTAAATCTTATACCATTTTATTTCATTTGCTTCCATACTCAGGTTGAAGCTGCTTCCGTCTCCCAGATAAACGATGGTTTCCTGTGGTTCATAAGTATTGTTGACAACACAGTATTTGCCATTTTTGATATATGCATGTACTTCAACATTGTAATTGCTGCTGAACCATTTATGGATATTTTCTTCATCATGGGTACTCCATAAAATAGAACGGTAAAGCATACGGCTGTTTTCAAAGCTGTAAGGAAGCCCGCTGATATAAACGGCACGGCCCTTTCCGAATTCATTTACTGACAACTGAACTTCTTTTTCCCTTTGAACAAGTACCTGGGTTCCCTCCAGTGCGAAGATATTTTTCTTGCCTTCGCCAAAGTCAATTTCTTCACCGGAATCTTCCATAATAAAATGTTGATGGTTTTCCCAATTGTATTTATCATAGCCCAGGGTGAATCCGCGTTCCTCTTCTACACCGAAGACATTAGCCAGCTGGATAAACCGACCATTTTCCTGATGTCCGGTAGGCTCACCTACACCGATGATTCCGCCTCCATTGTGTACAAACTTTTTAACAGCAGAGGCAATATCAGGATCGCACCACCACTCACCGCCGGTATGTGCCGTATCCGCATCACCAACATTGAGGATTACGTCTATGTCGCTTAGGATTTCCGGATTTTCTTTGATATCCTGAAAGCTGATAAACTTCACGTCAAATGGCGCTCCTGCCAATGCTTCAATCACTCCTGCATAGGAATAATTCTGTTTGTAGTAAAGTGCATGATGTACCATATGGCATCCCCATGCCCTCATCTTACCCCAGCAGTTCAAAACTGCTACTTTTTTAATACAGTAAGGAACTGTACCTTTGATATTCTCATAGAGTGTCCGGAACTCTTCACAGACATCTTCTACATAATCTACAAAATCAGGAAATTCCAGTGCTAGTTTCAGATATCCGCCATAACCGATACGGTCAACCGGTTTTCTTAAAATGGCACGCCTTGCTGTTACCCAGCCTTCTTTTGCTTCCTTTACAGGATCTTTTCCTTCACAGAAAGTATCCGGGAAGAAGTAGGGAAGAAGTCTTCCTTCTGTATATTTTACGCCTTCAATATCGCTGATCAGGCGAAGGGTGGAACCATTTCCTACACTGCCGACTACAGAGTCCAGACCCAAGGTCTTGAATTCTTCCATAAAAGGCTCTGTTCCGATCCAGTGGTCTCCTAAGAACATCATTGCTTCTTTACCGCATTCATGGGTAAGTTCAACCATCTCTTTTACGATTTTAGCAACTTCCCTTCTCTGGAATGCCTGGAAATCCTGAAATTCCTTTGTAGGAATCCGGTACTGATTATTATAATACCCCTGATCGATGATATATTCCGGGCGGAAAGGATATCCCATTTCTTTTTCAAACTGTTCCAGAATATAGGGACTTACCGAAGCGGAGTAGCCATACCAGTCAACATATTTTTCTCTCGCAAGTTCATCAAATACCAGGGTGAACTGATGGAAAAATGTCGTGAAACGAAGTACATTTACATATGGATGCTCTTCGATAAACTTTTTCAGCCTCTCTAATGTATAAGCATGTGTCTTTGGCTGTCTGACATCAAAGGTAATCTGATGCTCCACATCCTTCCAGTCATTTGTAACTGCATTGTACATATGTACCGGATCCCACATGATATAAGCCAGGAAACTGACCGTATAATCATGAAACGGAACAGCCGTAAGCGTTACATTTCCTGTTTTTTCATCATAGCTCCAGTTATCTGTCAGCACTGCTTCCCCTGTTGTTCGGTCGATTACTTCCCACCAGCGTTTGATATCATCTCTGCAGTTCGGTGTCAGCATATCCGGATACAGGCCTTTCATCAGGTGAATGGACAACTGTGTATCTTCTGCTGTATAAAACGGCGTCATCAGATACATCTGCTGTATCTCTTCCGGATTCGCCATTGCCCAGCTATTATCTTTACGGGTCGTATAATATGTAGAATAAATTTTAGCATCCACATCACGAAGTTCTGAGGGGAAATCTGTTCCGTCACAATCCCGGATTGCATCAGCTCCCCAGCGTTTCATGACCTTAAGAGTTTCCGGAATTACATCTATGTCGGTTGGTATCGTAACACGACCTTGCTTTTGGTTCATATAATAAGTCCTCCTAAATCATCCGAAGCCAGTGCTCCGTTTATTTATATTTTCTGTTATAAAGCCAAAGTAAGAAAACCAGCCCAGCCAGACCCACCAGCATCATACACAACCAGGGTAAGCCTACATTTTTCTGCCCAATCACAATCAGTGATACGCAGACTACAAAAATAACGAAGACAATTATGCCGGTGATTACTTTTTTTGTTGTTTCATTCATAATAGTATCCCCCTTATCCTTTCAGGCCGCCAAGCGTCATTCCCTGTGTCAGCTTCTTCTGGACACACATATAGAGAACCAGTGTCGGAACCATAACGATTACCAGTCCGGCGTACATCTGACCATACTCTACCGCTGATTTCTGAGCAGCCATAAGGTTCATAAGACCTACCGGCAGCGTCTTGATTTCCGGTTTAGTAAGCAGTGTCATGGAAATAATATATTCGTTCCAGAATGCAAGGAAGTTAAATAAGATAACGGTTACAACACTTGGTTTTGCCATTGGCATGATAACCTGTACCATGGTGCGGCAGTAACCAGCGCCATCCACGTATGCAGCTTCTTCATAATCTTTTGCCAGAGATTTAAAATATCCTGACAGCAGGTATATGGTAAAGGGCAATGCCGTCGCCGCATATACAACGGATAAAATAAATAGGTTATTCAGGAAAAATGGGTGTCCGAGGATTCCGCGGACTACCTTATCCCCATTATTCAACATTAAGAAAATCGGTACTACGATATAGTTAACATTAATAAATAATCCAGCCATGAACAAAACATTCCAGAATGCACTGGATTTAAACTTAAATCTGGCAAGTACATAGGCAGCAGGAAGTGCAATCACTACCAGCAGCACAATTGCAACAACTGTAACAATTGCTGAATTCAGCATGTAAGATCCCATGTTGGCTTTTTGCCATGCATCTACAAAGTTCTGCAGATGTATGCCTTCCGGAATCGACCATGGATTTCCGTAAAACTCGGAATTTTGCTTAATAGAAGCAACAAATACCCAGGCAACCGGAACGATGATTACGATTGCTAATATTGTCAATACAATATAGATGACCGCTTTATATAATTTTGAACCACTTGATTTCTGATCATTTTTCATTCCAATCCACCTCCTTAAAATTCCAGTTCTTCACGTTTTGTTACCCCGTTCAGTACTGCAGCCAGTGCAAATGAGAACAAGAATACCATAACGCCGATCGCCATACCATATCCATAAGATGAATTTGTATATGCCTCCTGGTACATGTAACTTAAAAATACGCTGGATGCTCCGTCAGGACCACCATTTGTCATTGCTCTTACGAACAGGAAACTCATATTAATGGTACTGATGATAAAGAAGGTAAGTGTGGTACGGATATTGGTCCAGATAAGAGGAAGGGTAATGGAGAAAAATTGAGTGATGCGTCCTGCACCTTCCAGACTTGCTGATTCATATAAGCTCTCCGGTATGTTTGCCATACTCGCCATATACATAACCATATAGTAACCAATTGCCTGCCATACCATTGCAATTACGATACTATAAATTACTATTTTCTGGTTTCCCAGCCATAATGTTGGATTATCAACACCCGCCTGTCCTCTGAACAAATTCAAAAACGAATTTAACAAACCAAGATTAGGATCATAGATTGCTGAGAATATGGCACTGATAACAACGACTGACAGAATATTAGGTATGTAGAAAATTACTCTGTAGAAATTTTGTCCCTTAATCTTTTCACGGGATAACATTGCCGCAAAGATCAATGAAAGAGAAAATGTAACGATTGTTACAAGTACAATTAATAATACTGAATTTTGAAATGCCTGATAGAACTTATCGCTCTGAAACAGCTTTTGAAAATTCTGAAGCCCCACAAAAGTTTTATCATCTGTATAACCGCCCCATTTAAACATGGACATACGGAATACGTCAATCGTAGGAATAATCATAAATATTATAAACAGGATTACGGCGGGAGCTAAACAAAAAAATATGAATCTCCCTCTCCCTCTTCTATTTTTCATGGCTTCATCTCCATTTCTAAATTTACAGCAGGAATACTGCCTGATAAAAAACAGACGGTGAACATTCATTCACCGACTGTCTTTTTTTATTTTATTGTTACTTTAATGCTGCGCGAAGAGCATCGCTGTCTTGTTTCACCTGAGATACCCAGTCATCAAGAGTCTTATCACCACTTACCAGTGAGTTGATAGGATCGAAGAATGTAGTACGAACTGTGATACCTTCAACAGGATCTGTTGTAGCAAATGCATCCATAACAGCTACTGCACCTGTATCATAGATAGAGTAGTACAGTTTAGCATCGCCGTCTAATTTATCTGCCATACCCTGGATTGGCTGAACTGCTGAACCTTTTTCTGCAAAGATTCCTGCTGCTTCATCGGTGTACAGATATGCGATAAACTGTTTTCCAAGATCCTGGTTTTCTGCTCCCTTAGGCATCCAAACCTGCTCGAAGAATGTGTAAGAAGCGCGTTCTCCACCATCTTTTACAGCTGGAAGTGCTGTGAATCCCCATTTGAATCCGTCTGCACGAGGTGCATCTGCCATTTCACCGATAACCCAGTTACCGTTTGGCATGAATAATGCTTTGTTGTCCAGAATCATCTGCTGATTTTTACGGAAATCATTGTCATTTGCATTTGCCGGTGTTGTTTGTTCTGTATAAGTAGCCAGTTTACCAATAATGTCAAATGCTTCTTTAGCTTCCGGTGTATCCCAGATACCTTCTTCATAACGAAGAGCTTTCTGGAAATTGTCGTTACCCATTGATTCATGTAAAAGAGCATAGAAGAATGCATCAAAATATCCTGCTGTAGGGTATGTAAATAATGCAATGCCTTCTGCCTTTGCTTTGTCGCCTAATTCCCACATTTCATCCCATGTAGTAGGAACTGTCCAGCCCTTTTCTTCTAAAAGGCCTTCATTGTAGAATAATCCGCAAGGACCATAGAACATAGGCATCAGATATGTTTTGCCATCGCCATAAGGATTTGTTATGGAGTTGTCAACGAAACCTGGAAGAATCTTATCACCAACTGTTTTGTCTTCACCTGGAACAGTCATTGTTAAAACATCTGTTAAATCTACAATATTATTGTCTTTAATAAATGTTTCTGTCAATGCGGATTCTCCACCTACAGGACGCATGATTACGTCTGGGTAATCTCCGGATTTCATTGCTGGTGTAATAATGTCTTCTAATTTCTTGTCAATGGTTAATTCAACTTTGACACCAGGATTTGCTTTTTCGAAAGCTGCAGCAACATCTTTCCACATATCTTGTCCATATGCAGTTTCAACTGCTGCTACTTTAAGTGTCTGCTCTTCTCCGGATGCTGTTGTTTCAGCTGCCTGCTCGGAGTCAGCTGCTTCAGACTTTGCTTCTGTTGCAGCATCTGTTCCTGCCTCAGATTTTGCTTCTGTTGCAGCGGTTGTATCTTTTGCTGCTGATGTGTCAGTTGAACTACCACTTCCACACGCTGTAAGACCAAGCGTCATAGCTGCTGCCATAGTCATACAAAGTACTTTTTTTACTTTTTTTGCCTTCATAACATTTTCCTCCTAATAATTTAAATGTTTGATACGTTGCCGCATCTTTACTTTGTACATTAAGAATAATCGAAATTACGGGATTTATCAATACATATGTTGCTTCATATTTTATATTTATTGCTTTTTAGTAATAAAAAAATAAAATACATTTTAAACAAGACATTTTCTACTTTACTTCTCTGAATTTTCATTTTATCCAATATATTGCACAATTTTTTTGTGTTTTAACTGATTTTATTATTTTATTGTAATAACAAAAGACTTCTGATATAATCATTATATCTAAAATTGATTTTTTTCATCAGCGCAATATAACTAATATTATAGGAAAATTTTTTTGACATTCCACAAAAAACGACAGAAAAATCCCCATTATTATAGGAAATGGAAGGGAGAATATATGGGAAATACACGCTATCAACTGACGGAATCAGGACATGAAAAAATGCCGGTAAAACTGCTGTATGTAACTTCTGCCCGCTATGAAGGAGACTGGCCGAGCATTAAACATTCTCACTATTTCACGGAACTATTCTATGTACGAAAGGGTGCCGGCAATTTTATTGTTGAAGATAAATCCTTTCCCATTATAAAAGATGATCTGGTAATAATCAACCCTCATTTGGAACATACGGAAAAATCCCTCGACACCACACCACTTGAATATGTGATTCTGGGAGTCGAAGGACTTAGCTTTTCATTTGGAGGCAATCAGGAACATACCGTTTTTAACTGTCAGAACAACAAGCATAATATGATGTTCTATTTCACTTCCATGCTGCAGGAAATTGAGCAGAAGCAAAAGAATTATGAACTGGTCTGTGCCGATCTGCTGGAAGTTTTAATCATTAATCTGATCCGTCATTCTGATTTTGCCTTTGAGATCGCGCCTGCTCAGAAAGCAAGCAGAGAGTGCAGCCGCATTAAACGTTATATTGATTCTAACATCTCCGATAACATTACGCTGGATACCCTGGCGGAAATGGCGCATCTTAACAAATATTATTTTGCCCACGCTTTTACAGAATCCTACGGACTTTCTCCCATTAATTACCTGAGCGAAAAGCGGATACAGGCAAGTAAAGAACTGCTTACTGCTACCGACCACAGCATAGCTGAGATCGCCCAGCTGTCCGGTTTTTCCTCCCAGAGTTACTTTGCCCAGAGTTTCCGCAAAGCCTGCGGGATGAGCGCAGGGGACTACCGTAAAAAGATGAAGAAGTAGGATATGATAGTGCTGCAGCGAATGGTTTATAGTGTTCTATTGAATGACTTATGTAGGGGTTTAGCTGAGGAATGACGCTTTGTATACAGAGGTAGTGTACGGAAAGAGAAGGGGGCGGACCAGGACATTGGTTTGGAAGGCTTACCGCAGAACTGGCATTTTCTAACCTTCCCGAAGCACTTTTTGGCGGCAAGCTGACGGAGTCCATATCAGTTTCCCACGCCCATCTTTTCGTACACTACCTATCATCCACAAAGCGTCTTTCCTTAGCAATCCCGCACATCCACACTAATACTTCATCGCCTCTAACGCAGAAATCTTCACCGCTTTATTCGCAGGATAATACCCTGCAATCACACCGATCAAGGTGGAGAACAGCATGGAGAAACCAGCCAGCCATAACGGGATGACGGAAGTCCTGCTGCCCTTTTCCATCAGCAGATTCATCAGCGCTTCAAAGGAAGTAAATACAAAATGCTGTGCTGACAGATTCATGATGACGGATACAGCGAAGCTCACCAGTATTCCGATCATTCCGCCCAGCAGCCCGATGATTGCGGCCTCCATAAGGAACATGCTTCGGATATCGCTGATAAAGCAGCCCAGGGATTTCATAATGCCGATTTCCCTGGTTCGTTCTGTAATAGACATAATCATGGTGTTGGCAATTCCGATTGCGGCAACCAGCAGGGATATGGCGCCCAGACCGCCAAGCATAAACTGCTTCTGTCTGGCTTCTTTTGCCATAGGCTCTCTAATACTTTCCATAGAGCTGGTCTGAAATCCCATATCTTTAATGATCTGCTCCACTTTTCCCACTTCTTCCACATTGTCTGTCTGAACCATAACCTGGGAAAATTCCGGTACTGTTTTTACCTTTTTCTTCTTTGATAATAGTTTTTGAAGAGCCTGCAGATCCTTCAGCTTCATAATCAGTCCGCCGGAAGTCTCTTCTCCTTTGCCAAAGTCTTCTTTCATAACTCCACTGATTTTAAGGGCAGCCAACACCTTATATTTTTTTGTCTCTTCCCCCATAGGAAGATCCGAATCGGCAGATGGAGCATTGCCGGAGGACTCCTCTTCCATTAAGAAATTAATCTCTTCTTTTTTGGTATCAAAATATGGTTTTGCTTCGGGATTTGACCAGTAATCTACCATGTTGCTGCCCTCCGGCCGCTTTGTATCCACAAACTGAAAGGCAAAGGCAGATCCCGCCAGAACCTCATAGGGCTTCTTTCCGGGAAATTTTCCTTCTGTCAGCCGGTATCCCAGTTTTTCTATTGCATCCTCAGGCATACCGATAATGCTGATTCCCTGACCCTGATACCGGTTGTTCTTTCCAACGGCGATCAGGGTGTTATCACTGTTTAAGCTGACCTTTGGCGCTGCCAGGGTTACGTGGTCTAAAGCCTGAAGGCTTTTAACCGCTTTCTCATCCAGTTTTAGTTTTCCTTTTTGGTTACCGGGCGTAGGCATCACGGTAATCATCGTCAGATCTCCCATCTCAGATAACATTTTTTCCTGGGACTCTTTCATGCCGATACCAATTGAAATCATAATAATAATTGCACAGCAGCCAATTACAACACCTGAGACAGTAAGGAAAGTTCTTCCCTTTCTCCGGTAGAGGTTCCTCGCACACATCCGAAGTTTATCATTTATTTTCATTTTATGGAAACCTCCGTTTATTCTTCATCATCCTGCTCTTCAAACTCTTCGTACAGGAATGCCTTCTTACGCTTCCTTTTCTTAATAACTGCAATCACTACTGCCAGCAGCACGATAAATCCACCTGCACCTGCTATGAAAGGCAGCATATTGGTTCCTCCTTCAGGCGGCATATCTTCTCCCATTCCCATTCCGGCCTCATCACCAAAATTCATGTCTCCTGCCGGATCCTGCGCTTCTGTTACATTAAAAGGAACCGCTATTGTAATCGTTCTGGATTTATTGGAAGAATCCTCATATTTGATTTTGACCTGAACCTCCTGTTTTCCTATATTTTGAGGGGTTATCAGAAAATCAATGGTGCCGTTTGAGCCGGATTCAAAGTTTCCCAGATATTTATAATTTTCCGCCGTTTCCACATCGCCTTCCAGGGAAGCCTCTACATTATAAACAGCGCTTTTCCCTTTGTTAACATAAGGGAGGCTTAACGTCGCTTCCGTAAATTGATGCATCTCCTCCTGGCTCTGGGGCACACTCACCTTGAACCTGTCAGGCTGTATTACCGGAATCGAGAGCTTTTCCGCCGATGTAGCCTGTGTTCTTGTCTTGTTATGGACAAACTCGTATTTAAAGCTGATATCCACTTTTGAGTTTTCAGGCTTTCCGTTCGCCAGCGCCTTGATGGTAACCTCTTTTTCAAGAACTCCTCCCGGTCCTATTTTATCTATGTAAAAGGAGTTGGAAGAATTGGTAATAGCAAGGGCATCCCCCAGTTCCAGTGACATAATCATATTTTCTGCCGCTGTTTTGGAACTGGTATTCTTGATCTGTAATTTCAGATGAAATTCTTTTCCCGCCGTTACCTTTTCCCCATATTCGTATTTACTCACGATAACATTTGGTACCGGCGTATCAATATCTTTTTTCTCATCTGCCGGAGCGGCTTCCCCGCCGGAAGAATCTCCCCCTCCGGAGCTTTCCAGCGGATTGAATACCGGTTCATTTTCATTGGGATCTGCTGCACCCTGATTTTTTGAAGCCACTGTGGGTATCATGATCTTTTCTTCTTTCTGCTCATGAACCATACCTTCTGAGGTCTGGTAATCATACTCCAGCTTCACCGTTATGGTCTGGACTTCTGACTGGATATCCTCTGCGGTCTTTAGATGCAGCTTACAGCTCTTTTCACTTTGTGCTCCTACCTTACCTACATCCAGGGAACCGGTCAGCTCCTGAGACAATAGCCCTTCTCCCGTTTCAATACTAAGTCTGGCATTCTCTATAGGTACTTCTTTGCTTTTATTTTCCACAATCAGAACTGCCTGAAATGCTTTTCCGGCCTTCAGAGGCTTTTTTATTTCTCTCCTGCTGATTCTGATTACCGGCGGTGCCACTGCCGGTGTATTTACTCCATTTGTTTCTCCGGTCACAGGCTCTGAGTTCGTTTCTGTGGATTGTTCCGAACCGCTTCCTGTCTCATTCCCCGGGGTTTCCCCGGCCGCTGGTGTCTCCGGTGCCGCTGTTTCAGATGAATCCGGCGCCGCTTTTGCTTTATCTGATATACCTGGATATCCCAGCACCAGACTGAGCGCCATCACCCAGATCCCCATCATTTTAATGCCTTTTTTTACCTTTATACTATTTTTTGTTATTCTGTCTTTATCCATTTTACTTTCTTTCCTCATCTTTACACCTTTTTTCATTTTTTAACCTCCAGCATACCGCAGACAGGTCTGTGGTATTGCATCAATTTCCCTGTTCTTTTCTTATGCATTTAACATTCCGGGTGTTTTCTGAACCGCCGTATCATTTACGATGTCTCCGTCGATTAAGGTTACAATACGGTCTGCATACTTTGCCATCTCCGGATCGTGCGTTACCAGCACAATGGTCTGATTGTATTTATGCGCCATGGCAATAATCATGTTCATGACCTCCGCCGTTGTTTTGGTATCCAGGTTCCCAGTGGGTTCATCTGCAAATATTACTTCCGGGTGAGTGACAAACGCCCTGGCGATGCCTACACGCTGTTGCTGGCCGCCTGACATCTGAGAGGGATAATGTGCACCGCGCTTGCCAAGCCCGACCTTATTCAGCAGCTGCATGGCCCTGTGCATCCTTTTATCCATCTCTACACCCCGAAACACCAGGGGAAGGGCTACATTTTCCAGCGCCGTTAGATTCGGCAGTAAATTATACGCCTGAAAAATAAAACCGATATGCATCTGGCGGAATGCGGCCATGTTCTTTTCACTTAATTTTGTAATTGACGTATTTTTAATAAAGATTTCGCCTTTTGTGGGTTTTTCAAATCCCGCAAGATGATTCAACAGCGTACTCTTTCCGGACCCGGATGTACCAAAAATACAACAGATTTCTCCTTTTTTTATGGAGAGGTTAATTTTCTTAAGCGCAACTACCTTTTCATTTCCTACGGTATATTGCTTGCGGATATTTGTAACTCTGATGATTTCTTCCATTTTTATTCCTGGTGCCTGCCTGCAATCCTTCCTGCAATACTGACACATCCTCCTACCTTACTTCTAATTTCGAATATAAGAATATCAGTAAAATTTTAAGAAATAGCAATAGATTTAATGAAGAAATATGAAGATTGAAAAGTTTGGATACTCGTAATACCGATTTCATGGTACAATAACATTACTTCGGGTACCAATCCGCCAGTATGACGCAATCTATATCACTGAATGTTTCCATAAATCAGAACGGCGAAGCATTCGTTTATTTGCTTTGCGTTATACTGGTATCGGTATCCTGTAACTGAGGAGGTAACAAATGAACAAGATGCAAAAAATTATGATAGCAGATGATGATGCTGAAATTCGGGAAGTAATCCGCATTTTATTAGAGGGGGAAGGCTATCAGGTAATTGAAGCTGCAAATGGAAATGAAGCAATCGATAAGATGGAGAGTTCCATTGTTTTAATTATATTAGATGTCATGATGCCCGGATGCTCAGGAATTATCGCCTGCAACGAAATCCGAAAAGAACATACGGTCCCCATTCTTTTTCTTACAGCAAAGTCAAAAGAAGAAGATATCGTGATCGGTTTCTCGGCGGGTGCAGATGATTATCTCGTAAAGCCTTTTTCTTATACGGAACTTCTTTCAAGGGTTAAGGCATTAATTCGCAGATACTGTATCTATATGGGGCAGGATACCCAGAGCCTGGGACATATTTATCTCCAGGACATTGAAATCGATATGGATTCCAGACGGGTGACTAAATCCGGTACCGAAATTACGCTGACAGATCTGGAATATCAGATACTGGCTCTCCTTGCAACTCACCGGAAGAAGATATTTTCAGCCCAGAATATCTACGAAAGCGTCTGGAAGGAGCCTTATTATTCTTTTTCCAGCAACACCGTTGCCGTCCATATTCGAAACCTGAGAAAAAAACTGGAGGATGATATACAGAATCCGCATTATATACAAAATGTTTGGGGAAGGGGTTATCGCATTGTCTAAAATCAAAAATCTTTTTTCTAAGAAATTAGCCAGAGAACTGGTGCTTGCCGTTACCATTTCCCTGCTGATCGCTTATCTGGCATACGAACCGATATCAGAATTTGGTTATTATCTGCTGGATAAAACTTTAATGTCACCAACCTATGTAAAAAGTGTGGAAGAAGATTTCGTCCGGGAACTGCAGAACTTTGTTAACGAGAACCAGGTAACATCTAAAGAAATTTCTAAGGTGCACAAATGGATGAAAGAACAGGACAACACTTCCATCTCTTTTTTCTATAAAGATTACGAGATATTTAATTCCGATTTCGGAACGGTGCCAACGGAGGGGGACAGCCTGGAGGATTACCTGAACCAATATATCAAAAACAGTTTTGCCAAACCTGTCCCGGAGGAAACCATGAATACCACGTACCACATTACGTTTACGGACAAAATTACGCTGGATACGCAGGTTTACTGCTACTTCTATGTAAAGTATTACGTAGTGCTGTACTATTTCACGCTTTTTCTCTGCTTTGTGATTTTCCTTGTACTTTTCCTTTTATTCATCCACCGGAAAATACAGTATATTAATAAGCTAGCTGAAGATCTGGAAATATTAGAAGGCGGGGACCTGCACTATAAAGTTCGTGAAAACGGCTGTGACGAGCTTTACCGGCTGGCTGTGGGAATTAATCAGATGAGGGAATCGATTATTGAACGGGATGACAATGAACAGGCTGTTAAAGAAGCTCATCAGAAGCTGATTACCGCCATGTCCCATGACCTGCGTACACCACTGACATCCCTGATCGGATATGTGGAACTGCTGATCCTTGGCAGATATCAAAATCAGGAGCAGCTGCAGAACTTTTTAGGGCATATTAAAAACAAAGCTTATAAAATCAAGCAGCTGTCGGATAAATTATTTGAATATTTCCTGGTGTCCGAAAGGGGCGAAGAAGCATACCAGAAAGAACTGATCCCTACCATTAATTTGATTACCGGTCTGTCGGACGACCAGTTGTTCACACTGGAAAGCGAAGGTTTTAAAATCCAGTCAGAATTTGATCTGGATTCCCTCAAAAGCAATTGCTTCCTGGATATTGAATATGTTCAGAGAACTCTGGACAATATTTTATCCAATATTCATAAATATGCAGATGCCGGTTACCCGCTGCATGTCATGTCCAAAGAAAATGACGGATATTTTTTACTGGAATTTCATAATAGAATCGCAGAAGATTTGTCCGCACACGAAAGTACCGGAATCGGTATTAAGACATGTGAGCGGATTATGCACATTCACGGCGGATTTTTTGAATGCTACAAAGACGGAGTCTGGTTTATCAGCAGAATAAAGCTGCCTGTAATCCAAAAAAATGCCTCATCTGAATAAACAACACCCCTGCAATGATTTCCGCGCCATATAAGGCACGAGAAGCATGCAGGGGTGTATTATTTTTATAATTCTTCTACAGAAATACTCTTGCCATCTCTCCAGATTCTCTCCAGATCGTAGAACAGACGGTTTTCGGAATCAAAAACGTGAATGATAATATCACCATAATCCAGCAGAATCCAGTTCGCTGTCTGGTAACCTTCAACCTGTTTAGCGTGATATCCCGCTTTTCCAAGGGCTTCTTCTACGTTGTCAACCAACGCCTGAACCTGATTTTTATTTGTTCCGCTGGTAATGATAAAATAATCAGCCAATACGGATACTTCTTCAATATTGATAACCTTTAAATCCTCTGCCTTCTTTTCTTCCAAAGCGGCACAGGCTATTTTAGCCATTTGTTTTGACTTGTTTTCCAATTTACTTTCCCTCCTGTCTCATTAACTGCTTTTCTCTGTTCATTTCTTTATAATACTCAAAAGCTCTCGCTGTCATTGGGTCCAATTCATTTTTTGTGGACTTCAGATACGAAAGGGTATCCCGCAAAATAATATACAGAGCTTCATCAATGTCTGAAAAAGCCATTTTTCTTGACAATTCCAGATTCTGGGCTTTGTAACGCCAGGGCTCTATATAGTCTGCTATATAGACGATTTTCTCCAGAAGAGACATCCCGGGCCTGCCTGTTGTATGATATGCAATCGCATTCAAAATATCCGGATCTGTTATCTTATACTTTTCTTTTGCGATCTGCGCTCCTGCTTTTGCGTGAAGTAAAAATGGGTTCTTCCGTTCTGCATCCGATATGGGAATCCCGTTTTTTTCGCAGATGCTGATTTTTTTATCGTTGGGAATGCATTTTGCGCAATCATGCAGCAATCCCGCTGCCTGCGCCTTTCTCACATCCTCCCCATAACGCATTGCCAGTGCAGCACTGGTGTACATAACGCCCTGGGTATGGGTAAAACGATCTTCATCCAGATATTTTTTCAGCTTCTCCTGCATTTTAAAAATATTGAATTCACTCATTTTCTTCACACTCCTGATACATGCAATGCTCTTCAATATAATGTATTACATCATCGGGGACATAATACTTAATTGATTTGCCCCTGCAGATCCAGTTTCGGATCGTACCGGATGAAATATCAATATTCGGAGTATCCAGTTTTTCTATCTTTGCCTGATAAAGCTCTTTTAAATAATCAATCTGTCGGTTCAGTTTGTCCGGTTTCACATGGTCTCTCACCGCAACTACAAGTGTGCAGAGACGGCAGATATCTTCCGGTTCTTTCCATGTTTCAAAAGTAAACAGGGAATCGGCACCCATTATAAAATAGTAATCCGTATCCGGGTTTTCCTGTACCAGACGGCTTAATGTCTCCCTGGTATAGGTATAACCTTCATCATGTGTCTCCGCCATAGAAAGTTCAAAGTGCGGATTACTGCTGACCGCCCGGGTAACCATTGCCACCCGCTGTGCCGTAGTAGCCCGTCCCTGCCGTTCCTGCTTGTGAGGCGGATTGCCTGAGGGCATAAACAGCACATGATCCAGGTCAAACTGCAGATATGCATTTTCACCCAGAATCAGATGTCCGATATGGATAGGATCAAATGTTCCTCCCATGATACCAACTTTTTTACGTCGCTGCTCCATTCTTTGAATCCCCGCTTTTATAAAGGAAGTTGAATCTTTTTCTTCTCGTCTTTTCCTTCTTTATAAAGTACAATTTTCTTACCGATTACCTGGACTACCTGGGAACGGGTACGCTCCGCTACCATATATGCCAGTTCTTTCGGATCGTCCATACAGTTCTGAAGGACATTAATTTTAATTAACTCTCTTGCTTCCAGAGCTTCTTTAATCGCCTGGGTGTTTTCTGGTGTAAGACTGGACTTTCCAATCTGGAAGATCGAATCCATGGTCATTGCCAGACTCTTTAAATACGCACGCTGCTTACTTGTCATCTTTCCCTCCGATACGATGCCTGATCATCACGTTATCCGGCACACATATCCTCTTTTATCTATATAAAATTATTTATAGTAATCAAACTGCAGCCCATACATACGCACGGTATCGCCTTCTTCAATGCCTGCAGCTTCTAATTCATTCAGGATGCCGGTATCTTTTAAGAATTTCTGGAAGAAAGCAAAGCCTTTTTCCGATTCCAGATTGGTATAACCCAGCATTTTTTCAATTTTCGGTCCTTCTACGATGTAGGTATGATCTTCTTCCTCTGACTTTTCTACCGTATAAGGAAGATTCTCGCTCATGTTAAACTCATCCGGGAAGAATTCCTGTTCGAATACCATCGGAGCCTCGGGCACCGTATCTAGCAGTTCCCGTACATAGTACAATAATTCTTTCAGGCCTTTACCGCTGACTGCGGAAATGGCAAATACTTTAATTCCCTGTGGTTCAAATTCATCCCTGATCTTTTGGATGGGATCTTCGTCACCTTCAAAAATTGCATCTATTTTATTTGCTGCAATTACCTGTGGCCTTGCGGCAATTTCTTCATTATAAGCTTTTAGTTCTTCGTTGATTTTATAGATATCTTCGATTGGATCCCGTCCTTCTGTGGATGCTGCATCTACCATATGGATCATCACTTTTGTACGTTCAATATGCCGTAAAAACTCATGTCCAAGACCAACACCTTCGGAAGCGCCTTCAATCAATCCGGGGATATCCGCAATTACAAATCCTTTTCCACCTTCCAGGTCTACAACTCCCAGATTAGGATTTAAGGTTGTAAAGTGATAATTGGCAATCTTTGGCCTCGCATTGGTAACACGGGATAACAATGTGGATTTACCTACATTCGGGAAACCAACCAGTCCCACATCTGCGATTACCTTTAATTCCAGATTTACCATAAGTTCCTGTGCCGCTTGTCCGGGCTGCGCATACTTTGGTACCTGCATGGTGGGTGTGGCAAAATTCATATTGCCAAGTCCGCCTCTACCGCCCTTTAAGATAACCTGTCTGCGGTTATCTCCGGACATGTCTGCAATTACCTTATTGCTTTCCGCCTCTTTTATTACTGTACCTTCCGGAACCTTCAGCACCAAATCACTGCCGTTGCCGCCGTGGCAGCGTTTCTTACCGCCCTGTTCACCATCCTGTGCACTGAACTTGCGTTTATGGCGGTAGTCTACCAGCGTATTCAAGCCTTCGTCTACTTCAAAAATAATATCTCCGCCTTTACCGCCGTTTCCTCCGTCAGGACCGCCGTTGGCAACATATAATTCTCTTCGAAAGCTTACATGGCCGTCCCCGCCTTTACCAGAACGTATGGATATTTTTGCTCTGTCTGCGAACATTCCATTCACCTTCTTTCTAAAAAAATAGGCTTCAAACCAATTTGATTTGAAGCCACCTTTACTATTCTGCTGATACTGGAACGATAGAAACTTGTTTCTTATCTCTTCCTTTTCTTTGGAATCTTACTACACCGTCAACTAAAGCGAATAAAGTATCGTCTCCACCACGTCCAACGTTAACGCCTGGGTGAATTTTAGTTCCACGCTGTCTGTAAAGAATATTTCCAGCTTTTACAAATTGTCCGTCAGCTCTTTTCGCACCTAATCTCTTGGATTCGGAATCTCTACCATTCTTAGTAGAACCAACTCCCTTTTTATGAGCGAAAATTTGAAGGTTCATTTTTAACATAGTCTTACACCTCCTTGAATATAATCTTGATATATTCATTACCGTAATTATTTTGGATATCCTGTAAACCAAGAATCATCGAATTCAGTAAGAGCTTCGTCTCTTTAGAAACCGCACCTTCCAAGATCAATTCTACCAAGCCATCATCATCCTGCCTTACGGCAAATTTATCCTCAGTAAACCGCTCTATGGAATTAATTGCATTCACAGTCAGCACCGATACGGCAGCACAGATAATATCCTGTCCTTCTTCTCCGTAGCCCGCATGACCATTGGCTTCAAAGCCTCTATATTCTTCTGAACTCTTATAAACTGTGATTTTAATCATTGACAATTAACCGTTAATTTTTTCAATCTTAACCTGTGTAAACTGCTGTCTATGACCGTTTTTCTTATGATATCCAGTTTTTCTCTTATACTTGTAAACAATAACTTTTTTCGCTTTACCGTTTTTCACAACGCTACCTGTTACAGTTGCGCTCTCAACGTCAGCTCCAACTTTAAGACCATCATTGCTTACTGCAAGTACTTGATCAAAAGTAACAGTCTCTCCAGCTTCTACTCCAAGCTTTTCTACGTTAATGATATCGCCTTCGGCTACTTTGTACTGTTTACCACCTGTTGCAATAATTGCGTACATATGGCACCTCCTATTATCATTACTCGCCAGATTTGGTGATCATCTGCATGACTCTTAGACCTCTCTGTGCGGCATACTAGAGTATAATAGCATACTGAAGATTTTACGTCAACTATTTTTTCAAAATTATTCCTTATTTTTCGCGCATTTTCCAGATCTTATCTTTCCGGGACAATTTCAATCCAGTATCCGTCCGGATCTTCAATAAAATAAATTCCCATGGCTTCATTTTCAAAACAGATGCATCCCATCTCTTTGTGCCTCTGATGAAATCCTTCATAGTCATCTGTAACGAATGCCAGATGGAATTCATCTTCACCAAGATTGTATGGCTCTTTTCGCTCTGTCAGGTAGGTGAGCTCCAAAGTAAATTCGGTAATCCCATCCCCCAGATAGACTAGTTTAAACGAACCGTCCGATGCATTTTTTTCTCTCACCTGTTTTAAACCAAGCGCTTTTTCATAAAAAGTGAGGGATTTATCTAAATCCAGGACATTAAAGTTAAAGTGGTTAAATTTAATCATAATTGTTTCCCCTTCTATTATGTTCATTTTTTTATCATTGATTCATGTTTTATGCAAATCTCTTTTTAAAACCTCTACATCGGCTGGAAGATTTCATGGATATCCTGATATTTCATGACGCATTCTCCCACCTGTCCGCCTTTTGGAGAAAGCAGGCCATGATAATCACTGCCTCCTGTGAGAAATAAATGATAATACTCCGCCGTTGCTGCTATCTCTTTCATATCAAATGGCGTATTGGACGGGTGCAGTAATTCTACGCCGGTAAGTCCTGCTTCCACCAGTTTGGGAATCAAACGGATATTCTGCTGCTGACCGGGATGGGCAAGCACTGCCCTGCCGCCGCCTTTCGTAATGGCCTTTACAACTTCTGTTGTGTCGGGATATTCATAGCTGACCCTTAAAGGTCCGTTTTCCCGGTACATCCGCTGCATCCAGGAACCGAACATGGCATCGATCTGTCCTGTTTTATAGAGTACATAATTAATATGCTGGCGGTATATGCAGCTGCCGTCTGTTTCTTTCTCTGCCGCTTCCCTGCTGATCTCATATCCCATTTCCTGCAGGCGGCCTATCTGCCATAAGCTCCTTTCATGGCGCATTTCAAGGACCGGTTTCATCAGTTTTGCCACAGGCTCATAATCAGCTATGTTATATGCCAGAATATGGGCATCCAGTTTTGTCTCCGGATCCCTGGTACCGCATTCCATTCCCATAATCACCTGTATCTGATATTGACTGCCAAGGGCTTTCAGGATATCTTCCTTTGGCGGTGCATCGTGGTCTGTAAGGGCAATCACGTCCAGTCCTTCCCGGACGCTTTTCTCAAAAACCTCTTCTGCTGAATCACTGCCATCGGAATAACGGCTGTGTAAATGTAAATCCGCTCTGATCATAAAGTCACTTCCTTTGTATCTCAGTAATTGCTTTCACCTGTTCTGCCAGGGATTTTTTCACTTTTTTCCTGGTTACCTCCACCAGTTCCAATGCCGTCATATCCACAAGTGCAGCCTTGACCGGATCTTTCGACAGATATCCCTGGAATCCATCCATTAACTGCTTCTTGGAATCAGGGGATTTCATATTAATAAAATCAACTATAATAATGCCGGAAATGTTCCGTAGCCGAAGCTGTCTGGCAATTTCTCTGGCTGCCTCCAGATTGATTTTTAAAAAAGTTGCTTCCTGGTTCTTGTGGCCGTCATATTTGCCTGTATTCACATCGATGGATGTCAGGGCTTCTGTAGGCTGTATGATCAGATAAGCTCCCGATTTCAGCCATACACGCTCTTTCAGCGCATCTTTCAGAGCCTGGTCCAAGTTATATAGTTTGCCCAGGGGCAGCAGGGAGTCTTCATAAAATGAGAGCTTCCCCAGATCCTCCGGCTGGTATTCCATAAGAAATTCCTTCATAGAATCATATAAATCTCTGTCATCCGTTAAGATTGTTTCCAGCCTGCCACTGTAAGTGTCCCGCAGCTGGGTCAGATAATTCTTAGGCGTCTGGTAAAGGCATGAATAACAGGTCCTGAATTTAGAGCGTTCCTTTAGGCTTTCATACTGCTGTATCAGCTGGGCTGCTTCAATCCTCAATTCCTCCGTCGATGCCTGAGGGGCATTGGTCCTGATAATCCAGCCATAGTCAGCGGACCGGTACTCCTCCAGCAGCTCCTTCAGTTCTCTTTTCTGCAGGAGCGACAGTTTGCCCGAGACCCCAATCCGCGTATTCCCACTGGTCAGAACCAGATATTTCCCGGTAAAGCTAAGATTCGAAGTGACGGTGGGTGCTTTTGTTTTCATATTTTCCCGGCTGACCTGAACCAGAAGTTCATCTCCCGCCACTAATCGGCGTGAGTTCATCTTTCTGGTACAGACAGGCTCCGGATTTTCTTCCAGGGAATAGTAACAGGGTAATCCGCTTTTGATTTCTATAAAAGCAGCCTGGATATTTTTAACGATATTCTGTACTTTTCCAATATATATATTTCCCAGAAGAGATTCTTCCTCTTCCGGTTCTAAATGAAATTCTACCGGCTTTCCATCCTGAAGAAGGGTTGTCAGTATCTGACCCTCCGTTTTTGTAATAACCAGTTTACTGTTTTTTTCTTTATCAGGCACGGTCCGGAATATCCTCCCCCAGATCTTCCAGAGAAACCAGCCTGCGCTTCTTCTCATTTCCCAGATCTGCATAGACCTCAAGACGGTGAACCATCAGCCCGAACGGCTCCGGTTCCATTCCCAGATACCTGGAAAACGCCTCCATCACAAGCTCCGGCTTCAGATTATTGACACTGCCCGTTGCAAGCTGCATAAAGATTCCCTCGTCCCGAAGCTCCAGTGCATAGATCATAGGTTTGATATCTACTTCTTTTTCACTTTTCTTCGTTTTCTTAACAACGGTAATGGATTCCCGGTTGTAAAATTCCTGAAGGCGGCTCTTATAATCCTGTCCCGGATCATTCTCCTCCCGGAAATTCACCAGATAATCCGCTGCCGCAACCAAAGACATGGCTTTGCTGGCTTTCTCCTCCGGAATTCTGCGGAAACTCAATATGGACATTCCTTCCACCATGCATGCATTCAACTGCCGTATGGCATCTGCTGAAGAAATCTCAGTATTTACTTCAATATCCAGATACTCTCCCGTACTGGTAAGCCCTACACCAAGCGGGGCTGCAAAAGACATAATCATATGCGGACTGAATCCTTCCGTAAATGCAATGTCAATATTTCCTCTTCTCATAGCTTTCTGAAAATAGCGCATGATATCCAGGTGTCCAATAAATTTCATCACACCTTCTTTTGCAAATTTAATTCTTACTTTCAATACATACGCCTCCTTTGTATTTCCCTGCGCCGCATCCGGAACAGCCCTGGCGGCAGTTGTTGGTAATGGTCTCTGAAACCGCTTTTTCCCATTCTTTTATCAGGAAATTCTTCGAAACGCCAATGTTAATAAAATCCCAGGGCAGTATCTCATCCATGGAGCGTTCTCTGGTAGTATAGAAATCCGGATTTATTCCCGTATGTTCGAATGCTTCCATCCATATCTGATTCTTAAAAGTCTCTGACCATGCATCGTACAATGCACCGTTTTGATAAGCGTCCATTATGGCTGCTCCCACTTTACGGTCTCCACGTGCCAGCAGGCCTTCCAGTACAGTCACATCCGCCTCATGCCAGTTATATTTGATACTCTTACGGTTTAACTGGTCTTTTACTTCCTGATTGACAATTCTTGCTTTACCAAGAAATTCTTCTTTCGTATTCATTCCTACCCATTGAAACGGTGTAAAAGGCTTTGGTACAAAGAATGAGGTGCTGACGGTAATCTGGCATTTACCGTTTCGTTCTTCTTTTGGTATCTCATAATACCTTCTGGCAATGCGGTCAGCCAGGTGGGCAATCTCTTTCATATCTTCTTCTGTCTCTGTGGGCAGACCAAGCATGAAATACAATTTTACCCGGTTCCAGCCGCCTTCAAATGCCTGTCCCGCACCGTCAATGATATTTTCTTCCGTCAGCCCTTTGTTAATCACATCCCGCAGCCGCTGTGAGCCGGCTTCCGGTGCAAAGGTAAGGCTGCTTTTCTTCACATCCTGCACTTTGCTCATAACATCCAGGGAGAAGGCATCAATACGAAGAGAAGGCAGGGAGATATTGACCCCTTTTCCTTTAAATTCTTCTATTAAATAGGTAACTAATCCTTCAAGATTGGAATAGTCGCTGGAGCTCAAAGAACTCAGGGAAATTTCTTCATGTCCTGTATTTTTTAACATTTCATATGCATATTCCTTCAGCATTTCCAGATCCCGCTCTCTGGTGGGCCGGTAGAGCATTCCAGCCTGACAGAAACGGCATCCGCGGATACAGCCCCTTTGTATTTCCAGTACAACCCTGTCCTGGGTTGCTTTGATAAAAGGCACTACCGGTGCTTTGGGATAGTACGTATCGGTAATATCCATAACAATCTGCTTCTCCACAAATGCCGGGGTATCTGCATTTTTCGGTTGAAAAGAAGCGATGGTTCCATCTTCGTTATACGCCACTTCATATAGAGAAGGAACATATATACCCGGAATATGGGCAGCCGCTTCTAAAAATGCCTGTCTGCTTTTTCCCTCCGCTTTATATTCCTTATACAGGTCAATTAATCTGAAATATACCGTTTCTCCTTCCCCTATATAAAAAAGGTCAAAGAAATCCGCAAGCGGTTCCGGATTATAGCTGCATGGTCCGCCGCCAATCACAATTGGACAATGTTCATCCCTGTCTTTACTCAAAAGGGGAATTTTACTCAGATCCAGTATCTGCAGGATATTTGTATAACACATCTCATACTGAATGGTAATCCCAAGGAAATCAAAATCTTTGATCGGATCCTGGGATTCCAGCGCAAACAGCGGAATATCCTTTTCTCTCAAGACACTGTCCAGATCCATCCACGGAGAATAGACTCTTTCACACCAGATATCTTCTCTCTGATTCAGCATATCGTAAAGAATCTGAATTCCAAGGTGTGACATTCCAATCTCGTAAACGTCCGGGAAACACATAGCGAACCTCACGTCCACTTTATCCGTTTCCTTATTTACCGAATTCACTTCATTCCCGATGTAGCGTGCCGGTTTTTCAATATTTAATAATATTTCATCATTTAGAGCAAGTTTTCTCATATATTTCCTTTCGTTTCTTGTACATAATAAATTCCGGAGTACTGATTTCGAAGTTTCATAATTTTTCAACATTATACAATACTTTTCACCATTGAACAACAAAAACAAACATGTCGGATTAATTACAATCCCACCTATTATATACATTTTACGAAAGAACTTCAAGCATTTATATCTCATCCATTGGTTTGATTTTCAGATAAAGCCCCATTAACTGCTCCAATGCCTTCAAATCGAATAGTAAAAAGCGGAAACAGCGCAGCTTTTACGCTACGCCCTTTCCGCATAATTTACTGTATTCCACAAGACCGCTTAAATTCAGATCAAACGGCTCTTGTCAGCATCTCATGATACTGTTCCGCTATGTTTAATGCATGGTCTCCGATACGTTCAAAATCGGTCAGCAGCTCGGAAAAGAAGATACTCGCATCTGCGATACATTCACTTTTTCCCATTCTCTCCATCTGCTGCTTCAGATTTTCATTTCTGATATCATCAATTTTCTGTTCGTCACGGGAAGTTTTCTCCAGCATCGTTTTAATATCCGATACATTGCTTCCTGCCACATCTTCCAGAATCTGAAGACTCATATCACGCATTATCAGAATCTCATTTTTTGCCGTATCTGAAAAATTCACATTCATTTTCTTCATGCTCACAGCGTATCCCAGAATGTTCATAGCATGGTCACCGATTCGCTCCAGGTTGCCCAGAATCTTGTAATACCCGCTGATTTTGACAGAATCTTCCGCTGCCATCTCATGGTGCATCACAGATACAATATACCGGGATACTTCTGCATTGAGATAATCAATGTAATCTTCTTTCTGCTCAAGCTCTACTTTTGCATGTGCTGAGCTGTGAAGCACCGCATCAAAACTGCCGGTAACCGTTTCACAGACCATATTCCGCATCCGCTCGATCTCCTGGTCAATCTGAGTCAGAACCAGTGCCCCCTGCCCCATTGCATAATGGCTTTCGAAGGGCTGTATGTATTCCAGATGAAGCATTTCTTCCTGTTCGCTTTGTTTATCCGGCAGGATCTTTTCAGCCAGATGAGCCATATAGGTTCCAAACGGAAGCAAAAGCAGCGTGGTAACGATATTGAATACCGTATGCACATTGGCAATCTGGGATACCGGATTCCCGGGTGTGAGATGCTCCATAAGAATCGTAAATGGAGTTATCAGGCAAATGACGGTAAATATCAAAGTACCGATAACATTAAACATCAGATGGATGACCGTGGTCCGCTTTGCATTGGTCTTAGTTCCAATAGCCGCTAAAACTGCTGTGATACAGGTTCCGATATTCTGACCGAACAGAATGTATACTGCGCTGGAAAGAGGAATCATGCCGGTACCAGCCAGAGCCTGCAGAATGCCCACTGACGCGGAGGAGGACTGTATGACGGCAGTGAAGACAGCACCAATCAAAATACCTACCAGCGGATTGCGGAAAGTAGTCATGAAATGAATAAAGGTCTCTGAATTCTGAAGGGGAACCATAGCGGATCCCATCATATCCATTCCGATAAAAAGCACACCAAGGCCTGCAAAAATTTCACTGATATGCTTTACTTTTTCATTTTTTACAAAAAGAATCGCAGCCACACCCAGAAAAGCGATCAGAGGAGCAATCATACCGATATCCAATGCAATCAGCTGTCCGGTAATAGTGGTACCGATGTTGGCACCCATGATTACCCATACCGCCTGCTTTAAGGTCATAAGGCCGGAGTTTACAAAGCCAACGACCATAACTGTCGTAGCTGATGAGGATTGGATTACTGCTGTTATGGCTGCTCCCGCCCAAACACCTTTAAAACGGTTGGAGGTGAGCTTTTCGAGGATTTGTTTCATCTTATTTCCGGCGGCCATCTCTAAACCACTACTCATCATCTGCATGCCATATAAAAACAATGCAAGACCGCCCAGAAGCATTAAAATATCAGATAGTTCCATTGTATATTCTCCCATTCATGTCATAATATTTACACTGTAACCTGCACGTATCCGAGAGATACGCCTACTTTACAGCGGACGTTTTTTTCCGTCTGACTCATGGGTAATATTCAGCTTATCATAAAACTGACCGGGCATGGACGCCCAAAATAAAAATAGCAAAAAAATGCCTCCGCAAAACATCATGGAATAGATGTTCTGAGGCATATACAAATCAGGAATCCAGGATCCAGGTGCCAGCTCTCCCCGAAACAGATTCAATACCTGGTGAATAAGGACTCTGCCCGGCGGCACAGTATGCTCCATATCCCGCTCGTTTATGGCATGTCTTCCTGCATAAATACGATCCTGCTTTTCCGTGCCGGCAGACTGGAAATGATGCATATCCCTGTTTGATGAACCAACCGGGGTAGAACTGTTTCCTGTTCCAGCATACGCTAAACAGACTGCTGTTAAAATAAAGATCACACAGGCAAATCGCTTAATAATATGAAAGCTTTTCATCTCTTAATACAGCACTGCTGCGCATACCGCGTCCCTTTTATAAAGAACACAGCCTATATTTTTAATTCTTATGCGCATAGTATTTTCTCCTTAGTACATTTGTTGCTTTCTCTATTATAATATCACATTTGTTTTTCTGCAATCATTTCATGTAGAAATATTGAAACTGAAAGGCATTTCAGATATACACTATATCCCAAATACAGACAGGGAATCATTTCCTGGTTTGCTGAGGGCTCCCCGGATGCTGAAAGATATGGGATTAATTATTTTTCTGTTCTTTTTTATTAAAGGTGACACGTTCTGTCACCTTTTTGTGATAAAATAATTGTGTAAGAAACACATGTTAAACATCGTAAAAAGGAAGCAGAAAGGATACTTATTTTATGGATGAAAAAATCAGATGCCCTTGGGCGGGAGACACCCCCATATACGTAGATTATCATGACAACGAATGGGGGCGTCCCGAACATGACGATCGCAAGCTTTTTGAAATGTTAACCTTTGAAAGCATGCAGGCTGGACTTTCCTGGATTACCGTACTCAAAAAAAGAGAGGCCTTCCGGGAAGCATTTGACGGGTTTGACCCCGCAAAGACAGCCCTTTACGGAGATGCAAAAATCCAGGAACTTATGGCTAATGAGAAAATAATCAGAAACCGGCTGAAAATCAATGCCGCCATTAACAATGCAAAAGTTTTTTTGGAGGTTTCCGCAAAGCATGGAAGTTTTGATAACATGATCTGGAATTACGTGGATTATACCCCCATTGTAAATCACTGGGAGAAAATGGAGGACATACCTGCCACCACACTGCTCTCCGACCAGATCAGTAAAGATTTGAAAAAAATGGGCTTTAAATTTTTAGGCTCCACTACGGTTTATTCGTTTATGCAGGCTGTGGGCATGGTGAATGATCATCTTACATCGTGTTTTCTGTATGAAGAGATCTGACGGATGCAGCTTAGAACCGCAAAACCGCTTGCTCCTTTCATAAGAGCAAGCGGTTTTGCTTTAATTGGTAAAATACAGAAAATCTGCACAGGGCCGTTCCGCTCCGTCAGAGGGCCTGTTTAGTACCTTTCCGTCGTAATAAAGCGTTGCAGATCCGCCACCATCTAAATTGTAGGCATAGCGGCATCCTAATTTTTGAAGCTCAGCTATTATTTCATAATGGTTTAACCCAAGTGAATATCCCGGCTTCCTTCCATCGGCAACTAGTAGTACATAATCATTTGGTCTAATCATGCCTACCACTGCACGAGGATCTTTGTTGCTTGTGACACCCAAATTTTGAATGATGTCTGGTGGCAGTGCAATTCCATTATTAATCAGAACCGGTCCAAAATTATAAGTGTCTTTTACACCCATATCCAGAAGGGATTGTCCCCATAATCCCATTGGCGGAGTGAACATTGTTCCATCATTTTTGACTGCCATAGTCGTATAACTGGTTGCATAATTACCATAGATCTTACCATTTTTAATGCACATGCCAAGCGGTGACGGCTGTCCTGTAGAATAAGAGAACGCGCTTCCGTTGATGCCGATGATTCCACCGTTAGAAGATACTGCCTGTGAGGTTAGCTGTCTGGACCCTCCATAGGTTCCGTAAGACATGGCGGAGCGCAGCTGTCTTGGATTACTGGTCTTAATCCGTGCAACCCAGTACACAGAACCATAATTCTGCTTCTTATTAATCTTCACAGACAACGAACTGCTGCGGTATTCCAGATATGTAGCCGTATTAATACTTTTGGTATTCATTTTTCTGGAAGCATCCATTACTCCTTTGGAATTCACATAGTAATAATACTTCCCTTTTTTCAGCCAGGTGTTCTTTTGCAGTGCGCCGGAACTGGAAAAATAATAATTCTTTTTCTTTACCGCTGTCCACTTTGTTTTCATTACACCATTGGAATCCAGATAGTAGCGGTCACCCTTTGATGTGATCCAGCCAGTTTTCTTTTTCCCTGATTTGGTATAATAATACCACTTGCCACCAATCTTCTGCCATCCACCTCGGAATTTAGGAATCCACTTACCATCTTCACCGACAAAATAGCTTTTGATCCATTTATTGGTCACCATGTAGCCTTTCGATCCCAGATAGTAATCTCCTACCCAGCGCTTCTTCAGCATTTTGCCTTTTCTGTCGAAATAGTACCATTTCTTATTGATCTTTTTCCATTTGTTTTTTACCTTTTTACCGGAAACATAGTAGTACTTCGAACTTTTTACCGTCTTCCAGCCAGTCCTCTTTGCCGCCTGTGCCGTGGTATCGCTCAAAGCAAAACCGATCAATACGCAGAATAATAAAAGGATCATCCGCAATTGTGTCTTTTTCCTGTTGTACTTCAATGAATAGCTCCCCCTTCTTATTACTAAGAGCATATATAAAATATGCTCTTAGTAGATTTTAACAGAATTGTAACATTTTCGCAATAGGAGTATTACAATTCGAGGGAAAACTTTATAAAATTGTTACCGTTAAATTTATTAACATTAACTATAAATTACCGCTGAGCCAGTTCTTTCGTAATATCTTCCCAGGTAACGCCTCTCTCAACCATGAGCACCATCACATGATACAGGAAATCCGATACCTCATATTTGATTTCTTCCGGATCCGGATTTTTTGCTGCAATTACGATTTCCGTAGCTTCCTCTCCAACCTTTTTCAGGATCTTATCAATTCCTTTATCGAAGAGGTAATTTGTATAAGACCCTTCTTTCGGATGGTCTTTCCGGTCCTTGATTACCGCGTATACATCCTCAAATACTTTCATAGGGTTTGTATTATCATATTCTTTCTTTACCAGATCCCGGTAGAAGCAGCTTTGGTGCCCCGTATGGCAGGCTGCGCCCACCTGGGATACTTTTGCCAGTATCGTATCGTTATCACAGTCGATCCGAAGTTCTTTTACATACTGCAGGTGTCCGCTTGTAAGCCCCTTTGTCCAAAGTTCATTGCGGCTTCTGCTCCAGTATGTCATCTTGCCTGTCTTAATCGTAGTATCAAACGCCTGCTCATTCATATATGCCATCATCAGCACTTCCTGAGTCTTATAATCCTGAACTACTACAGGCATCATTCCGTCTGAATTCAGTTTAAAGTCCGGCCAGTTAAAGGCACTTTCATAGGTATTCACTGAAATGCCGCGCCTCTTCAGTTCAGCCTTTAAATCCATCAGGTCAACTGCAGGGTCAGATAAAAGATTGCCGGATACTCCGGATACCTGCTCTATGGATAACAGGGCAATCATCTTCTCCTTGTCAAGAAGCGACAGAATCGGAACTGCCCCTACGGATACCTCACTTACTGCCTCGTACAAATGCAGGTTATCTCCCAATAATAACACTTCACTCGTATAAGTCTCCAGAAGTTCTTTCTGCTCTTTTAACAACGCAAAATTATCTGCACATGCCGCTATTTTTTCTTTGCCAAAGCGCTTTGATACTTCCGGCATCAAATCCAGGTTGCTTTTCTTTGCCATATTCAAAAAAGCTTTCTTACAGCCGGCATAAATCAGTTTTTTTACATCTTCCACTCTTTTTATATTTCCACCGCCCAGGATGGGAATATCGATTTCTCTGGATATCTCTTTGATCAGCTTTAAAGACTGGTCATGTTCGCTGTCCGTATTGGATAAATCAAAAATGATCAATTCATCTGCACCATTGTTGCTGTAATGCTTTGCAAGCTTAACCACATCCCCGTCTGCAAATACGCGGTTATCGAAAAATCCTGTAACGGCAATTCCACTTCTAATAAAAATATGAGGTATTAATTTCTTATGTATCATTACAAACTCCCTTTCGTTGATAGCACGTCCAATATTCTGGAATCATAAGTAACTGCTTCATCTAAAGCCTTGGCAAATGCCTTGAACATTGCTTCTGCCATATGGTGATTATTCCCCAGTGTAAGGACCTTAATATGCAGGTTCATTGCCGCTGCATAAGAAACTGCATAGAAAAACTCTTTTACCATCTCTGTATCCATATCTCCCATGCGGTCCGCAGTAAAAGCTCCGTCAAAGGACAGATACGGCCTGCCGCCCAGGTCAATGGCGCAGAGTACCAGAGTTTCATCCATTGGAAGAATAATATCCCCATAGCGGCGTATTCCCTTTTTGTCTCCAACAGCTTCCCGGATCGCCGTACCCAGTACAATCCCGGTATCTTCAATGGTATGATGACAGTCCACATCCAGATCACCGGTTACCTGAACTTTAAGATCGAATAATCCATGCCTGGTAAAGCCATCCAGCATGTGGTCGAAAAAACCTATGCCCGTATGGATATCTGATTTTCCCGTGCCGTCCAGATCCAAAGTAAGAGTAATCTGGGTTTCCCGGGTGTTTCGTTCTATTGTTTTTTTTCTGGTCATATATGCCTCCTATTTTTCGAAGCGGACTTTAATAGAGTTTGCATGGGCGGTAAGCTGTTCTGCTGTTGCAAATTTAATAATATCCTCATGAATTGGCTCCAGCGCTTCCCTGGAATAATAAATAATACTGGATTTTTTTATAAAATCATCCACACTTAAAGGTGAAAAGAACTTTGCAGTTCCATTCGTAGGTAATACATGGTTTGGTCCGGCAAAATAATCCCCCAAAGGCTCACTGCTGTATTCCCCGATAAAAATTGCCCCGGCATTTTTTATTTTGGTCATGACCTGGAACGGATCCTTCGTTACAATTTCCAAATGCTCCGAAGCGATTTCATTTACCGTTTCAATTGCATCCTCCATATTTTCCGCGATTAAAATATAGCCGTAATTATCAAGAGATTTCTGGATAATTTCTTTTCTGGATAACTCTGCCGTAAAATCATCCACTTCTTTTGAAACTTTCTCTGCCAGGTCCCGGCTGGTTGTAATCAGAATTGCAGAAGCCATTTCATCATGCTCCGCCTGAGATAACAGGTCAGCCGCAACAAATCTGGGATTGGCTGTCTCGTCTGCAAGAACGAGTATTTCACTGGGACCTGCTACAGAATCAATGCTCACATGTCCATACACCGCTTTTTTCGCCAGTGCCACATAAATATTGCCTGGACCTACAATCTTGTCAACTTTCGGAATGCTTTCCGTTCCAAATGCAAGGGCAGCGATTGCCTGGGCACCGCCAGCCTTATATACTTCATCCGCTCCTGCCTCATGTGCAGCCACAAGAGTGGAGGGATTTACTTTTCCATCTTTTCCAGGTGGAGTTGTCATAATAATCTTCTCTACGCCGGCTGCCCTGGCTGGCACAATATTCATCAGCACCGATGACGGATAAACCGCTTTTCCTCCCGGGACATAAACTCCTACTTTAGACAGTGGAGTCACCTTCTGCCCCAGCATAGTTCCGTCCGGTTTGCTGTCAAACCAGCTGTACTGGCGCTGTTTTTCATGATAAGAACGGATATTTACTAATGCCTTGCGGATAACCTCTACCAGACCTTCATCCACCTGTTCATAAGCTTCCTGTATTTCATCCTCCGTCACCCGGATATTCTCTGCACTTATATCTGCTCCGTCAAAACGCTTTGTATAATCAAATACTGCCTGATCCCTGTCACTCTTTACATTAGAGATAATCTCTGCAACACGGCCTTCAAACTCACCATAGCTGTTTGGACTCCGTTTTAAAAGGTCTTCCAGTACATTCTGCATGGTATCTTTCGTCAATTCAACAATTCTCATAATGACCTCCTCCGTTTTCTGCTCTTACAAAACTGCTTTTAAATCCGTTAAAATCTTAGTAATTCTATCATTTTCCATTTTCATGCTTACCTGATTTACCACCACCCTTGCAGATAACGGGCAGATCTCTTCTAAGATCTCCAGACCGTTTTCCTTAAGCGTGGATCCTGTCTCCACAATATCCACGATCACTTCCGAAAGTCCCACAATCGGTGCTAACTCAATCGAGCCGTTGAGTTTAATGATCTCCACCGTCTGATGCTTTTTATTATAAAAATAATCTTTTGCAATATTTGGATATTTAGTTGCTACCCGGATCAATTCCTGATGCTTTAATAATTCCCTCGCAGATGCCGGACCGCAGACACACATCCTGCATTTGCCGAATCCCAGATCCAGTACTTCATACAGCTTTCTCTGTTCCTCCGCGATCGTATCCTTTCCTACAATACCGATGTCAGCCGCACCATACTCTACGTAAGTGGGCACATCCGGTCCTTTTGACAGGAAAAATTTAAGCTTCTGCTCTTCATTCACAAAAATAAGCTTTCTGCTGGTTGGATCTTTCATTTCTTCACAGGTAATTCCTATCTTTTCAAAGACCTCCAGGGTCTGTTTCGCCAATCGTCCCTTTCCAAGGGCAAACGTTAAATATCTCATTATCATCCTCCAGTACTGCATCTACTGCAGCTTAAAATCAGTTTATCATTCTATGACAACAGCGCCATAAGTCCTGCCGGCTTCACTACCTTCGTTTCTGTATTTACGGACAGAATCCTGTCCTTTTCTTCAAAATACAAAATCTCATTGATGCGGCTTCGCCTTGCAAAGATCAGATAATCTTCCAAGTCCAGACTTTCTTTCTGGCAGATCAGTTCCACGTAATTGTTTTCTATCCGAAGATGCTTCGCCAGAGTAATCGCTTCTTTTCTCTGCTCCTTTTTATATAGGATCAGGCGGTTTACCTGTTCTGCCGGCACATCAATTTTCTGTCTGGAAAGGGCGGTCAGAAGCTGGTCTACTACCACGACAAAACCAATTGACGGTGCATCTTTTCCAAAACGTCCCATCATATTGTCGTAACGTCCGCCTTTTACGATGGCATCCCCTGTTCCAAAGGTATAGCCCCTGAAAATGATGCCAGTATAGTACATATATTTGCTGATCATTCCAAGATCAAATGAAACGTATTTTTCCACACCGTAGTATTTTAAGATTCCATATAGTTCTTCCAGTCTTGCAATTGCCTTTAGCGCCCCCGGGTTGGATGTCAGAAGTTTTGCCCGCTCCAGTGCATCCACGGTTCCAAACAGCTGAGGCAGGGTTGCAAATACATTCTTTAATTCCTCACTGATGTTCTTTTCAGACAGGAGCTCTTCCACGCCAAACATATTTTTATTGGAGATCAATTCTCTCAGTTCTTCTTCCGTTTCCTCATCAATCCCGGCTTCCGTCATCAGGCTTTTGAAAAATTCCACGTGTCCGATGCTGATCTGGAAATCTTTGAGCCCGGCACTGCGCAATGTCTCAATGACAAGTGTAACTATCTCAGCATCTGCATCCACACTGTCATCACCGATAAATTCCGCTCCCAGCTGCGTTGTTTCTTTTAAGCGCCCCTGGTAACTTGAATTATTAATAAAGGTGTTGCCCATATAACAGAGGCGGATGGAAAGATCTTCTTCCGTAAAATACTTCGCTGCTGCCCTGGCTATAGAAGGGGTAAAATCCGGTCTTAACACCAGTGTATTTCCTTCCCGGTCAAAAAATTTATACAAGTCTTTGGAAGGAATGGTTCCCACATCCTGTCCAAATACATCAAAATATTCAAAGGTAGGCGTTTCGATATCCCGATAGCCATAGGATTTCAGGACTTTATGCAGTTTGTCCTGTAACGTAAGTTTCTTTTCACATTCTGCATTATAAATGTCCCTGACACCTTCCGGTGTATGTAATAATCGTTGATTCATTGCTCTCTCCTCTTTCTGAAAATCAAATTTCGTTTCACTTTATCACATTAACGTGATAATTCACTACTATATAAAATTATTTTTCATTATAATAGATGTATGAAAAAAAGTCAATCCCTCTTATCTAAATCCTTTTGCAGTGCATCTAAGTAAGGAACCAGAATTCCGCCTTTACTTTCCAGCTTAAATTCCTGTGGAAGTTCTTCATAACGGAAGCTTTTTCTGCCGCCTTCTGCCGCCCTTTCCCAGAAAAACTTCACCCGCTCGAAAGGCAGATAAAATATTTCATTTTTTTTAGTATAATATATAATCAAAAAGGAAATCCCGCCCTGTTGTTCAAAGGTCCCCATAAACTGCACCTGATGTTCATGAATATTCTGCAGTGCAAAAGTATCCGCATTACATTCTTTTGCATCAAAGCAGACGGGGATTCCCTGCACCGCTCCAATATAATCAACGGTACTTTTCTGCTCGAAATATGCCAGTGTAATATGCCGGTTCTCTTTGTCAATTCTGATAGGGGTAATGGGGGTAGGGATTTTCTGAATCAATGCCAGTCCCTTTTCCTGATACTGTTCGTTGGAACGGTTAATTAAGTCTTCCAATGTGGATCCGCGAAGTCCTCTTGAATTCCATGTTGCCATATGGATGTTCCTTTCTGAATGGTTCGTAGTATATATGTAACCTGAAATTGTATGCTCTTGAACATGTTTGAAAATTCAATCCCGCACAGTTGGCGGGAATGAATTTTAAACACGCTCTAGTATATTTTACTCCAATTTTGCCGCATCTTCAAGCATATTGACAAAGCTCTACCGGTTATGTACACAAAAAGAGCAGATGGCAGGTTACAATAAAAAGGCAGATGATCGATTACAATCAACTGCCGGTAATTCACAATATATTTCAGTCAAAACTTCTTACCAAATACCTTTTCGAAAATCGCAGGCACTTTTGCCGTAAATTCTTTTCCGGAGAGGTACTCAAGGTCTCCCTTTATCTGCGGCATTACCAGCTGATAGGAATGCAGCATCTGATATTTCACCCCATATGAAGTTTCATACTTCTGGTTAACTTTCCGGTTTCCGTACTTGGTGTCTCCGATTATGGGATGTCCGATTGATGCCAGATGGGCACGAATCTGATGGGATCTTCCGGTAATCAGCCATACTTTTAATAAAGTAACTCCATTTTTCGTCTCCAGCGGCGTATACATGGTGTGTATGGGCAGTGCATCTTCTGTGTGCTCCTGGCTGATCTGTACCTTATTTTGATTCTCATCTTTTGTAAGCCAGCCATCAATGGTTCGTTCCTCTGCCACTTCTCCGGATACCAGACACAGGTAGTATTTATGCAGGCTCCTGTCCTTGAAAACCTCCGCCATAGTCTGAAGTCCTGCCAGTGTTTTCCCGGCTACGATCAAACCGCTTGTATTGCGGTCTAAACGATTGCAGACTGCCGGACGGAAAGTTTTCAGCTCCTCTTTCGTAATCTGTTTGGATTCCAGCAAGTAAGCAAGCATTTCTTCATTAATGGATATATCATTGCTTTTCGCTTTTTGGGAGAGCATATTAGCCGGCTTATTCAAGAGGAGAATATGCTTATCTTCGTAGATAATCTGGAGGCTGCTGCTTTTTTTAATAGTGGAAATATCTTCTACTTTTTTTGAAAACTTATCAAACGTTTCGTCAGAAAGAAAAAACCGTATTTCATCATGAAGTGCGGTTTTTTCATTTCCATTTGCTTTTTTGTCGTTCAGCGTAATATTCTTTTTGCGAAGCATTTTATAGACGAAGCTCTTGGGCGCTTCACTTAAATATTTTGCCAGCAGCTTATCCAGACGCTGCCCGGCTTCATTTTCATTTACAATCACTAATTTCATCTCTATACTCTTTTCATTTTCAAACAGGCTCCAGGCTAACTAAACTGCCTTTCTCTTTCTTATAGAGAGATCGCCAGGATCACGTGCTTCATCAATTCACTTCTGCTAAGGTCCGGATATTCTTCGCTTGGCGTAAACGTTCCTTCTGCTTCCAGTTCATCCTTTCGCTGATATAGCATATCAACTCTTTCCAGATACCGCTTCAGGTCTGTAAATATCTTCACATTGGACTTATATCCGTTTCCTTTCAGAATTTCCTTAATATGCTTTTCTGCAAAGGAAGGATCCGCCTTTTCACTGCTGGTATAACCGATCACATTCGTTCCGCATACAACCAGACTGTCAATAGGGGTATTCTTCTCATAAGCAGTCACCGTCAGTTCGTAAGCACACACCATGTCTTTTACATGGGACTCAATTTCCCGGTACTTTTCTTCACTTATGGGCTTTTGCATAAACATCATCACCATACCCACTGCAGAACGGCTTGCCGGAAGGCATCCCATAACTGCCACAAAAGTAAACATATTAAGTCTTGTACCTGTCTGAATCAAACCGGTGACAAATATCACTACCGGAATTAAGAACAGGATAAATGTAATCAACCCCCGCTTTTTCTTCTGGGAAAGAATATAACCCCTTTTTCCCTTTGAAACTTTCTTCATGCGTAATCTCCTCATAATTCTACTTATTTTTCTGCAGTTATTTATGCCCGGACACAGGGTACTGCTTGCGCAATACCAAAGTAGACTCCAGCAAATAACCAAACAGCCGCTCATACAGATCCATTTTATCCGCTGCTAAATTTTACTATTTCTTCTTATGCACATTCCGGATGGTTTTCTTTTTTACTGGTTTTTTCTTATCTCTTCCATTTCCGGAAGACGCACCGTTTTTCATCCCGCCTTTTCCGCCATTTTTGTCCCATGTCTGCCTGCTATACTGTCCGGATGTGCCGGAGGCAGAGGTTTTTCCATCTCCCCTGAGTGGACGGATCAGGCACTTTTTATCAAAACCAATCAGATCTGTCCGGTGGGCTTTTGTCAATGCCTCCGCTACCAGCTCCAGATTTTTCGGATTCCGGTATTGGATCAGCGCACGCTGCATTGCCTTTTCATGAGGATTATTTGGTACATAAACCGGCTCCATGGTTCTTGGGTCTACTCCTGTATAATACATGCAGGTTGAAATCGTAGACGGCGTGGGATAAAAATCCTGTACCTGTTCCGGCATATAGCCCAGATCCCGGAGATATTCAGCAAGTGCCACAGCTTCCTTTAACGTAGATCCCGGATGGGATGACATCAGATAGGGCACCAGGAACTGGTTCTTCCCGCATTTTGAATTCAGGTCTTTATATTTGTGCACAAATTTTTCATAGACGCTTCGCTCCGGTTTGCCCATTTTACTGAGCACCTTATCAGCAATGTGCTCCGGGGCTACTTTTAACTGGCCGCTTACATGGTGCTCTACCAATTCTTTGAAAAAGGAATCATCCTGGTCATAGATCAGATAATCGAAACGGATACCCGACCGGATAAATACTTTCTTCACATTTGGCAGATCACGCAGCTTCCGCAAAAGAGACAGATAATCACTGTGATCTACTTTCAGGTTTTTACAGGGCGCCGGGAACAGGCATTGCTTCTTTTGGCAAACCCCTTTCTCCAGCTGTTTTTCACATGCAGGCTGCCGGAAATTTGCAGTAGGTCCTCCCACGTCATGAATATATCCTTTGAAATCTTTCTCCCATATAAACTGGTTTGCCTCAGCCAGAATGGATTCGTGGCTTCTGGTCTGGATAATCCTTCCCTGATGAAAAGTCAGCGCACAGAAACTGCACCCGCCAAAACACCCCCGATTGCTTACCAGACTGTACTTCACCTCTTCAATTGCCGGAATACCTCCCTTTTCATCATAGGAAGGATGCCAGGTTCTCATATATCCCAGTGAATAAACCCGATCCATTTCTGACTGGCTTAAAGGCTTTGCAGGAGGGTTCTGAACCACATGCCACCCATCTTTATAGCTTTCCACCAGGCGTTTCCCTGAGAACGGATCGGTGTTGCAATACTGGACATAGAAACTCTTTGCATAGTTCAGCTTGTCCGCTTTCAGCGCTTCAAAAGGCGGAAGTGTAATCGCATCATATACTATGGATAAATCCCTGGTTTTATAGACAGTTCCGTCAATAAATGTCAGATCTTTCATCTCGATTCCGCTGTTAAGTGCATCCGCGATCTCCACGATGGAGCGTTCCCCCATACCGTAAGAGATCAGATCAGCGCCTGAATCCAAAAGAATAGATCTCTTCAATGCATTCGCCCAATAATCATAGTGTGCCATTCTGCGCAGGCTGGCTTCAATACCGCCAATAATAACCGGCACATGCTTATACGACTGACGGATCAGATTACAGTAGACAATCGTAGCATTATCCGGACGTTTCCCCATCTCCCCACCGGGACTGAACGCATCTGTCTTTCTGCGCTTCTTGGATACGGAATAATGATTCACCATAGAATCCATATTTCCGGCTGAGACAATGAATCCAAGCCTTGGCTCTCCAAGTGCCATGATACTTTCTTTGTCCTTCCAGTCCGGCTGGGCAATGATACCCACTTTATATCCATTTGCCTCCAGCATACGGCTGATCACCGCATGGGCAAAGGAAGGATGATCCACATAGGCATCCCCTGTTACATATACAAAATCCAGCTGGGCAATGCCGCGAGCCTTCATATCTTCCCTGTTAACGGGCAAAAACTGCTTACTCATTCGTACTCCTGTCCGCCTGCTGTCTGCAGGCTTATATCTATCGCAATGCCAGCGCAGATATCTAGTGTATATATTATCGCATATCCCAGCGCACATTTCTAGAACATGTATTTATCGCATATTCCAGCACTCATTTCTAGCGCATGTGTCTATCTCAAATGTTCATAAGTATGGTTCAAAACCTCATGATAATCTGTAATATAATAATTCGCAAGGGCCTTCTTTTTCTGTATCTGGCCCATGGAGAATGCATCTTCCACCGCACATACTTTCATGCCGGCGTTCTTGCCAGCCAGAATACCCATGCTGATGTCCTCGAATACCAGGCATTCCTCCGGGGCGACCCGCAGGTCCTCGCTTACCTTCAGATAAATATCAGGCGAGGGTTTTCCCTTTGCCACTTCACACGCAGTCCGCACCGCATCTATCCTGCCATTCAGGTCCTGGGCGTGCATCACTGCCTCCACAAGACCCCTGCCGTTACTGGTCGCAATTCCTGTTTTGATGCTGCGCCGTTTCAGCTCATCCAGAAACTCAGATGCACCGGGTTTCAGCGGCACTTCATTGGCATACTTGTCATACGCCATCTCCATCCAGTCCTGTTTGATCTCTTCAGTGGTTTTCGGAAGAAAAAATGCGGTTCTGAAATAATCAGCGGTCTCTGTAAAACTCATTCCCTCAATCGCCTCATGAAGTCCTGCCGGTACCTGAATCTGAAACCTGTTCAGATATTCTATATCAATCTTCGGCCACATCCACATGGAATCAGCCAAAGTTCCGTCTAAGTCAAATATCACCGCTCTTATTCCTTCTAACATCCGCTTCCTCCGATCCTTTCTATTTCCTCTCTGGTTAAGGGGCGGTATTCGCCCTTCTTAAGATGTTCATCCAGGCTGATCGCACCCATAGACAGGCGTTTTAGATACAGTACCTGCTTATCCACTGCTTCAAACATCCTTTTCACCTGGTGAAACCTGCCTTCCCGTATGGTCAGACACACTTCTGATACTTCTCCGCTTTTCATGATTTCAAGTTTAGCCGGCAAAGTGGGTTTCTCTTCCCCGATATCAACGCCCTGCAAAAAAGCCTGCTGGTCTGTTTCGGTTACCAAGCCATCCACCTTTGCATAATAAGTTTTGTCCACATGTTTTCTCGGGGAAAGCAATTCATGGGCAAGTGCACCGTCATTTGTAATTAACAACAGGCCTTCTGTATCTTTATCCAGCCTGCCCACCGGGAAGAGTTCCTCCTTTTTCCCGGAAGTAATAAAATCCATTACCGTCTGATGCAGATTGTCCTGCGTTGCTGTCACACAACCCGCAGGCTTATGGAACATATAATATTCATATTTCTGATAGGTCAGCGCATTTTGTCCGACACATACCTCATCCCTGTCTGCATCCACCTTCATCTCCGGCTTTTTCACAACTTCACCATTGACGCTTACCAATCCTTTCCGGATCTGGCTCTTTACCTCTGTCCTGGTTCCCGCTCCTGCGTTTGCCAGGTATTTATCTAATCTTATCAGACTCATTTACTGCATTCTCCATCCGGGGTAGTATTTATTCTTCAGCGAGCCACCCGCTGCTTTGGCAAATCCCAGCGGATATCCGTCCACACAGACAAGAATCCAGCCCTTTAACCCCTTTGCCTCATCATCCTCAAGTTCAATCGTTTCACCTTTTAAATATTTCACTGCCCGTTCATCGCTGCCAGAAAAAGAGATGCTGTATTTTGCCTGTTCTCTTTTCAGGCTCATAGCCAGTGCCTGGCTTGGCTCAAAACGGTTTTTCTTCACCTCGCCCAGATATAATCCGGTGCGTAAAAACCGCAGTCCCCGGATATTGCCGAGAGCTTTTGGTATGGCATACACCCGGTTATCATAGACGGTAATTATCCTGCCTGCCAGTTCGGTATCCAGATACTGGTCAAAAAATTCCTGGCACTCTTTAGGCAGCACTATTTTTTTCTTTTTCTGCTTCGCTGCTGACCCGGCTGAAGGAAAATCGCCATTCTTTTTTAATAGCGCTGCAAAGTGCCCCTCTCCCGCCATTTTATGGGGCCAGATCCGAACACAGTTCTCCAACTGCACATTTCCATCTGCTGCTCCTGGAATTCCTTTATCGAATCCCTCATAGCCTTTCATGGGCATCACCTCAAAGTCGGGTCTTTCATTCAGAAGATACGCAATGGAACACTCATCCTCCAGCGAGGAAAAGGTACAGGTAGAATAGAGCATTAATCCACCCGGTTTTAACATATCGGCTGCCGTCAGCAATATTTCCTTTTGGATCCCGGCATAATACTTGGGTCCATGTTCCAGCCAGCTCTTTACCATAGCCGGGTCTTTACGGAACATCCCTTCACCGGAACAGGGCGCATCAATTAATATCTTGTCAAAAAATTCTCTGAAATAAGGCAGCAGCTTCTGCGGCGTTTCGCTGGTAACCAGTATCCCCGGTATTCCGAATAATTCCAGATTCTTCAACAGTCCTTTTGCCCTGGAATTGCTGATATCATTGGCAACCAGCACTCCCGTACCCTTTAATTTTGCCCCCAGCTCCGTTGCTTTTCCACCGGGTGCCGCGCAGAGATCCAGCACACAGTCCCCTTCCGATACCGGAAGCCTGTCTGCTGGTATCATCGCACTTGGTTCCTGCACATAGTATAACCCTGCATGGTAATGGGGATGTTTCGTAACGGCCTGCGAGTCGTCATAAAAGAATCCATTTTCCACCCAGGGTATTGGTTTTAATGAAAAAGGCGTCAGCTTCAAAAATTCTTCCACCGTTATCTTGCTTGTATTCACCCGGAGTCCATGAACCCGGTCCTGCCCCGCGCTGTTTAAATAAGCTTCATATTCCTCTGCTCCCAGCAGTTCCTTCATGGAATCCGCAAATTCCTGTGGTAAATTCATCCATTGCTCCTTTTCAAAGAGCGTGTGCACACTCTTATATATGTATTTTATTTCCCCGGGTGTGTCTGTATCCTGCTTTCTGCAAAATATCCGTCACACTCAGTGGATTTTTCAAACACGCTCCAGTGACTGGGCGCGGTATCCTTCTGCAATAATATCCAGCTGCTTGTGAAACCGTTCCAGCTGTTCAATATCATTCAGTTCATAGATACGGTAAAATTCATCCTGGATCTTAATAATCTCTCTCTTATTCGCCAGATGGTACAGATTCTGTATGTTGTTCAATATATCTGATACCAGATTCGCCTGAATCTGAAAAGAATTCTGTGCATCCATGATCTCACTGCGTACAGATGACATCTCATTGTCCAATACGATAATCGCATCTGCCGCTTTGCTTAATTTCATGCGGATATGCTCCGGAATATTGCGTTTATATTTATACTGCAGTGAATGCTCGATTGTAGACCAGAAATTCATTGCAAGCGTTCTGATCTGTATCTCAACCTGAATCCTTTTACTGCCGGCAAGGGTCTGGACTTCATAGTAGACAATCATATGATAGCTGCGGTATCCGCTGGATTTCATATTTGTGATGTAATCCTTTTCGCTCTTGACAGACATGTCAGTTCGATTGCGGATAATCTCCACAACTTTTTCGATATCCTCCACAAACTGGCAGATTATACGTACCCCTGCTATATCATCTAATTTTTCTTCTATTTCATTCAGCGGTATTCTCTTTTTCTGTGCCTTCTCCAATATGCTGGATATGGCTTTTACCCGCCCCATAACCTGTTCTATCGGTGAATACTTCCCCCGTGCCCGATGCTCTCTGATCAGATGCTCAAACTTTACGGTCAGCTCATTCACTGCTAATTCATATGGATCCAGTATTTCTCTCCATAATTGTATTTCCATATACCTGATTCTCCTCTTAACTTTAATAATTCCCCTTAATATTTTAGTATATCATACTTCATATGCATATTTCAACTTTCGATCTTCTAAATAGCGAAGAATCCAGTAGGGGTTAACACTGACTTCTTCCTTCCTTGCGGTCTTAATATAGATGCCAAAATGCAGATGTACGTCAAAATTCCCGGTAGTACCCTCAATTTTACTATAACCGGTATCTCCCATATATCCCAGAAGTTCTCCTGCCTGTACCTCATCACCTTTTTTGAAAACCCCCGCATAAGAACTCAGATGGGCATAGTAGAAATATCCTCCATGCTCTGAACGTATACCGATACGCCATCCGCCTTTTTCCAGCCATCCCACCTGTTCTACAACACCGCTTGATACGCTGACCACCGGATACTTCCCTCTGATATTTTCTTTCGGGAAAATATCGGTCCCTTCATGCCCCCGTTTGCCGCCATAATTGCGCTCCAGCATCCAGGAATCCTCGAAGGAGGTCTGGGGTTCTGTATCCGTGGTACTGTCCGGTACAGGATAATACATGACATCCTCCCATACAGCTGCATAACTTTGCTGAATCTCCTGCAGCGCATGTAAATTATATGCCTGAAAATATGTCCGCCATAGATAATAATCCGAAGGCGTAAGCACAGACGTTTTCACATTTTCCAAATCAAACTGATATTTCGGCATCCACACAGACAGCAAATCATAGACCGGCACATCTTCCGATTTACTGATTTCCAGCAGCCGTCTGTAATTATCCTCCCCGATTTTCTGACTGCGAAATCCCATTGTCTCATTGGACTGATACGTTAAATTGAATATTTTTCCCTGGGTATGTAAATAATCGATGCATCCATAACAAAAAATGCTCACCAGAATAATTACAAAGATATTTCGAAGAAGCTTTATTTTACTCATTTATTGGACGCACAGGCTTTCTATTCTCCTGATTAATATATGCGTAAAATATCTGATTTAGAATCAAAAATTGACATTTTTTCAGGAATGAATCTCTCCAGGCTCTTCATATACTATAAAAAACATATTCGCGCTGTCTGACGTAAGTCAAATACCCCGCAGCAAGCTGCAGGGTATCCGGCCCTGCGGCAGTCACCAAATGAACTTGCAAGCATGCCCATTTGGCTCGTTGCCCACAGGAATAACTACTTATATTGTTATTTATGCCAGATAGCCACAGGTACAGCATCTATGAAAAAAATGCTCTATGGCCTGGTCATAACGACCGCACTGATCTTCCTCTATCTTTGCCCAGCAGACGGCTTTGACGCCTCGCTTGCCGGACTGCTCCTCTGGTTCCAGACACTGGTGCCTACGCTTCTTCCACTTATGATCCTCTCCAACCTGATTATTAATCTGGGGCTGATCGAACCGCTTATGTTTCTGTTTGCCCCCATCTTTCGATTTCTGTTCGGCGTGAGTACAAACGGAAGCTATGCGCTCACTGTGGGATTTTTCTGCGGATACCCCATGGGTGCCAAGGTCATTGCAGACCTTACCAATGAAAAACAGATAACCCTTCCCGAAGCAGAGTATCTACTGGGGTTTTGCAACAATGTAAGCCCAATGTTCATTATCAATTTTCTGGTATTGGAACATCTTCATAAGGAAGAACTGATTATTCCCACTATTGTAATCATATACGGTGCTCCTCTACTCTATGGATTGTTTACCGGCATCCGATGCAGAAAACAATTCCGAGAATCAACTTCTTTACATACAAATACAGCACCTACCACGACATTGAATTTTGGACTGGTAGATGCCTGTATTATGAACGGTATATTAAATATCACAAAACTGGGGGGATACATTATGCTCTTTGCCATTCTGGCAAAAATCGTATTATATCTGCCCATCTCGAATGCAGTCATAAAAGCGTTCCTGGTCGGCATCATGGAAGTGACCAATGGGATTCATACCATATCTATGGAAAATGCATCCTTTACCATCCAATACCTGCTTCTGATTGCAATCTGCTCTTTTGGCGGATTATCTTCAATTGCTCAGACAGAAAGCATGATACACGAAAGCGGTCTTCGCCTTTCCAAATATGTAATATCAAAGCTCATTATTACCGTCATCGCACTTGCTCTTGCCGCATGTTTTCTGCTGTAAAAATTTTAACCCAAGCGTTTAATTAAACACTTATTCTGCAGCTTCGCCTTCGCCGCTCTCTTCCATTGCTGTTGCAACATAGTTATTGGGAACAGACTGCGGAGACAGTTCGCTGCGGTTTTTATTTACAATATCATAACAAGACTGAATGGAATTCAGGAAGGTATTGTATTTAGCACCTGCCGTATCAATTGTATGGCTCATAATTTTCTCTAAGTTCTCCAGCATCTCATCTGTATACTGAATCGCACTCATGCGGATACTGTTAGCATCATTTGTTGCATTATCCAGAATTTCCTGTGCCTGGCGGTTAGTGTGTTCCAGAAGTGCATTGGACTGTGCCACTGCCTGCTGCATAATTTCGTCCTGGCTGATCATCTGCTGCTGCTGTGAAGTAGCATCTGCAAGCATACTGTCTGCTTTTGCCTGGGCATCTGCCAGTATCGCGTCCTTATTACTTATAATCTTCTGATATCTCTTTATCTCATCCGGAGTCTTCATACGAAGTTCTCTGAGTAATTCTTCCAGTTCTTCTTTATTTACAACAATTTTAGTAGAAGACAAAGGCTGAAATTTACAACTGTCTACATACTCTTCAATTTCTTCAATAATTTGTTCGATTCTGCTGCTCATTATAATCTCTCCTTATTATTCTTTCTTTCCCATATTTTATTATAAATTCTATCAACTACGACTGGTGGAACAAATTTCGAAATATCTCCGCCATAAGCGGCTACTTCCTTCACAGTTGTCGAACTCAAATAAGCATATTCCAAACTTGTTGTAAGAAATATAGTATCGATATCCTGATCCATAATACGGTTCGTCTGTGCCATCTGCAGTTCATAGTCAAAGTCTGTTATCGCCCTAAGTCCCCTTACGATAAACCTTGCATCACATTTTTTCACAAAATCTATGGACAGTCCCGTAAACGATTCAATACGGATATTCGTTATGTCTTTTGTCGCTTCAAGTAATATATTAACACGTTCCTCTACAGAAAACAACGGGGTTTTTGTATTATTATTCAAAACTCCTACGATCAGCTCGTCCACTAATGCTGCCGAACGTGCCATGACATCCAGATGTCCAAACGTTACCGGATCAAAACTTCCCGGATACACTGCTCTTCTCATGCTAATCTCCCTTCGGCCCGCTTTATGAAGACGTGGGCGTTTGTCTTATATTCTTTATACTTTTCGATTATATAGCCAATACTTTCCAGGTATGAGAAATCTGTCTCTTTCGATGCTTCCACGATAATCAGGGTATCTTCCGTAATACAGGAAGAATCCGTGAATGCTTCAAGGACACGTCTTTCCCACTCCAGATTATAAGGAGGATCCATAAACACAATATCGAATGGTTCCTGACCTTCTAACTTATGTATTGCACTAATGGCATCACAGGGCATTACCTGCGCCCGTTCATTAAGCTTTGTAAATTTGAGATTCTCTTTAATACACTCCACAGCCCCGCGGTTATTTTCTGAAAATACAGCGAAGGACGCCCCACGGCTTAATGCCTCAATTCCAATAGCCCCGCTTCCGCTGAACAAATCTAAAAACCTGCAGTCATAAATATCATTTTGCAGCATATTAAACAAAGTCTCTTTTATCCTGTCTGTCGTAGGCCTGGTATCAAGTCCAGGTACCGTTTTCAAAGGCAGGCGTTTCGCCGTCCCTGCAACTACTCTCATAGAATCTTCCTACCTTTATTGTAATGTTATTCCGTACTATTATAGTTGTTTTTTGGTGTTCATGTCAATTACTTTTGTTGACATTTATGGTAGAATTAAGAAAATCCGCAGATAATCCCACAGTCACTGGAGAAATAGGTGGAAATTGGCAGATATGGCATGAAATTTAAATCAGATAAAATTCCCTCATGATAACCTTATAAGAGCGTATTTCAAAATTTCTTCGATCCGGATATATGCTGCTCAAAAAGAAAGCATAAAGAGATCAAATAATTTGGAAACACGCTCTTATTCATTTAGCTGAAAAATCCCGCCCATTACATGCGGGAATAGCTGAATAAGTATTAATTTAAATAATGCTCCAGATCGCCGGTTACGATAAAAGAAACCCACTCTGCTATATTGGTGGAGTGATCCGCCATACGTTCCACATACTTTACAATAAGCAGATAGTCCGTATATGCTTTGATCGCTTCCGGATTGTGTTTCATTGCCACACAGAGTTCATCTTTAATCCGGAAGAAATAATCATCCACAGTATCGTCCATGGCGATAATTTTTTCAATAGGCCACACATCTTCTTTCACAAAACACTGGATGGTCATATTTACCATCTTTTTCATGGCTCCTATCATCTCTGTAATCCCTCCTGGCATGGGCACAGGATCTTCTTTCGCCAATTCAATGATATATTCTGAAATATCACTGCAATGGTCTGCTATACGCTCAATATCTGCTATTAACCGCATAATGGATGTTACTCTTCTAAGGTCTGTGGCTACCGGCTGCTGCTTTGCAACAATACGGATACAGGCTTTCTCTGTCTCACGTTCCAGACAGTCCATTTCATCATCCTGCTCCATAATTGCCTTTGCCAGTTCCGCGTCCGTTTCCGAAAGCGCCTTTATAACTTTGTTAATCAGGACTTCTAAAAGTAACCCCATTTTTTCTACATTCAGCGTAATATCATCTAATTCCGCTATATAAGATTTTCTGGTTGTCATAAAACTAGTTCCCCTTTCTGACATCTATCAACCGAAACGGCCTGTTATATATTCTTCGGTTTTTTTCTCTTTTGGATTGTTGAATATCTGTATAGTATCTCCATATTCTACCACATCACCAGTCAGGAAGAAAGCAGTTTTATCAGAAATACGGCTGGCCTGCTGCATATTGTGGGTAACGATTACGATTGTATACTTTTCTTTTAACTCAACAGCCAGATCTTCAATTTTCAAAGTGGAAATCGGGTCCAGCGCACTGGTTGGCTCATCCATTAAAATAACTTCCGGTTCAACAGCAAGTGCTCTGGCAATACAGATACGCTGTTGCTGCCCCCCGGACATTCCCAGGGCATTTTTCTTTAATCTGTCTTTTACTTCATCCCAGATTGCCGCCTGTTTTAAGCTGCGCTCTACGATTTCATCTAATTCCTGTTTCTTTTTGATTCCGTGGATTCTGGGACCATATGCAACATTGTCATAGATACTCATCGGAAATGGATTTGGCTGCTGGAAGACCATACCTACCCGCTGACGCAGTTTAATTACGTCGATATCGCCGTAAATATCCACATCATCCAAATATATCTTACCTTCCACTTTTACCCCTTCAATCAAATCATTCATACGGTTGATTGTTTTCAAAAAAGTAGACTTTCCACATCCGGAAGGACCTATAAAGGCAACAATTTCATTTTTTGGTATATTCATATTAATCTTATTCAGAGCTTTAAAGTCCCCGTAATAAAGATTCAGATCCTCAACACGAAATTTCGGATTTTCTATCGGATTCATAATGCCTACTCTCCTTTTTTACTCAGAAGTTTTTTTGTAACCATTTTAGATGCAAAGTTTAAGACAATGATGATCACCAGCAGAACGATACCAATAGCGCATGCCGTAGTCAAATCATTTTCTTCTTTCATCAAGGTATACATTTTAATCGTTAAAGTAGCGCCGCTTGCAGAGTTTCCAAACAGGGCTCCCGGAATCTGTGCAACGGTACCTGCTGTTAACAGAAGCGCTGCTGATTCTCCTACAATTCGACCGATACTAAGCAATACCGCAACTAAAATTCCCGGCAGTGCATTTGGAAGAACTACCTTGGATACTGTCTGCAGCCTGGTTGCTCCAAGTCCTAAGGAAGACTCCCGATAAGTTCTGGGAATAGCTTTTAATGCCTCTTCCGTGGTGGTTATTATCGTAGGAAGCAGAATAATACTCAGGGTTAACGCGCCTGCCAGCAGGGAATACTGCAGTCCGCATATTTTTACAAAGAACAGCGAACCGAACAAACCATAAATAATGGATGGTATACCTGCAAGATTTTCGATGGCAAAATGGATGGTCCTCATCAATTTACCAGGTTTCGCATATTCAATCAGATAAACAGCGGATAATATTCCAATTGGCGCTGCTATCAGAAGTGATAGTCCAATCATATACAGCGTAGTTACGAGCATCGGGCGGATACCACCGCCTGGCCTTACCACTTTTATCTTTAAATTGGTATCCTTCAGTCCCGCAATCTGATTTTTTAAATCAGTTACTGCCTTTTTTACGGATTCAGGGTTCTTGGGATCCGTCTCTTTTACCAGAGAATCCACACTGATGCTCCCTATCTTAGAAAGTATATCTTTCTTTTCAATTGGATAAGCTACTTTCTTGGGATTTAAAGCGTCTTTAAGAGGAGATGTTTTATCCATTTCACTGATATAGACTTTTTTATCCTCGTTTATATTCAGGGTAATTCCAAGGGAGGGAATATATCCTTCCTGTCCGTTATCCGGCATATCTGCAGCAACCTGTGAAGTTACATAAGTAGTTTTGTCCTCATAATTCCTGGTCAGGAAATTCAAATTAATTCCCGGTAATCCCTTTACCACAATAAATCCTATGATGACAACAAGTATAAACACCGTAAATCCGGCAGAACCATAAATCAGGCCTTTTACAATAGAGTCTTTCGTTTTCCTGCTCATGATTTTTCACCTGCCTTGCGTGTAATTTTTAATAAGGTTAAATTAACAATCATAATAAAGATAAATAAGATAACACCGGTTGCAAAGAGCATTTCCTGCTGTCTTCCGGATGCATAGCTCATCTCCATGGCGATATTCGTTGTAAGCGGACGTACCATAGACCAGATACTTTCCGGAAGGCCCTGTGTGGGATTTCCCGCTATCATCATAACAGCCATCGTCTCACCAATTGCACGTCCAACGCCCAAAACGGTAGCCGAAAGAATACCTGACTTTGCTGCCGGAAGCACTGCTTTAAAAATCGTCTGCACCTTGGATGCCCCAAGGCCAAGGGACGCTTCCCGGTATGATTTCGGTACTGATTTTATCGCACTTTCTGATAGGGAAACAATAGTCGGTAATATCATAATTGTTAATACAATGATTACTGCCAGCAATGACTGTCCCTGCACTTGCGGGGATATCTCCTTGATAATCGGAACGATTACACCCAGACCAAAAGCACCGTATAGAACAGAAGGAATGCCAGCAAGTAATTCAACTGCTGGCCTGATTACCTTCACGGCACCTTTTGGTGCTATTTCAGCAATGAAAACTGCTGTGAGGACACCAATCGGCACACCGATTACAATTGCTCCTGCTGTAGCCAGAACAGAAGCTACAATCATATAGAAGACTCCGTATACATTTTGTCCGGGAGCCCATCTGGTTCCAGTGATGAAATCGATAAAACTGTAGCTGTCAGGACCAAAAAAAGGTCGTAATCCTTTGTAAAAAACAAATACTATAATTGCTATTACCGAAATAACTCCCACCAGGGCGCAGAGCAAGAAGATTCCTTCTACTACTTTTTCAAATACGTCTCTCTTTACATTTCGGTTCATAATTTCCTCCAGGGCCGCAATTACTGCGGCTTAAATTTATGCAGCCTGATGCATTTTTGTAAATGCTCATAGCAAGATGCAGGTCCCGCCCTGCTTATTATTGAAGCAAAGCGGGACGCTTTTCGTATATTAATTTTGCAGATGCATTACTGATCAGCCGATTAGTCTACGCGGATACCGCCGTGGTTATCTACAGCCGCCTGTCCTTCTTCGGAGATTGCAAATTCTAAGAATGCTTTTCCTGCATCTGTTACTTTATCATCATAGTAGCAGAAAAGGAATGGTCTGCTCAGAGGATATTCTCCGGATTTTGCTAATTCAGCAGTTGGTTCTACGCCTGCTACTGTAAGAGATTTTACTGTGTCATCGATGAAAGAGAAGGATACATAACCGATTGCATTTTCATTTCCTGCAACAGCTGCCTGTACCGGACCATTTCCTTCAGATACAGATGCATTTCCGGAAAGTCCGCCTGCATCTTCCAGTTTAATTAACTCTTCAAATGCACTTCTTGTTCCTGAACTTTCTTCACGGGATACTACGAAGATATCTTCATCATTTCCGCCAACATCTTTCCAGTTTGTAATTTTACCGGAGTAAATATCTGCCAGCTGCTCTTCTGTAATGTCTTTTACTGCTTCATTAGCAGGATTTACAATAATTGCAATTCCGTCATACGCGAAAACTTCTGTCTTTAATGCGTCTTCTTTTTCTTCATCCTTTATTTCTCTGGATGCAGCACCGATATTGTTTGTTCCGGATTTTGTATCTGTGATACCTGCTGAGGAACCGCTTCCTGTATACTCGATGGTTACATCAGGATTCTGAGCTTCAAACTCATCTTTCATATCGTTTAAGATCTTCTCTACGGAAGTAGATCCTGTAATTACTATATTTCCACTGATATCTCCTGCGGGAGCTTCGCTTCCGTCTGCACTTGCTGACTCTGATGAAGCGGCTTCAGTTGTTGCTGCCTGTGTGTCACCAGCCCCTGCTTCTGTAGCTGCTGTTGTGCTTGGTGAGGTCTCTGTTGTTCCTGTATTGCTTCCGCAAGCAACCAGTCCTAATGTCATAATTCCAACTACCGCCATTGCGATTAATTTCTTCATAATTTTTTCCTCCAAAACTTTTCTAATTTGTTCTTACAAGAAAGTATTCTAATAGATGCGTATAAAGATTATATATTGTATATGTAAAGTTTATGTAAAATCAAAAATTATACTTATAAAAATAAAAAATGCTTATTTTTGACAGCGGAAAAATCAGTAAAAACCATTTTTCATTACAAAAAAACAGCTGTTTTATCAAGAATTTTCCTGAAAAACAGCTGTTTTTTTATATTACAATTATAAATGGATTGTAATTTCCGTTCCTTCATCGGGAGTACTGTGAACTTCAATATATCCGCCCTGGTATTCCACCACATGCTTTACAATAGAAAGTCCTAATCCCGTACCACCCGTCTGTTTGGAATGGCTTTTATCAATCCTGTAAAATCTTTCAAAAATACGTTCCTGGTATTTGCTGGGGATACCGATTCCGGTATCCGACACCCTGATCACCGGATGCTGATCCTCTTCTGAGATAGAAATCGTTACCTTTCCACCCTGTCTGTTATACTTAATACCATTTTCGCAAAGATTATAAATCAAATCCAGCATCATTGCGCGGACAGCCACCATTTTTACCGGAGAGCCCTCAAGATGCAGGGTTACCATATTCCGCTCTGCTACCGGCAATAAGCGCTCTATAATTTCCGATGAAATTTCATACAAATCCACAAGTTCTTTCGTGGTTCGTGCATCTTTTTCATCCAGTCGGCTGATTTTAATGATATCCTCCACCAGAGAAATCAGACGTGCTGCCTCTTTGTAGATTTTACCGGCGAACTGTGGAATATCCTGGGGCTGTACCATGCCGTTCTGCATCAGTTCCGCATATCCGGAAATCGATGTCAGCGGAGTTTTCAGCTCATGGGATACATTTGCTGAAAATTCCCGACGCATTTTCTCAGCCTTGTATTTCTCGGTAATATCCAGTACAAACAGAACCGCTCCCTGGATGCTTCCTTCCTGGATAACCGGATTGCCAAAAAATTGAATGGTAGTTTCATCCAGCTTTAGTATCTCACTGTGGGTTTCCCCTTTCATAGACTTCTCCACTGTATTCTGAAGCTGCTGGCTGCGGTTGAACAGTGAAATATTCTTCCCGATATATTGCATACTTGGTGCTCCCAGTATATTTTTACAGCTCTGGTTAATAAATACAATGCGTGATTCTTTATCCAGCAGGATTAAGCCTTCATTCATATTCGTGGTAATGGTATTAAACTTTTCCTTCTGCTCAATCAGATCCGTCATCTGGTCCTTAATCTGATAATTTTGTTTTTCAATCCTGTTCAGCAGCGGAAACAACTCGTTAAATGATACCTTCTGAGTTGGATGCTGCAAATCAATATTATTAATATTAGAGATAATACCATTTGCAAGCTTTGTGGCAATCAGGAAAGAGCCCAGCAGTATAATCAGCGAAATCACGCATGCCGCTGGCAGAACCTTCATAAATGTAGGAATCAGGCCGTCAATGGTACCGGATACCCTTAAGAAGCTACCTGTTGACAATTTTATAGCATAATAATACGTATGCTTTCTCAATGTGTCTGAGGTTCTTTTGGAAATGCCGGTTCCATTCTTAGCTGCATCCTTAATTTCCGGGCGCTCCAGATGATTTTCCATTTTACCGGCATCTGCCTGGCTGTCGTAAATAACTGTTCCGTCCGGACTTATATAGGTGATTCTGGAAGGTGTCTGTGCCTCTATTTCATCCAAAAAAGAAACAGGGTCCGCCAGGCCCTCATAGGCCTTGGCGATGTACACTGCTTCCGTCTTTAATTCGTTTTTTAGTTGTTGCTGCATATTATAGTTAAAAAACAGTACAAATGCAACCGTTATGAAAATAACAGTTAAAATCCCCAGTCCAAATACATTTTTATAGATCTTCTTTTTCATTCTTTATTTCCCATTTTATAGCCTACTCCGCGAACGGTCTCTATCATATTGCCGCTGGAACCCAATTTCTGTCTCAGCGATCCTATATGAACATCAACGGTACGGCTTTCCCCTTCGTAATCATAATTCCAGATTACTTCCAGTATTTTATCCCGGGAAAGTACGATTCCCTGGTTTTTCATCAAATACGTAAGAAGTTCAAATTCTTTGTAGGTCAAAACAACCTCTTTACCACTGACCGTTACTTCATGCTTCTGGATATCCAGACGAATATCACCAAGCACCATCATATCGGTGGAAATGCTTTTCTGACTTCTGCGAAGGACTGCTTTGATTCTGGAAATCAGTTCCATTACGCCAAAGGGTTTCGTTACATAATCATCCGCGCCCACGTCCAGTCCCTTAACCTTATCGTATTCCGTAGATTTCGCTGTCAGCATAATAACAGGGATATCCTTGTATTCATTTTTAGCACGCAGTTTTTTCAGAATACTGATGCCGTCTTCATCCGGCAGCATGATATCTAACAAAATCAAATCCGGGTTCCCGTCTTTCAAGCCTTTGTAAAACTCTGCCGCATTCTCAAAACCAATGGCTTCGTACCCGGATGTTTTCAGGGCATACGCAACCAACTCTCTGATATTCATATCATCTTCTACACAATAAATCATCTGACTCATAAACTTATCGAAACCTCCATATGCCTTGTTTACAGTGTATTTTAATGTTCACTCATTACGTATCCTGCCAGATTATAGGCATGATCTGATATCCTTTCCAGGTTACTGATAATATCCAGGAAAATAACTCCGTTTGTAGGGTTGCACAACTGCTTGGAAAGGCGTTCGATATGCGTTTCACGCAGTTCTTCTTCCATGTTATCAACCATATCTTCATAGGTTACCACTTTCGTTGCAGCATCAATGCTTTCCTCTTCCCTTGCCTTCATAGCATAAACGAAAGAGTTGGTAACAAGTTCCATAATTTCGCTTAATTCTTTCCCAGCTTCTTCGGAGAACTGAATATCATCCTTTGCTTTGTTTTCCGCCAGCTCGGCAATATTTTCCGTATGGTCACCCACACGCTCAATGTCGCTTACGGAATAAAACAGATTGTTAATGATAGTGTGCTGGTCTTCATTTAAGGAAAGATTACTTATTTTTACCAGATATTCGGTGATCATCTTCTCCATGCTGTTAATGGTCTTTTCCGTTTTATATACAGCATCTATTTTTTCAGTGTCATTATGAAGTACGGCATCAAATGCGTTCTGCATATTTGTCTGGGCAATTCTTCCCATATGTACAACTTCGAGAATTGCATTTTCAACTGCGAAAGTCGGAGTTTCTAAAATACGGTCATCCAAATGACGCAATGTTATTACTTCGTCTGATTCGCTTCCTTCCAGAACATCGCCGCCCTTGTCCGAAACAATAAGACCTGACAGCTGAACCAGTTTGTTGGCAAATGGGAACAATATAATCGTACAGATAATATTAAATATAGTATGGAAAATGGAAATGCCTACGCTACCGATTCCCGCCGCCGCAAAGACCGGATTCAGCTGGAATATGCCAAACATCGCCGCTCCGAATATTACCGCTCCTATCATATTAAAGGATAAATGGATCACCGCTGCACGCTTTGCATTTCTGGGTGCTCCAATACTGGATAAAAGGGCAGTAAAACAAGAACCTATATTAGAACCAAGGCTTATGTAAATGGCTGAACTTGCTGTAACAACGCCGCCGGTAGCCGCCAGTGTCTGGAGAATACCAACAGAAGCAGAAGAACTCTGCATAATTCCGGTAACCAACGCTCCGATTGCAATTCCAAGAAATGGATTGCTTCCGAACAAAGCAAATGCCTTTGTGAAGATTGGCAGCTCCGTATAGGAAGAAGCAGCATTTTTCATAAAATCAAGACCAATGAATAATAAGCCCAGACCAATGATAATTTCACCAATTGTTTTCTTTTTCTGCTTTTTGGAGAACATTATAAAAAATGCTCCAATCCCCACTAATAGGGGTGCATAAAGTGATGGTGATACAGCTTTAAAACTATCGCCCAGCTGTCCCAGGGATACGATCCATGATGTGATACAGGTACCAATATTAGCACCCATGATTACGCCTACAGCCTGTCCCAGATTCATTATGCCTGCATTTACAAATCCAACTACCATAACCGTAGTTGCACCACTGCTTTGAATAATTGCTGTGATTAAGGCTCCAACCAGAATTGCCATTACCCGGTTGTTCGTCAGAACTCCCAGAAGCTCCCTCATTTTGTTACCGGTTGATTTCTGGATTCCATCCGACATGCTGTGCATACCGTATAGGAACATTCCAAGGCCTCCGCAAAACATAAACAAATTCTGTACGTCATTAATTGACATCTGATAATCCTCCTAATTAAAACAAATCTTTTTCATAATTATAGAAATTCACAAAAAAATAGGGATGCTGCTACACCCCTCTCTTAGATTTTATATCTGTAATCTCCATTCAAGATCACCATGAGCTAATCCAAGAATTAAAGATTCCGCAGTTGCAATATTGGTTGCAATTGGGATATTATATTTATCACAACATTTTGATATTGTATAAATATCCGGCTCCTTAGGATCTACCATCGCCGGGTTGTAGAAAAAGATTACCATATCCAGGCCATTTCTCTCAAGCATCTCTGTAAACTGCTTATCTCCTCCCACACTTCCCGGGAGAAACTTGTGGACGCGAAGATTTGTAACATCTTCTACACGGCGTCCCGTAATTCCTGTCGCATAAATTTCATGTTTGCTAAGTATATGCTTATATGCAAGACAAAAATCTTCAATTAAACTTTTTTTACTGTTATGTGCAATAATACCGATATTCATCTAATCATCCTTTTTTTCTCTTCTTTCTACCGATTATAACATATAAATAGGGAAAATGGAAAATGTTTTTTTGTTTTTATCTAAATTTGTAAAAAATTGAAAAAATTTCCAGTTTAGAATTTCAATTAATTCATATACTAGGAAGGCAATAACAAATTGCAAATAAAAAAAACAGACAGAAAAAAAGGAGGGGTTATGATGTCAAACAGATCATCTAACACAGCAGCAGTACCAGAAGCAAAAGGAGCTTTAGACCGTTTCAAATTTGAGGTAGCTAACGAATTAGGAGTTCCGTTAACAGATGGTTACAATGGTAACTTAACTTCCAAACAGAATGGTAGCGTTGGTGGCTATATGGTTAAGAAAATGATCGAAGCTCAGGAAAGACAGATGTCCGGCGGAGCAAGCATGCCAGCAGGTAACATGTCAGCAGGAAGTACTTCTCAGTACTAATTTCAAAAACGAAATTCTTTCGTCTTTGACAAAGAAAGGGCCCAGATAATTTTATCTGGGCTTCTTTCTTTTTTGTCTGCCATTAACTTTATTCTGCTAATAATATTATTCTGCTAATAACTTTATTTCTGTTATTAACTTTCTTTTTGTCTTTTCGCTTTTATCTATAAGTACACATTGCCGGTTACATCACCGTTGATTACAAAATATGCAGCATTTTCTTCCGGTTTTAAGTATACGTCTATGGATTTAATATCCGCAGCTTTGTTTTTCAAAACCTTCGTCCAATGTTCTTTTGCCTGTTTTGTAATATCTTCCACATTGATTTCTTTTCCAAGATACTGCAGAAAGATCGTTTCTTTTACAACTGCTTTATTCGCCGGAGCTTTTTTAGCTGCTGGCTTTTTCTCAACCGGTGCTTTTTCAGCTGCAGGTTTTGCTGCTTTCGCTGCTGGCTTTGCTGCTGTTTTCTCTGCTGTAGTTTTAGCTGTAGATTTTGCTGCCGTAGTTTTCGCTGCCGGAGCCTTCTCCGCTGTTTTCTCTTCTGTTGCTTCCGTTACTTTTTCTTCTGCTGTTTTTGCAGCCGGCTCTGCCTTCTTGGCTGCTCTCTTTGATGGTGTTTTTGTTGCTTTAGTGGCTTCTGTCGTAGCTGCTGATGTCTCTTTTACGTTTGCTTTTACGGTTTTCATACATTTTCCTCCTCGCAAAACACTTCCATGCATATATATCATTTACATTAAGCATAATATACCATTTTTTCAAAAATAGCAACTATTTCTTCTATAAGTTGATACGGACAAAGCCTGAAAGCATGTATTCCTGGAGCTTTTTATCTAAATAACCGTACTTTGGTATTTGGGACAATTCTCCCTGATCCAGAATATTCTGTGCCGCCTCACTTGCCTTTTGCAGGATGGATGCATCCGTAAACACATCCCCGATTTTAAACTCCAGCAGACCGCTTTGGCGCACTCCGAATACATCTCCCGGTCCACGGAGTTTTAAATCTTCACTGGCGATAAAAAAGCCATCGTTGGATTTATTCAGGATTTCCAGACGCTCCTTTACTTTTTTGCTGTCTGACGCCCGCACCATAATACAGTAAGACTGATATTGTCCCCGTCCTACCCTTCCACGAAGCTGGTGAAGCTGTGCCAGACCGAAGCGCTCTGCATTTTCTATCATCATTACAGTGGCATTTGGAACATTTACACCAACCTCCACCACGGTAGTGGAAACCAGTACATCAATTTCGTGATTCAAAAAACGTTCCATAATGCTGTTCTTTTCTTTCGGCTTCATCTTCCCATGAAGATATTCAATCTGAATATCTCCATCCAGTGCCGCTCTCAGCCGCTCGGTATACTCAATGACATTTTCAGCCTCGATCGTCTCGCTCTCTTCAACCATGGGACAGATGATATAAGCCTGGCGCCCTGCTTCAACTTCATTTTGAATAAAAGCATATGCTTTTGGACGATATCTGGTATCTACCACGCAGTTTTTAATTGGCAGCCGGTTAGCCGGAAGTTCGTCAATCACGGAGACATCCAGATCTCCGTACAGAATTACAGCTAATGTCCGGGGAATCGGCGTAGCACTCATAACCAGCACATGGGGAAATTCTCCCTTTTCAGAAAGCGCCTCCCTCTGCCGCACGCCAAACCGGTGCTGCTCATCGGTAATCACAAGTGCCAGATTCTTGTAATTCACTTTTTCCTGAATCAGAGCATGAGTACCAATGATGATATCTGCCAGCCCTATTTCTATTTTATCATATGCCGCCCTTTTTTCTTTTGCCGTCATGGACCCGGTTAAAAGAACCGTTTTAAAGTCCAGCTGTTGTTCCTTTAGCAGTTCGGTTATAGATTCAAAGTGCTGTACCGCCAATACTTCCGTAGGTACCATTAAAGAACCCTGATATCCATTCTCCGCCGCCATAATCAATGCCAGAATGGCAAGTATGGTTTTCCCGGAACCAACATCTCCCTGAACCAGTCTTGCCATTACCTTTGGACTTAACAGATCTTTCTCTATTTCTTTCCATACCTTTGCCTGTGCCCCGGTGAGTGAAAATTGAAGATTCCCAATGATTTGATCCGTCAACGGCGTTTTCTGCATATGAAAATTGTGGTACAGATCTTGCGTACTGTCTTTCAAACGGCGCAGTGCCAGGATAAACAAAAAGAATTCATCAAATACAAGGCGGTTTCTGGCTAGCATTACATCATGCATGTCTTTTGGAAAATGTATCTGTTCTATAGCATAGTGAAATTCAGCCAGATGATATTCATTTCTGATTTCTTCCGGAAGATAGTCATGATAGCCTTCCAAAAGGGGAAGTGCCTGACGCACCGCTTTGGTAATCATATTATTGGTAAGCCCTGGAACCAGAGTATAAACCGGCTGCATCACATGCAGCATTTCCTGGTATTGATCTACACGAAAAACAGCAGGTTGTTCCATTAACAACTGCTGTTCTTTGCGTGAAATCTTCCCACGGAATATATATTTACTTCCCCTTTTCAGGGTATTTTTTAAATAGGGCATGTTGAACCAGGTCAGGCGGATCGTTCCTCCGCTGTCGTCCCTGATAACGGTGTTGGTAATCTGCAGCCGCCTGACTCTCTTCACATCCAGCGTCTGCACTACCGTACCATAAACTGCTGCTGATATATCATCATCCGAGATCTCAGATACCTGAACGATTTTTTCATAGGTATCATAATTTCTGGGATAATAATTCAGCAGATCATCAATTGTCTTAATCCCTGCTTTCTGAAATACCAGAACCGTTTTTTCTCCGATTCCTTTTAATTCCTGAATGGATGATTCCATATTCATCATAAACCACCTGTTACTCTACTGAAATGACGTAATAATAAATCGGCTGGCCACCGGAGTAAACTTCCACATCACAATTCGGATATTTTTTGCGGAATTTATCTCCAAGCTCATTTGCCGCCTCTTCCGTCACCTCTTCTCCATAATAGATGCTGATTAATTCCGATTCATCATCCATCATAATCTCAACAGTCTCATTAGCCACAGCATCCAGTTTTTCTCCAACTGCCAGAATGGAATGGTCTCCTATTCCCATAATATTGCCTTCTTTGATTTCTTTGTCATCAATATGGGTATCACGAACCGCATAGGTAATCTGTCCGGTCTTCACATGCTGAATCTCTTCCACCATTGCTGCTTCATTTTCTTCCGGCGTTTTCTCCGGGATATAATTAATAATTGCTGTAATTCCCTGTGGCACGGTTTTGGTGGGAATTACAATAATTTTCTTGTCTTTTGTCAAAAGCTTCGCCTGGTTTGCAGCAAGAATAATATTTTTATTGTTCGGAAGGATATAAATAGTTTCTGCATTTACTTTTTCGATTGCATTTAACATATCTTCCGTACTGGGATTCATAGTCTGTCCGCCTTCAATGAGGTAATCCACACCAAGCCCTTTAAATATTTCGCCAATTCCTTCTCCAATGGAGACTGAGATAAAGCCAGCTTCTTTTGGCGGTGCATCCGAAACTGCCTGTGCTTTTACCTGATCTTCTGCCTGTTGCTGCAACGCAAGCTTTTGTGCATCCTTGATCAGTTTCTCCTGGTGTTCTTCCCTCATATTGTCAATCTTCATGCGGGATAACTCACCATAGGTTAATGCGCGGGAAATTGCCTTTCCAGGGTCATTGGTATGTACATGAACCTTGACAATATCCTCATCAGCTACTACAACAATAGAATCACCTATAGATTCCAGGAATCCCTTAAACTCCATTTCCTGTTTATCCGATAATTCACTTTTTGTCATAATAATAAATTCCGTACAATAACCAAACTTAATATCTGCTTCTGCCTGAGGGGAAATCTTCGTTACACTTCCCTGAGCAGATGCTCCTTCAATCGTATAATCGATTTCTTTGCCAAGGAATCCGTCATATGCCCCTTTAAGCACCTGTACCAGTCCCTGTCCGCCGGAATCTACTACGCCGGCTTCTTTTAATACCGGCAGCATCTCCGGTGTCTGTGAAAGAACATACTCCGCATGCTCGATCACTTCTTTCAGAAACTGTTCCATACTGATATCCGTCTCTGCAAGCTCTGCGGCTTTCTGTGCAGCGCCTTTGGCTACCGTAAGAATCGTCCCTTCCTTAGGCTTCATAACGGCTTTATAAGCGGTTTCAACCGCTTTCTGGAATGCACCTGCCAAAATCTGAATATCAATTTCGTCATGCATTTTAATCCCTTTTGTAAAGCCACGAAACAGCTGTGACAGAATAACGCCCGAATTTCCCCTCGCTCCTCTTAAAGAACCGGAAGAAATTGCCTTCGCCAACACCTCCATGTCAGGATCGGTAAGTGCCGCCACTTCTTTTGCCGCAGACATAATCGTCAATGTCATATTCGTTCCCGTATCTCCATCCGGAACAGGGAATACATTTAATTCATTGATCCATTCTTTCTTAGACTCCAGATTTTTAGCACCCGCCAGAAACATCTTTGCACACAGACTGGCATTTATCGTATTTGTTACCACAACAAGTTCCTCCTTAATCAATCGATCTTACGCCTTCAACGTAAACATTTATTTTTTCAATCTCCATGCCGGTAAATTCTTCTACCTTATACTTTACATTACTGAGTAAATTATCCGCAACGGCTGAAATGCTTACGCCATATGCCACAATCACATGAAAATCCAATGATATTTTATTTTCTTCTACCCGTACGTTAATCCCATGCTTCAGGCTTTCTTTTCTTAAGAGCTTTACCAAACCATCTTTCATATTAACAGCAGCCATACCTACGATACCAAAACATTCAACGGCAACACTGCCGGCATAAGTAGCGATTACATCAGTATCAATCAAGATAGAACCCAGATCTGTATCCATGCGTCCCTTCATATCGTTACCTCCAACTTTTAAATTATAATATCTCTGCGTACATTATACCCTCTTTTCACACAAAATGAAATATTAATTTTAATTTTTAACAATTTATTTCATTATTTTTTATTTTTCACTTGCAAAATATGGTGCCATCTGATAGAATAACTAGTGTTGTGAGTCTATATCCAGTACAGGCTTGCGCAAATAATGAAGCGATACACAAGATAAGATCTTCTTGCCAACGTGTATTATTTGATTATTTGTGGAATGCTGTGCAAGCGTGAGGACGAATATTAAAGTCAAGGAGGTGCTTATTCATGGCTAAATGTGCTATTTGTGAAAAGGGTGCTCATTTCGGAAACAATGTGAGTCATTCTCATAGAAGATCGAACAAAATGTGGAAATCTAACATCAAATCAGTTAAAGTAAAAGTTAACGGAGCTGCTAAGAAGATGTATGTATGTACTTCTTGCTTAAGATCCGGTAAAGTTGAAAGAGCTTAGTTAGAGGGACCTCTCACCATCGGTTGAGAGGTTTTTTTGCAGAAAACGACTTCCTACACAACAAGCTAAGAGCCAGTCCCAATGCTGAAAACCGGCATTGGGACTGGCTTATTTTAATCTATTCGCTTCACAGATTTACTTCACCGTTTTGATAAATTTCGTGCTGTCAGTCAGTATTAAGCGATGTCTCTATATATTATGGATCATTTCCAAATAGTCAAAAACCTTACTTCTCGTGCAAGTTTGAAACCCTAACACATAAACAGGTTATATCCTATTAATAAGAGCACAAAAATTATCAGCACGGTTATAAAGGCGTTTGGCATGCACAAAGCTAAAAGCATCCCAACTGCTATCCAAAACAGTGTATAACCAACAATCCGTTTCATAACCGTCCACCTGCATATCTCTTTTCTATATCATATGCAGGAACCATCGATTTAACACTTTTTATTCTTCTTCTGTGTCAGTTTCCGGTGCGCTTGTGTCTGATTTCTCAGAAGCAGCTGCAGCATCTGTGTCTGTCTTACCGGCTGCAAATTTATTTACAAAATCAGGTACCATATCCAGTATCTTTGTAAGACCATCCTGATTCTTCACATTGACAAGCTTTGTGGTACCATTTTGAATCACAAGTACTGCACTGGGTGACATCTTACCGCCCATTGCGCCGCCGCCATTATTCTTGGCGTCTCCGGACAGGGCACCTGCCGCAACTCCAAATGAAACATCTACCAGTGGAAGAATTATGGTATCACCTACTGACATTGCATCTCCCACTACAGTTTTTGTATTGATAAAGCTGTCCATCCCCTTGAATAATGAATCTACGGTTGTCTGAAAATTATTGTCTGAAGCCATGTTTATTTCCTCCTTATTGTCTGATACGTTTTAGGAACTTTTTAGTATTTTTATCTTTAAAAATTTTCCATCCTGATTTCAGAAGATGGAGTGCACGTATATGCCCCCGAATCACTACATGACCCTCATAGATGGATTTATCAAAATCAGGATAAACCTGAATTTTGGTGGAATAAATCGGCAGAATCAGTCCTGCTATTCCCAGTATCTGCCCTGTTGTTGCCGGATCGCCGGTACCGAATCGAATATAACCTTTCGCATTCCTTGGCTTAAAATGCTTCAGCAGATAGAAGAATTCTGTCCTGGAACTTCCAAACAGTAACTTCGTTTCTTCTGCACGGATGATTTCCAGATATTTATGCACCTGCCCTTTTAGATGGGTCAGTTTATAAAGTATATTACGGACTTTCCCGGGAATTCCCTTTAGGATATTCCAAATCTTCTTTATCACATCCAGCACTTTGCCTATTACAGACTTCACTTTTGCGAAGATTGTGCTGCGCTGGTTTTTATCTGATCGCTCTGCATCCTCAGATTTATCTGTTTTATTTGTTTTATTTGTATTCTTAGACCGGCAATCATCCCCTGTTTGCTGCACCCCGTTTTGCTCTGCCGTCTCCGGTCCGGCCAACTCTTTCAGGCTGCCGTCCCCGTTAACATTATCATCTGGCTTTGCCAGTTCTGTCTGCTCTGCGCCCGGGCTTCTTCCCGCATCGGGAAAGGATGCCTGCTCATTCCGGTTCTCTCTCGTATTTTCTTGTGTCTTATCTCCGGTCTTCTTTTTTCCCGGCCTTTTGAATTTAAGGAACTTTTTTAAAACCTTGAACTTTTCCACTGGTATTCCAAAAAGCCTGATCTCATATCTGGGTTTGCCCTCTTTATATTCTGCCATCACGGTTAAAATATGAAGCAGATAAGTGACTTTCCCCTGCCCATAGAGAATATCACCTTCCCTTTGTAGTGTTAATCGGTATCGTAATGGCACAAACACCACTGCCAGGAGAATCAGAAGGAACAGTGCTAAAATAACCGCCAGTATGATACCTATAATCTTAAGTATTACCAAAATGATATGTAGCATATTCTCACACCTGTCAATTTCTTTCTTTTCTCTCCTTACGGGTTAAATATTGGCGTACCTGAAAACCACCGGTTTCTTTATAAACCTCCAGGGCAATATTCAGGGCTAACTGTACTGCTTCATCATAGCCGCATGCGATCCCTACAATCAAAGGGCAGTTACGCCTTACTGCCTTTTGCATCAGGACGGCGGATGAAACGATATCAAATAAATCGGTCCCATTGGCTGCCAAGGTAACGACATACACATCAATCAGGCCTGCATTATGATTTATTTTCCAGATTATTTTCTTTTTTTTCTTTCTGGCTGTTTCGCCTATATATAGATTTTGATACCATTTCATCTTTTTTATTCCTGACCTTGCTTCTTTTTTATTTATTACTTGATTTAAGTGCTTTTACTTGATACGGGATTCAAGCGCTTCTACAATGGTCTCAAGAACTTTGATCCGCGCATAGTATTTGCAGTTTCCTTCTACGATGATCCATGGGGCATAGGTTGTGGATGTGCGGATTAACATCTCATCTACGGCTGCTTCATAAGCATCCCATTTTTCCCGGTTACGCCAGTCTTCGTCTGTGATCTTCCACTGTTTCTCCGGATTTTCCATCCGTTCTTTAAATCTGCGTTCCTGTTCGTCTTTATCGATCTGCATCCAGAATTTTAACACAACTGCACCACTGTGCGCAAGGGTAGCCTCCATATCATTAATTTCTTTGTATGCCCGCTTCCATTCCTGAGTACTGCAAAACCCTTCAATTCGTTCCACCATGACTCTTCCATACCAGGTTCTGTCATAGAGGGCAATATGTCCGGCCTTGGGAAAAGTCTGCCAGAATCGCCACAGATAGTGGTGTGCTTTTTCAATATCGTTGGGCGCAGCTGTTGGATTTACCTCATAGCCTCTTGGATCCAGACACTGTGTCACACGCTTGATTGCGCCGCCTTTACCACCTGCATCCCATCCCTCAAATCCCAAAATCACAGGAATCCTTCTGCGGTATAATTCACTGTGCAGCAAAGCGAGCTTCTTCTGAAGATCATCCAGCCTTTCCTTATACTCTTCCTTTGTATAAGTCAAAGAGAGATCTACACTGCTTAACGCCGATGAGTGGAAATTAGATTTGGGTTCCACGGCATCTTTGTTTTCCAGCTTTTCTTCTTCCTTTGCAAGCCGTTCCAGCTCTTTTTGATTTGCTACCCGCTTCTCCAGACATTTCACTACGGTAGTAATGATCTTAACTGCTGCATATTCCCGGTCCATGGCCTCAATAATGGTCCATGGTGCAAAATCTGTATCTGTTTTCTGAAGCATTTCCTCATTCATCATCTTGTATTCTTCAAAATGCTTATTTCTTTTTAAATCCCCTTTGGAAACCTTCCATGCCGTTTCTTTAGACTCCAGCATTTTATCGAACCGTTTCTTTTGTTCCTTTTTCGTAATATCCAAAAAGAATTTAATCATTACATTACCACCGTCGGTTAGCTGCTGTTCGAATGAAACAATCTCATTATATGCATGTCCCAACTGCTTATCTGTCGTCACCTTATCAAAGCGGTCAATCAGAACCCTTCTGTACCAGCTTCTGTCAAAAATGGCAATCCGTCCGTTTTCCGGCGTCTTAGTCCAAAAGCGCCATAGAAAAGGACGCAGCTGCTCTTCATCAGATTCCCCATTGATAGCATATACATGAAATCCCCTTGGGTCAAGCGGCTGAATCAGCTGATTGATCAGGGTTCCTTTGCCTGCAGCTCCAAATCCTTCAAAAACAATAATTACCGGGATCTTTAAATTCCTGCACTCTCTTTGCAAAGTTCCAAGCTTCGCTGAGAGTTCTTCCATGGTTTGCTTAAATTCTTTTTTCCCCATCTTCTTCGTCAGATCAATCTTCTCCAGCATATATTGCTCCTTTCCAGGCAGCCTCTGCGCCTCTGGTATATATTACTAACTATTATATATTTTAACAGATTTCTTAAAATAATTCATCTTATTAGAGGAAATTTAAGAAATATTTCAGACACAGGCCCGTAAAAGTAAAAGGAAGAAGATACAGTTTCGTATCTTCTTCTCATCCTAAAAATATTTACGACTTCCCCAAAGATTCGACTTTTTCAAGTCTAAATATTCGTTATAAGCTTTTTCCAGGATTATTCTTTCATTTGCAAATTTTAACAGATGATATGCTTCATGAAATTTATAATACCCGGAATCCACAAAATATTCTTCGCGCTGCGGTTTACTGTAATAGCTGTCGGACATCATTAAATACCAATGAACATCCTTTGCTACTGTGTCTTCCGGCACATTAAAGGTATATTGACTTTTACCAATATATTTAATAATTGATGCTTTGGCTCCTGTTTCCTCCAATACTTCTCTTATTGCTGTATCCTTATACTCCTCGCCAGCTTCTACAGTTCCTTTTGGCAACACCCATCCTTCATACTTATTCTTGTAACTTTTGTATAAAAGAAGTATCTTACCACGAAATATTACCACACCGCCACAGCTCGTTGCTTCGACCATTGCAATCCCTCCTGTTATGCGTTGTGCACTCCTAACTGGTTTTAGTATAACTCTTTTTTTTAAATCATGCAACCTTAATTATTGGTGATATTCATGCCATTATTATAGTAGGCATCAAATACAGCCTGTGCAATAGGCACTGCTGCGGAGCTTCCGGTACCGCCATCCTCTGCAATAACACTGACCACAATGTCAGGACTGCTGACATTCGAGAACCCAACGAACCAGGAATGAGTTCCTTTATCTGCAGCATTCGACCCTATTTCATACTCTGCTGATCCGGTCTTGCCGGCTACCGTATATCCAAGTCCGCTGAGGGATTTTGCCGTTCCTCCTTCTACAACCTGAGTCATAAAATCTGAGAGAATCCCGGCTTCCTGGGCTGACATCAATTCCTTGTATACCTCCGGTTTATTCTCTTTTACCATATCCCCGTCAAAGGTTTCCAGACGGTCAATTACATATGGTTTCATTAAAGTACCTGAATTTGCTACAGTTGAGGTGATTAACGCCATATGAAGAGGTGTTACCAGGGTATTTCCCTGTCCGATTGCCGTTGCCATCTCTTCCCCGTAGGATGTGTGTTCATTCAGTTCAAAACGGCTTGAACTGGCTTCCATCGAAATCGGAAGCGTATTGTTAAACATAAAATCTTCACATAAACTTCGAAAAGCATTATTATCCAGCTCCAGTCCGATATTGGCAAAAGAGCTGTTGCAGGAATATTTAAAGGATTCTGCCAGATTGATCTGCCCATGAGCTTCTCCGCCAAAACAGGTAATCGTAACATCTTCTTTAGAAATGCTTCCGGTACAGTTGTAGCTGTAGTTCTGATAATCAGGATGTTCCCTCATGTATTCCAGTGCAGTCATAATCTTAAAGGTAGACCCCGGAGGATATAAGCCCTGTACGGCACGGTTTAGAAGTGAACTGTTGGTTTCATCAGAGACCAGCGTATCCCAGTCACTGGATATGGTGTTGGGATTAAAATCCGGCTTGGAGACCATTGCCAGAATCTTACCGGTACTGGGTTCCATAACCACAACGGCTCCCTTGTACACACCCATGGCATTATACGCCGCTGACTGAAGCCTGGTGTCAAGCGTCAGCACTACACTGTCGCCCCTTACCTTTTCATGGTTTGCCTCGTTCTGAACCTGTTCCAGAATAGATGCATGGGATGTGAGCAGGTCAAAATTTGATGTGGATTCCACCCCTGCCTTACCATTGCTGGCATATCCCACCACATGGGCAAACATATTTTCATATGGATAAAGGCGCTCCTCATTGCCTTCGGCATCCACATTGGTTCCTGCCAGCGTTTCGCCATCGGAGGATATAATTGCTCCCCTGACAATCTTCTGCGCTTGTGCATCCTGTTTTGTATTATTTACATTTGAATTAATTGTATCCGCTTTTATTGTATTAAAATATACCAGATAACCAATCAGCATAAAAAACATGGCGGCAAAAAGATATGCAACTTTCATCATATCTTTATTTCTGCCTCCCCGGGACTCCGGTCCCGTATTCTGCTTCCGCTGGGGTTCATTTACCGGTATTTCATTAATTTGGATATTGTCCGTAGATTTTTTCCTTTTCAATGCTTTCTTCCTCGTCTTCCCTAAGAATGTACAGTCCCTGTATGATTGCAAACATGATCAGCGTACTTAGCATGGAGCTTCCTCCATAACTGACAAATGGCAGTGTAACACCTGTCAGCGGGATAAATTTCATCGTTCCGCCAACTGTCAGAAATACCTGAACCGCATACATCGTACCAAGTCCCAAAGCAACCAGCCGGTAGAAGGGATTGGATAATCTCATGGCAATATTCAGAATCATGATAAAGCAGCTAAGGCATACCAGGATCAGGCAGATAGAGAATATTCCGCCCAGTTCTTCCGTTACTGCTGAAAACATAAAATCCTGTTCCACGATAGGTATTGCCGTAGGTGAGCCCTGGAATAATCCGGTTCCAAACCACCCGCCCGCTCCAATGGCGAACAATGACTGGGCTATCTGATAACCATTTCCGGCATAATCAGCAAAAGGATTCAGCCACACCTCCACACGGACACGCACATGGGAGAACAAGAAATATGCCGCAACTGCAGCCAGACTCCCGGCTCCCAGTCCCGCCGCCAGATAAAGGGCATTTCTTGAAGCTACGTAAAGCATAATCAGATACGTAATAAAGAAAATCAGCGCACTTCCAAGGTCCGTGGATACCACGAGTATCAGAACGTGAAGAGCCGCCAAAGCCGTCGCAACCACAATATCTTTAAAAGATTTGGCACGGAGCAAAAGCCCTGCCATACAAAATACAAAGATAATTTTAACAAACTCGGATGGCTGCAGGGTAATTCCCCCAACTGTAAATGCTATTTTCGCACCATAGGTTGACCGGGCTGCTACAGCAACCAAACCCAGCAATCCGATTCCCAATACAGCATACACCCATGCCCATTTTGTAATCAGACGCAGCTTGCGTATGATGACCGGTATAAACAATGCCAGTACTGTAGAAGCTGCTGCAATCTTAAACTGCTTTATTGACTGGTCATAAGAGATCCTGGTAATCATGATCATACCAATGGATATAAGCATACACATATGATTGATTAACAGTCTGGATGCCTTCGGATAGAGATTTCGAAACAGCACCAGGGTTGCCGCCAGATAAATCACCTGGGCGCCATAAAAGAACAGCAGCTGGGATTCTTCCATTTCCAGATAAAGTACCATAAATGCCACAAAATGCATACAGAACATAATTACATTCTGCCTTAAAAATAAAAAATCGGCATCGTCTTCATCCTTACGAAATACTACGTAGCTCTGCAATGTATAAATCGCCATTAAAATAATAATTACATATTTTGAAACCTGAATGATTAGATTTGTCACTTTTCCACCTACTCCACGCCTCTCTTAAAATGCCCTCTTGTAAACTCAGGCAAATCAAGTCTGATGTCTTTCTCCTTGCAAAATGCATCAATATATTTCTCAGTAACTGACATAACCTGTGTCTTATCTTCCAGTGTAAAGCTAAGCCGTATCGCCGCCGGAGACAATCTTCTGATTTCTGTCCTGTTTTCCAGAAGTACTGTGGGGGCACTATTATAGATGATATTATAACAGAACTGGCAGTTCGTTTTCACTGGAAAATCTTTTTTCATACGGTCACGTAAATACAGTACTTCCGACACTTTATTACATCTTCCGGCAGTCTTTTTCAGACACTGGGCACTGACCATCATTGGAAGATGTCCATAAACCAGGAGCTCACTGTCTGCACAGCCTCTTTTTCCTATTTCTTTTGCGTTCAACTCCAAAGGCACTGTATTCATAGCGAATCCCTGTTCTTTCAAAAACGATTCTGACTCTCTGTTAAATGCATAGAGGTTATGGTCTGCAATCAATGGATTAGATAAACCGCTTTTTTTCAGATAAGCTGCTTCATCGAGACTTTTCACTACAATGGCATCATAAGATGACAGCATATTACGAACAGCATTTGAATCATAATATTTTCTGGACTCCGACCGAAAAATATACGGCATAATATAATTACACTTTTTCCCTGCATCATGGCACTTTTTAATGTATGTTCCGGAATTCAAAAACTCTCGGTTATTTTTAAAAGCAGTACTATCTAAATAGATCCCGGATACTTCTTCCAGTTTCAACAGACCTTCCAGTGCATCCAGCGATTCCAGCGATACGTGAATCCGGATATCTGTCTTAGTGCTTCCCTCTTCCTTTAAAGCATCCGCTTTATCACCATATAAATGTCCAGCAGGCTTTAAGGTTTCCTCTGCAAAACCGTCTGATAATCCTACTTTCCCATCCTGATTCTCTTTTGACGGTACGCTTCTGCGGTAACTGTCCTGAATTTCCCTGGTCAGCTCTTCCAGCCCCATTCGTCTGAGTTCATTCAGGGTCTGAACCGGAAGAAAAATGTCAGGATCCATTTCAATATCCAGTTTTTCAAATATATAGGGCGTGTTCCCTGTTTTTTCCATTTGTTTTTTTACTTTTTCATAAGACAATGGTTGATTCAACGCCTCTGTTACTTCACCGCCTGTAACATGAACTGCAAAATCCCCCATTCTTAATTCGAGTATAGCAGGATTTTTTTTGTAAAGTATTAATTTCCCATTAATTTTTTCTTTCAATTTACCAAGAAGATACGTATCTTCCAGCTGCTTTAACAGCTGTTCATTTCTGGTACGGATTACGGTTTTACAGGATTCTTTATTTTTCCCCAGCGGGATTTTAACCTGGAAGATTTCTCCCGGCTTTTTTTCTTCCCGTATGGTAAATTCTGTCCCCTTCTGCCCTGATTTTTCATCCAGACATTCCAGAACATCTCCGGGATGGAGTGCTTCTGCCGCTTTTAGCTTTACTATATTCTTCCCGCTATCTACAACTTTAGCCGCTTTTGTACCAATATGGTTGGGACGGATTAGAGACATCATTTCTCTACCGTTCCCGGTTTTATAATAACCTGTGGAAAAGCCTCCACGGTTATAGAGATCCATCAGTTCCAGGCGGTCCTGTTCTTCGATCCGATATCCTTTTCTTCCATTTTTTAAATACAGATCAATATATTTGCGGTAAATGCGTACCACTCCGGCTGTATATGCAGGTTTCTTCATCCGTCCTTCAATTTTGAAGGAATACACACCGGCTTCTGTCAGATCAGGAATAAGATCCAATGTACACATATCCTTGGGGCTCATAAGATATTTTTCTGCTCCATAATTGAGCTTTGACCCGTTCTGATACAGATCGTAAGGAAGGCGGCAGGGCTGTGCACACCTGCCCCGGTTGCCGCTGCGACCTCCGATCAGGCTGCTGTACAGGCATTGTCCGGAATAGCAATAACACAGTGCCCCATGCACAAAGCTCTCGATTTCAATATCTGTCTGCTCATGAATACCGGCTATCTCCTGCAGGGACAATTCCCTTGCCGTAACAATTCTGGAAGCTCCAAGTTCTTTTAAGAGTTTAGCACCATCCGGTCCTGTAATGGTCATCTGGGTACTGGCATGTATCGGAAGATCCGGAAACTCTCTTTTTAGAAAAGTAAATACGCCCATATCCTGTACAATCACTGCATCCAGACCTCTGGTGTAATAGGGAAGGATATAATGATACAGTTGGGCCATTTCAATATCTTTTAAAAGAGTATTTACGGTCAGATAGAGCTGTTTTCCTCTTAAATGGCATTCATCAATCGCCTGAAGCAATGTTTCTTCCGTCAGATTATTGGCAAATGCCCTGGCTCCAAATCTGCTTCCCCCTGTATAAACAGCATCTGCTCCGGCACTCAGTGCCGCTGTTAAACTTTCGTAAGACCCTGCCGGGGCCAGTAATTCTACTTTCATCAGTCACCTCATTTATTTATCATTATCTTAGAGCCTGTCTGTAAAATCCTATTTATGAAGACACACTCCAACGCCTGTCGGTCAAAAAAGAGGCAGTTGCACAATTTATCTTAAGCAACAGCCCCTCTTTGTCTATTTCCTCAATAATTCATCCAGCTCTGTCTCAAGCTTCACAATTTTTTTCTGATATTCCGTGGATTCTTTCTGCAGTCTTTCTAAATCTTTTTCAGCAGTCTCATAACGGATCTGAACACCGATTACTTCGTGTTTTAAATCATATAATTCCTTGTCCTTGGATGCCAGTTCTTCCTCTACAAGTTCTACCTGCTTTTTCGCTTTAAAATAATCATCTGCAATATTCAGATCCAAAAGAATTCCTTTTGTTTCTTTTGACAAATGATTATAACCTTCCAGTTTTTTAAATTCTGCCAGTTTATTATTAATGTATGTAGCTACCTTTTGCAGATATTCTTCACTCTCATATCCACTCAGCGTATATATTTTTCCCGCAATCAAGACTTCTGCTTTGTTCTTGGCTGACATATGACTTCCTCCACTTTTTTCTCTATTATCACAACATTCTATATAATTCTACAAAATATTGGAGTTTACTGTTATTTATTATACAGAGAAGTGGAAGAAAAATCAAGGTCGATTTATAAGACAATTTATGTAACAGTTCAGCAAGCAGGAACTGTTACACATCCAGCCCATTGAAATTCGCCTTCGGCAAAGGGCCGGATGTCTGCAGACTCCTGGTTTTCGTAGGATCTGCGCAATAAATGCGCGGATCTGTCTGAACTATTACCAATTTATAACATTATTCCGAGATGATGATATGCCAGCTCGGAAACAACTCTTCCTCTTGGCGTACGCATGATAAATCCATTCTTAATCAGGTAAGGTTCATACACATCTTCAATGGTTCCGGCATCTTCCCCAATGGCCGCAGCCAGTGTATCCAGCCCAACCGGACCTCCTTTGAATTTCTCAATCATAACCGTCAGAATACTGCGGTCCATCATATCCAGGCCAAATTTGTCCACTTCCAGAAGATCCAGGGCAAATGCCGCTACCTCTTCCGTAATATGCCCGTTATATTTAACCTGTGCAAAGTCCCTTACACGCTTCAATAACCGGTTTGCAAGCCTTGGCGTACCTCTGGAACGCTTAGCCAGCTCTTTCGCTCCGTTAGGGTCGATTTCCACGCCCAGAACACTTGCTGATCGAACGATAATTGTCTGCAGTTCCGACTCCGTATAAAATTCCAAATGGTGGATCACTCCGAAACGGTCCCTAAGAGGCGCTGTCAAAAGTCCTGCACGGGTTGTTGCCCCTACCAGGGTGAATTTAGGGAGATCCAGACGAATAGAGCGTGCCGCCGCACCTTTTCCGATCATGATATCAATGGAATAATCCTCCATTGCCGGATAGAGTACTTCTTCCACCTGTCTGTTCAGCCGGTGTATCTCATCTACAAAAAGCACATCTCCTTCCTGGAGATTATTGAGAATCGCTGCCATCTCTCCCGGCTTTTCAATTGCAGGTCCGGAAGTGATCTTCATATTTACCCCCATCTCATTTGCAATTATACCGGCAAGAGTGGTTTTACCAAGTCCGGGAGGTCCGTAAAATAGAACATGGTCCAAAGCGTCCCCTCTTTGCTTTGCCGCTTCAATATAGACCTTAAGATTAATCTTTGCCTTTTCCTGTCCAATGTATTCATCTAAAGTCTGCGGGCGCAGAGCCGGCTCTATTTTTATATCTTCTTCCAAAGTATCTGTTGTAATAATACGTTTTCCCATGTTCTGCCTCCAAAGACCTGTTTTTAAACTGTCCAGCACTAGTACCAAGCGGCACTAGTTACTACCCCACAATAAATAAAGGGATTTATAAAAATGCCATCTGCTTCAGCGCTGCTTTTAAAATGGCCTCAGTATCCATATCATCTGTAAGTTCTGCTTTATTTACCGCTTTTAACGCATCTGTATTGGAATATCCAAGAGCTGCCAGCGCCTGTACGGCTTCTCCTTTGCTGTCCGTCATTCCGGTGGAAGCTGCCAGATCATTCTGATTCGTCAGACGTTTTTCAAATGCGTCTTCCAGGCTTAGTTTATCCTTTAATTCCAGGATTACCTTCTGGGCGGTTTTATTGCCAACTCCAGGAGCTTTGGCTATCGCCTTGGCATCTTCCGACAAAATAGCAAACCGCAGGTCATCTGCAGACAGTGCCGTCAGTACGCCGAGAGCTGCCTTTGGCCCAATCCCGTTAACCCCAAGCAGAAGCTTGAAGATCTGAAGATCATCCTGGGTACAAAAACCGTATAGCTGCAGTGCATCTTCTTTTACATGCATATAGGTATGTACACAGACTTCTTTTCTGGCACCGGCAAGCCGGTCAGCATCTCTGCCTGATACATATACCAGATAACCGATATTATTCACTTCCAGTACTACACTGTTCTCATTCAGGGCAGCTACATCCCCACGTAAATATGCAATCATTTAAAAATCTCCTTTGGCAGTCTTCTCTGCAATTCTTTTCCTAAAATTCCAATCAGCAGCCCGGTAACCAGTCCTGAAATCAGCAATACCGGAAGGTAATAGAACAGGTTGAAATTATCAACTACTGCCATGGCTACCAGAAGCTGTCCGATATTATGGGCAATCCCGCCGCACATGCTGACACCTATGATGGAAAATCCTTTACTTCTTTTCATCAGATACATTACCGCGAGACTCAAAAGTCCCCCTGCAAGGCTGTAAATAATACTGTACATATTGCCAAACAGGAATCCACCCAGTACAACCCGCAAAACAGAAAGCAGACATGCATCTTTTGCTCCCATAAAGTATAAAACACATAGGATGACGATATTCGTAAGTCCAAGTTTTACGCCCGGAATCCCGAAATAAAATGGAATCAGGGTCTCCACATATGTGACAATTAATGCCAGCGCAGTAAACACCCCAAAATATGCTGCTTTTCTTCTAGTTTCCATCCTTTTCCTTCCCTTTATGCTTTCAGCCCGCAATGGAATCATAATCAGAGGCTTCCTTCGCCCCTTCCACCCGTACCACAATTTTATAAGGAAGGCAGATAATAGATTCTCCTGATTTACTGATAGCCTTCTGATGGACACAGAGCTTGTCCGGGCACTCTGCCGAAATCATATCTGCTTTTCCATCCTTAATCTCAAGTGTATTGGTGCCATTGATATCGATCACCTGATCCTTCGAAAGTGAATAGACACCGAATTCTTTACCGTCTGTCATAATCTGAACCTTATTTCCATCTTTTTGAAAAAAAGTATATCCGACAAATGCAATGAGAGCAACCGCTATTACAGCACCTGCCAGTATCCAGTCATTTTTTTTCATTCTTCACCGCCATATATAAATGCCTATGTAAAAACAGAGTCTGTCTAAAATGCTCTGTGTATCCAAATATCCTGTACATGATAGCACATATTTTTCAAAAATTCAACCATATGTTCGAAATTGCTTCCATAAGTAAAGACGCCCTGGCTGTACAAAGCGTCTTTCTCCACCCATCCTCTTCAAATGTATTTTCAAATATTTTTTATATGCGTTCCACAACCCTGATCTCCTGATGCTGTTTCCACTCTGCTTCATCTACCGTCACCAGGAATCCCTGTGCATTTTTTACCTGCCAGTCATAAAAGGCTTTTTTGGGAACTGCAAATGCCTCCATGATACTCATTATGGTGCCGCCATGAACCACAACAGCGGCTCTTTTGATCTTTGTCGAAAGAATATCATCTACGGTATTTTGAAATGCCAGGCAACATCTGCTTCGAAACGTTTCCTGGCTTTCTCCCCCCGGAAAAGGCAGTGTTCCCTGGCTGTCTATCCACGCCTGATACGCAGGATTACCATCCAGTTCTTTATAATTCTTGTTTTCAAATTCTCCAAAGCTGCATTCCCTGAAATCTGCTATAATTTTATAGGGTTGTCCGGGATAGATTCTCTCTGCCGTCTCGATACATCTTTTCATGGGACTGGTATAGATATGATCCACAAAAGGATACGTCTTCTGCATCAGAAGGTTAATTCCTTTTTCACAGAGAGGTTCATCCGTTGTTCCGATATAGCGTCCCAGCAGATTGCCTTCTGTCTTAGAATGGCGAATAAGCAAAATCTCAGGCATGTTTGATCACCGTACCCAATCCGCAGATAACCCGCACTACTTCATCCGAATATTCAGCAGCTTTACAACATAACCTTCCTACTGCTTCCCGGTATTCCCGGTCAAATTTCTCAATCGGAACTACCCCATATCCCAGTTCATTGCACACAATGATAATCTCCGGATTCGTTTCATATAATAAATCTACAAGCCCTGTTGGATTTTCTCCCTCCCTGATCATTCTCTTTATATATTCATGAAAGTGGAAAATCCCCCTGCAGCTTTGCAAGTCTGCCGGCATACAGTCAATTCCGTCTATAAAGTCTGATTCCGCCAACTGATAGCGCTCACAGGCTGCTTTTTTCTTGCCCTGAAAAGCGCCGCCGATTACTAGTTTCATAGTCTGTTCCTTTCTGTTATTTCCAGATTTATAAGGTTTTGTACGTTTACATCCCGATTATTTTTGCGGCAATTACAACTGCAGCTGCCATTACCAGTTCGCACACCTGCAGGAAAAATCCCGCCAGATCTCCGGTAATCCCGCCAAACTTCTGATAGGACATATGTCGGTAATAGACAAACATCAAAAGGGCACTGAGGAAGCATACAGTTCCCAGAACCGGCTCAAGAAGAATCATTCCCGCCCCACATAAAAGTATATAAATAATCATTACTGTCTTTCCCCGGCTCTTGACTGCCATATCTGAAAAGGTTGCCGCCAGCCCTGTATTCTTCGCCATACGAAAGCTTACAATTGCAAGTCCGCTAAGTGCCCTGGACAGCATAAAACCAATTGCCAGCACCCAAAGCATTCTGGCATTCGTCTCTGATAAGCAACCGAACAGCAAGAAAAAATAACATATCCCTACAATGATTGCAAATGCCCCTGCATGGGAATCTTTCAGTATTTCCAGCTTCTGATCCATTGGTTTATAGGAACTCAAAGCATCCGAGGTATCCAGCAAACCATCCAGATGGATTCCTCCGGTTATGAGAACCGGTATCATCATCAAAACAACTGTATAAAACGAATTACCAAAACCAGCATACCCCTGAATATAATTCCACAGAAGAATAACTGCCCCAATAACCGCTCCTATGATCGGGAAAAAGCACATGGCATATTTCATATTATCCTTGGTCCATTCTGTCCGGGGCATAGGGATCTTGGAATACATTGCAAATGCAATGATAAAACTATTCCCTAATTTTTTCATGAATCTATCCTCCCTTTTCTGAGCAGCGGGATACCGCATACCACCTCGGTAACGATATCTGCCTTCTTAGCCAGTTCCTGATTGATAACTCCCAAATTTTCAAGATACTGTACGGTCTGAGGATCGTATTCCTGTCCATCAGAAAACACCTCATTGGTCACCACCACCAGGTCTTTTACCTGGGATAATACAGATTGGATCCCCTGCAAAATAGATTCCACCATATGTTCACCTGCACCGCCTTGCGCATACATTTCATTTGCAGCCAGATTGGACATGCACTCCAACAATACGATTCCATCAGACGGCAATTTTACAGAACTTAGATCAGTATAACACTCAATGGTCCGAAAGTTCTTGGCTGCCCGCATTTTACGGTGCCTTTCAATTCTTCTGTCCCCTTCTGCATCAAAGCTCATCATCGTGGCAATATATATTCTGGTACCTTCTCGAAGCCGGATAATCTGTTCCTCTGCATATGCAGATTTACCGCTTCCGCTGCCTCCTGTTACAATCATTAACATTCCTTTACCTCCTGCATACCGCAGACAAACCTGCGATACCGCATCCATAGAAAGTGTGAACAAAGTTCCCACTTGTCTCCTCTGCATTATAGAGCATGTTTGAACATTCATTACTGACAGCTGTGCGCCACAGTAATCAATTTTATACAGGCTCTATGACAAAGGCTTGTATTCCTCCACTTTTATATCCTGAAACGTGCTCATCCCGTTATAAACTGCAGCTGCCATCTCTAAAACCGGGAACAGCGTTACAGCACCGGTACCTTCACCCAGACACATATCACAGGTAAGTGCCGCCTCCATCTTCAACGCTTCCAGTATCAGGTGGGCTGCAGGTTCTTTGGATACGTGGGAAACCAGCATATACTCTTTTGCCAGAGGACAGATATTCACAGCTGCAAGTGCTGCTACAGAAGAAATAAATCCGTCTATTACAATGGGGACTCCCAATGCTGCACCACCTATGAATACACCTGCAAGTCCCGCGATATCCAGACCTCCCACTTTCGCCAACACGTCTATGGCATCCTGGGGATCCGGAGTATGCAGCGCAATAGCCTTTTTAATGGTGTCGATCTTACGTTTAAAGCCTTCCGAAGAGAGTCCTGCGCCTTTTCCTGTCACTACCTCTACCGATGTATGTAAAAGAACCGATGCAACCGCACTGCTGGTTGTAGTATTGCCAATCCCCATCTCGCCGGTAGCTATGATACGGTAACCTTTTTCCTTTAATTCTGCAACCATTTGAATACCAGTCTCAATGGCCTGAATGGTCTCTTCTCTGGTCATTGCCGGTTCTTTTGCCATATTCCTGGTTCCGTAGGCAATTTTATGGTTAATAATACAGGTATCTCTTGCAACTCCAATATCCACCGGGAAAATGTCCGCTTTGGCAACCCGGCACATGATGCTTGCCGTAGCCTGCTCTTTCAAAAAATTCTCTGATACAATTGCAGTAACTTCCTGCCCGGTCTGGGTCACGCCCTCTTCTACCACACCATTATCCGCACACATTACCACCAGTGCCTTTTTTGCCAGATCAATATTACTGCTTTTTGTCATGCCGGAGATTTTCACAAGATAATCTTCCATTTTACCCAGGCTGTGCAGCGGCTTTGCAATACTGTCCCACCTTTTCCTGCAGTCGTTCATTGCGCCCTCATCTGGCTCTTTCACAGTCAGAAGCACTTCTTCTAATGTCATTTGTAAGTCCTCCACTTTTTTAAATTTTCAAAAAACTCTTTAGATAATATAATAAGTTACAATAATTTTCATGTCAAGGGAAAGAATGAGTGGAAAAAGATAAATAAGTGTCTTCGACACTTCAACTCCCCTACCCCTCAATCTTTGAGGGGTTAAGGCTTGTTTTTTCTTTCCGATTGTTCCATAATAATCACATGAATATCTTACAATATATTTTCAGAGACCATTATGAAATAATTCAATATACCCTCCATCCCAGAGATGTTGAAATGGAAAATATCTCTAACATGATTCATTGTGGTGATCCTTCTTTCGGTGGTGCCATGTATGCCTGCGCTCACTGTGGCAACCTGAAATTCGTTCCTTTCCGCTGCAAGAGTCGCTTCTGTCCCACTTGCGGTGTCAAATACTGCCAGGAACGTTCTACACAGATGTCCTTCAAACTAATCCACTGCACTCACCGCCACTGTGTTTTCACCATTGACGAAGAACTGCGGCCTTTTTTTCTCAAAGACCGTTCTCTTTTGGACTGCCTTTTTCAGGCTGTGCGAAGTGTTCTCCTTCGTATGTTTCATAACATCAACAAATCCAAAAACTTTGTCCCCGGTTTTGTTTGTGTCCTTCATACTTTCGGCCGTCCTCTGGAATGGAATCCTCATATCCACTGCCTCATCACCGAAGGCGGCTTTTCTGATGATGGTTTTTGGCGTGTGGTTAAGCACTTTAATTACACTTTGCTCAGAAAGTCTTTTCAAACTGCTTTACTTAATGAGTTGGAACAGCGCATTGGCCCCTCCTTTAAAAAGGTGAAAGCCCATATTTACCAGAAGGATAAAAACGGCTTCTACGTTTATGCCAAGCCTAACCTCTATGATACGGATACCGTTATTAAATATATCAGCCGGTATCTGGGGCGGCCTGTGATTGCTTTGAGACGTATTGATTCCTATGATGGTGAAAATGTCACTTTCCACTACAACCGCCATGAAGATAATGTCTATGTGAAACGGACTCTTCCTGCCGCCCAGTTTATCAAACTCCTGATACAGCATATCCCTGAAAAGCATTTTAAAATGACCCGTTATTACGGCCTGTATGCAAGGCATCGGGAAAAAGATAGCTCCCTGCGCAAAGCAGTCCATAAATCACGGCACCGCATTCTGAAAAGCTTTACTAAGTGGCGTGAGGATATTCTTTTGTCCTTTGGCTACGACCCCCTCAGCTGTCCAAACTGCCAGCATAAGATGGAGTTAATGGAACTATACTACAACCACCGCCGTGTTTCTCTTGAAGAACTATACGAAAGGGCAATGGCAAAAGCCAAATGCCGTTCCGCTTGATTTTTTCTCCTGTCTGCTCCATACTTATCTTATCAACAACAGACAGAAGGATACCTATGGATATAGAATATTTAGAGGCACTGCGGCAAAAATATATGCAAAATCCACCAGAAGGAATGACCGCCAGACTGGTCAGAGATATGTCAGATTCCGATCTGCTTAACATGCATGATTTCCTTACCGAGGATGATGACCTAGATGACGATGAATTTGAAGAAGGCTTTTTTATTGATATCTTCTAATCACCGTCTGTTTTGTCATGCCCGCTTCCTGCGGGCCTTTTTTATTTAAGAGTTCGCCGGATGGCGAACTTTCCTATTATACAAAAAAGGAGACGATGACTAATCATCGCCCCTAAAGTATCTCATATGAATTATAAATAGCTTAAAGCATCTAATTTCTCACTGTTGTATCTTGTCTGGTAAAGTGGGAAACAACTAATGCGATGTTTATATAGTTTATTAATAAAGCTTCTGTTCGACGTCCCATTCGTGATTCCTGCAGCCTTCACTGCAAGGGCTGCTGTATAAGCTCCATGCTGGATGGAGTAGCTGAATACACTGCCTTTTACCACATCAGGGCGGAACTTAATGTTGATGCCCATATTCATCAGGTATCTTTCTGTTTCATCATAGTATTCCTGTTTTGCAAATTCATCCTGATATGCAGCAAATATTTTTGGTGCTCTGGCGTAAATTGTCCGCCATGCCCGGAAGAAACTCTGGTTGCCCTTTAGCTTTGCCTTATTTTTCTCGGTAACTGCATATGCTGCATATTTACTAAATTCTTTAAAAGTTATCGGATCTTTGGAATAACAGTACTTCACCAATGGAAGCAGGGAATAGCGGTAATCAAACTGATACTTTCCACAGGCATTTCCATTGTCTCCCCCAGTCTGTCCATAAGCCTCAGGTCCGGATTCATATTTCGTAAAGAATAACATTTCCTGGGAAACTGATCCGCCGCCACTTGGATTATTTACATTCTGATTACATTTTCCACTTGAATCAACCTGATAGGTAACTCCATTCACGGTTATTGTAGTACTTTTATACATACTTCCATTATCACCAAAATAATACAAAGCACCTTCAATATTCTGCAAGCCTTTTACCATAATGCCAGTGCTTGTAAAATAATATGTATTCCCGCTGATATTCTGCCAGCCTGTAGCAGATTTACCATCGCTCTGGAAGTAATACTGCGCATTGTTAACCGTCTGCCAGCCTTTTTGCATAATACCGGTTGCAGAGAACAGATAATATTTACCGCCCATTTTTCGCAGGCCTGTAAATGCATAACCGTCTTTATTTGTCTTGCGGAAATAATACTTGTTTCCTTTTATTGTCCGAAAACCAAATTTCATCGCTCCGCTGCTGTCAAAGTAATATCGTTTTCCACTGATTTTACGGAGCCCTGTGAGCATGATTCCCTTGCTGTTACAATAGTATTTTTTCCCTTTGACCGTAAAAAATCCGGTCTTCATTTTACCGGAACTCGTATAATAGTACCATTTGTTGCCGATCTGATACCAGCCTTTGCGGAAATTAGGAATCCATTTTCCATCTGCCCCCACAAAATACTTTTTTCCGTTGCTTACGACCCACTTATTTTTTACCATGATGCCTTTTGAATTGACATAGTAATCGCCGATCCAGCGATTTCTTAATTTTTCACCATTACTAATATAATAGTAATTCCCTTTTGCAGTCTGTCTCCAATCCGCTTTCGCATTCAATGGCTGAGTTACTATAAATGCGACAAACATCACTGCGACAGCTGTTATAATCCTTTTTTTCACTTGTAAAATCTCCCTGTGCAATCTTCATCATACGATGTTAATAGGTTTTGCGGAAGTAATGGTCACCGATCTTTAACGGTCCCCATACTCCGGTTGTAAAATACAGATATCCAGGTACATTGTTCACTCCCGAAAGAGCATCTTTTGCAGCCTTGATACATTCGGATGGCACAGCCTGACCGCTTTCTAACATCCAGCTAAGCATTCCATTCATTGCAGGCGTAAATTGCCCGCTCTGATATACGACCTCCTGTATCGTATCCGGGAAACTGCTGTCATTGACCCGATTTAAAATCACATTTGCCACAGCCAGTTTTCCTTCATAGGACTGATTCCCTGCTTCCAGATAAGTGATCGCAGACAATAGCCGTACATCTTTTGTATTCCGAATTTTTCCAGGAACTCTTTTGCCGTTTTTACCGACATAATACATATCCACCCACTGGTTCCTGATCATAACTCCATTCTTACCATAGTAGTAGTCTCCTACCCATTGGTTAGAAATACGCCCTTTCTCGTAATCGCAATAATACCATTTCTTCTTTACCTTAATTCGTCCGGTTTTCAGCCATCCCCTGGAATCAAAGTAAAAATATTTACCATCAATTCTTTTCCATTTGTTCTTCACATACTTTTTTCTGACCGTATTCTCAGAAGAAACTGTAAATTTCCAGCGATCTCCTTTGTAACGCTTCCATGCTGCCTGGCTGTCCATCGAAACCAAAGCCAGTAAAACAAACAATAGAACCAATGACAATATTCTTTTCATTTCTTTCATACTCGTTCCTTTCGTGAAACTCCCCGTGGAACCCCTCGTATATTTATTACGATTATATTAAGAATATGAAGATATTATAAAACATTTACTAGTATTTGTCAATTTTTTGTTTCATTTCTATTTCGACAGAAACAGCGGCATCCGAAATCAATCGAATGCCGCTGCATATGCTGACAGCCTATATGATAATACAAATCAGGCTTCCATTAGACTCATTTACAATCTTCTTCATGGTATCCTGCAGTTTTGTCTGGCTCTCTTCTCCAATCTTTGCAAGCTTGGTATGAATTCCATCATCTACCAGCTGTTCGATTGATTTGCCGAAAATATTGGTATTCCAGATTCCGTCCTTGGCACTGTTCTCATTGATAAAGGACATAAGGTCCTGTGCCTGCTGCTCATTACCTACGATTGGGGCAATTTCTGTTTCAATATCAGCACGAATAAGATGAACCGATGGGCTGGCCGCTTTAATCTTCACACCGAATTTACTGCCCTGCTTAATGACAACCGGGGCATCCAGAACAATTTCTTCCTGGTTTGGCGTTATTATGCCATAACCGGTATTTCTGACTGCTTCCAGAGCATTTTCAACTTTTTCATATTCGCCTTTTTTCCGTGAAAGTTCTTTAATAATACCAAGAAGCTGGTATTCGCCCTGGATCGGAACTCCCGCCATATCACTGAGCATCTCGTAGTAATATGTATCGTCCAGATCGATGCGGACCTTGGCAGTTCCCTGGGACAGCTCAATAGCATCAAGCTTCACGTTGTTGATAAAGTCATAGTCCATCTGCAGTGCTTCATTGGATATATCCCGGATATGCTGCATTTTTTTCATAATTTCCCGGATACTCTTAATCAGGCTTTCCTTAATTACATGGTCACCGGGAAGCATTTCTACCCACTTCGGCACATAAAACTCAATCTTAACTAATGGAAATTCGTATAATACCTGCTCCAGAATTCTGGTTACATCTTCTTTTTTCAACTGTTCACAGTTTACCGGCATTGCCGTGACACCATAGGTATCAAAGATGTAAGATGCTGTCTGCTTAGCTTCTTCGCCATAAGGCCGTTCTGAATTTACCAGTACCAGGAATGGTTTTCCGATATTTTTTAATTCCGTAATGGCACGTTTTTCCGGTTCCAGGTAATTCTCTCTTGGTATTTCTCCAAATGTTCCGTCGCAGGTTACAACTAAACCTATGGTGGCATGATCACGGATTACTTTTCTTGTTCCGATTTCAGCTGCCTGGGTAAATGGAATTTCTTTTTCCGACCAGGGTGTCTTCACCATCCGTACTTTCTCATTGTCATCCATTCCTGCTGCGCCTTTTACCATGTAGCCTACGCAGTCAATCAGCCGCATTCTTACATCCACATCTTCTGATAAAGACAATTTTGCAGCTTCTTTTGGTATAAATTTAGGTTCTACAGTTGTAATGGTACGTCCCTTGCCGCTGGTTGGCATTTCATCTGTTGCAATCGCCTTGTCGTTTTCTTTTAACGCCGGCAATACCATCAGTTCCATAAATCTACGGATGAATGTAGATTTTCCTGTTCTTACAGGCCCGACTACGCCGATGAAGATCTCACCTCTGGTACGGGCTTGTATATCTTTGTATAAATTGAATTCTTCCATTAAAATACCCCCTCTATATACTGGTATAGTATATGCAGAGGGGGCCAATGATAGAATCATTGATAGAATCATTTTTCTAAAATGAATTTTTTAATACGCTCTAGAATGTGTCTTATTCTTCTCCCGGCATCTTCCAGCTGTGATGGTCGGTATGCAGCAGTTCATGGGCACGGTGTGACAGTGGACGCTGCAAATAATGCTGGTAGCATTGTACAATAGAAGGATTCTCATGAGAGAACCGTATGTCGCTTACCTGATCCAATCCATAGAGATTAGCTGCACGCACTTCCGCCAGCTCTTCTCCATCCTGAATCGGCTGTCCGCCTCCTCCGGAGCATCCACCCGGACATGCCATGATTTCAACAAAGTCGTAGTCAGCCTTTCCTTTTCTAATAGCCTTTAACAACTCCCTGGCATTACCTAGCCCGCTGGCAACAGCTACCCGAAGAGGTGTCCCTGCCAGATCAAATGTTGCTTCTTTCCATCCTTGCATTCCACGAACGTCTTTAAATGCATCGGGATCCGGATTCTCATTGGTAACGAAGTAGTAAGCGGTACGAAGAGCCGCCTCCATAACACCGCCTGTTGCACCAAAGATCACACCTGCACCGGAACCAATGCCAAGAGGCATATCGAATTCTTCCTCTTCCAGTTCTTTTGCAGCGATATGTTCTGCACGGATCATCCGGTCTACTTCTCTGGTTGTAAGTACTACATCCACGTCCGGGCCGGCACCGGCATCATTGATAGTCGGTATTGCACACTCATGCTTTTTCGCAAGACAAGGCATAATGGAAACAGAATATATTCTGGACGGATCCACCCCGAGTAAATCCGCATAATAACTTTTTGCCATTGCTCCAAACATCTGCTGGGGGGATTTAGCGGTAGAAAGCTGGTCTACCATATCCGGATACTGTGCCTTTATGAAACGCACCCACCCAGGACAACAGGAAGTAAACATCGGGAATTTTTCTTTCTCTTTATTTTCCACTTTCTTTAAAAACTCGCTTGCCTCTTCCATAATCGTCAGATCGGCGGAAAAGTCAGTATCAAAAATATAATCAAATCCCATCTTGCGAAGAGCAGAAACCAGACGGTTTACAGTAGCAAATTCCCGATCCAGCCCCAAAGGCTCGCCCCAGGCCGCACGTACAGACGGTGCAATCTGCACTACCGTAATCTTATCCGGATCAGCCAGTGCATCAAATACCCGGTCTGTATCATCTCTTTCCCGAAGTGCTCCAACCGGGCAATGGGTAATACACTGTCCGCAAAGGGTACAGTCCGCTTCTTCCAAAGTACGGTTCCCCGATACGTCTACTGTGGTACGGGAACCCGTATTTGCCAGATCCCAGACATTTAAGCTCTGAATCTTATCACACACCTGAATACAGCGCATACATTTGATACATTTTTCATAATTGCGCAGCAGCGGAAATTCCTTTGACCCTTTTATATGGGACAATTTCGTCTGATATGGTATATGATAGATACCCAGGTCATTGGAAATCTTCTGAAGATTGCAGTTTCCGCTTCTGACACAGGAAGGACAGCTGCAGTCATGCTGGGATAAAATAAGCTTTACATTGGTCATTCTTGTTTTACGTACTTTTGGACTGTTTGTATGGATAACCATGCCGTCTTCTACTACGTTGTTGCATGCGGTTACTAACTTTGTGATTCCTTCCACTTCTACCACGCAGACTCTGCAGGCTCCAATTTCATTGATTTCCTTTAAATAGCACAGAGTCGGGATATGTATTCCTGCACTTCTAGCTGCTTCTAAAATGGTAGTTCCTTCAGCCGCTTCTATCTGCTGTTTATCGATTGTCAATTTTACCATTTTTCTATCCTCCCTCCTTTAAATACACCAAATCCAAAGTGATCACAGCGCAGGCACCGTCTGGATTCCTGACATGCTTCCTCATGAGTCATGCCGCATTCTATCAGTTCAAAATCATTTTTCCGCTCGGATGCATCCCGTTCCTTCATGGTGACACGTCCACAGGCATTTCTGTCATCCAGCCTGATCTTGGGAATCTCTACATCTGATTTAATGGTGTGTTTAAAGCCAAGATATTCATCGATATTGGCCGCAGCCACTTTACCCGCAGCAATTGCACGGATTACGGTAGCCGGTCCTGTCACGCAGTCCCCGCCTGCAAATACACCTGGGATATCTTTAATTCCACTCCAGCTGAGGGCTTCAATTACCCCGCGTTTTACAGGAATTCCATATTCCTCAAAAGCTTTTGACTCGATACCCTGTCCGATAGCCACAATTACCATATCGCAGTCCAGACGCACTTCTTCCTGTGAGGCAGTGGCCGGTGCCGGTCTTCCTCTTTGAACCAGACCTATAATCTGTGGCTGTACCCAGAGTGCACAGGCATTTCCATCCCCATCCTGTTCGATGCGAAGGGGTGCCTGGAGTTCCAGTACTTCGCAGCCTTCCGCAATTGCTCCCTGTACTTCTTCCGGCATCGCAGTCATATCTTCGATACGTCTGCGGTAAACAATCCTTACCTTTTTTGCTCCAAGGCGTACTGCTGACCTTGCAACGTCCATGGCCACATTGCCGCCGCCGACTACAATAATATCCTTACCGTCAAAATCAGGCATTTCATTATCACCGATACTTCTGAGCATCTCAACAGCAGATACTACTCCCGCTGCCTCTTCCCCTTCAATACCGATCTTTTTATCAATATGAGCACCGATTGCAATATAGACCGCATCAAACTGATTGCGGATATCAACGATATTGGGATTTTCCCCAATCGTAACTTCTGTTTTTACTTTAACACCGATGGATAGCAGTTCATTTATTTCTTTGTCCAATGCGGTACGGGGAAGCCTGTAATTAGGAATTCCATATCTCAGCATTCCGCCCAGCTGTTTTCTCTGTTCAAAGATTGTCACTTCATGTCCCATGAGTGCCAGATAATAAGCCGCACTGATTCCGCCAGGTCCTCCTCCAATAATTGCAACCTTTTTACCGGTTGCTTTTGCAGGCTTCGGTACCGGAACATCTCCCGCGTGATCCACTGCATAACGTTTCAATCCACGGATATTCACTGCATCATCTATCATATTCCTGCGGCATCTTGCTTCACAGGGATGTTCACAGATCAGGGCACATACGGACGGCATAGGATTATCCTTACGGATCAGCGCCACCGCATCGGCATACCGCTCTTCAGCAACCAGGGCAGTATAGCCGGGTATGTCAACTCCTGCCGGACACAGGGCAACACATGGAACCGGCTGGTTCAATTCGCAGGTACATCTTCCGCGCAGAATATGTTCTTCGAAGTCATCTCTGAAACCATGGACTCCCTTTAACACCATATTCGCTGCTTCATAGCCGATCGCACAATCTGCAGAATAATAAATGCTTCTTGCTGTTTCTTCAATCAGATCAATTGTTTCCATCTTTGCTTTTCCGTCCAGAACATCCTCCAGCAAACATTGAAGCTGTCCTAACCCCACCCTGCAAGGTACACATTTTCCGCATGTCTGTGCATGACAGACCTTAAGGAAGGATACCGCCAGGTCTACCGGACACAATCCCGGAGGACTGGCAACGATTCTGCGTTCCAAGTCCTTGTAGAGCTCTTCGACTGTGGTCTGGGCCTGATTTCTAGTAATAATACTAAGCCTGCTCATATTTCTTCCATCTCCGTTTCTTAAGTTTTCTTTTGTTATTTAAATAACACAAGGAGGGACTAACCCTCATGGGCAGTCCCAAATTGTATTTATTTACATGATTACGTTTCCTGATTATGCAGCAACTGATGAACCTTTCCTTTTAAAAGTCCATCATATAACGGTGCAATTAACGGATTCTCATCCGATTTTTTGATAATCGTTATATTATCTGCATTGTATAAGCCTCTTTCTCTGGCATTTTTGGTTCGGTCACCTGCTCTGGTTGGCTGTCCGCCTCCCATGATACATCCTCTCCTGCACGCCATTACTTCGATGAAATGGTAATCTGCTTCCCCGTTTTTCACCCGTTCCATTACATCTCTTGCATTTGCGAGTCCACTCACAATACAAATCTTCAAATCAGTACCGTTGTATGGTACCGTAACTTCTTTGATACCGTCTTCTCCACGCACCCCGCACTCTGCAATTGCATCCAGAGTGGCTTTGTCATGCTCGTCTGTCAGCCGCCTTAATACAGCTTCTGTCACACCTCCGGTAACACCAAAGATCATTCCGCCTCCGGATCCAAATCCAAACGGCATATCACATGCTTCAGGATCCAGGGTTTCAAATTCAATACCGGAATTTCGAATCATCCGGATTAACTCTGTTGTAGTGATAACCAAATCGGTATCTTTTTTTCCTTTTGTATAACTATTTGGTCTGTTCGCTTCCATCTTCTTCGCCGTACATGGCATGATGGACACCATAATCGTCTTTTTCCCATTGGCATTTTTAGGATGGCGGTAAAATTCTTTCACAACTGCGGAGAACATACCCTGAGGAGATCTGCAGCTGGAAATATTTTTTACATATTCCGGATACTGGTCATGTACAAATTTCACCCACGCCGGGCAGCAGGATGTCAGCAACGGCATGTTTTCACCTTCTTCGATGCGTTCCAGGAATTCTTCCGATTCCTCCATAACGGTCAGGTCAGCACTAAAAGCAGTATCGTAAACTTCATCAAATCCCATGCGGTGAAGCACATTTACGATCTTACCCATAACGCTCCTGCCCTTTGTGAGATTAAATGCATCTCCTACTGCAACTCTTACAGCAGGGGCAATCTGAGCAACCACGCGTACGTCTTTATCTGCAATGGCATCCCATACTTCATCCACATTGGTTCGGACACTGATTGCTCCGGTAGGACAATAAATACGGCACTGTCCGCAGTTTACACAATCTGTTTCTGCGATGGTCTTATTAAATGCCGGCATAACCATGGCATCTGTTCCACGAAATGCAAATCCCAATGCACCGATTCCCTGGATTTCTTCACAGGCACGCACACAGTCTCCGCAGAGAATACATTTATTCGGGTCACGGACGATGGATGGAGAACTGTTATCCACTGGTCTGATCTCACGTGTGTTCTGGAAACGTACATTGGTAACGCCCATTCTGTGAGCTAATTCCTGCAGCACGCATTCCCCGCTCTTAACGCAGGTTGTACAATCTCTGCAGTGGGCAGCCAACAGCAGTTCCACAATTAATTTCCGATGTTTTTTTATTCTTCCGGTATTGGTGAAAATCACCATCCCGTCTCTTGGTTCTTCTGAACAGGAAGCAAAGGTTCTTCCTCTGTCGTCTTCTACGGTACACAAGCGACAGGCGCCAAAAGTAGAAACTTCTGAATGATAGCACAAAGTAGGTAATGAAATACCGGCCTTTCTAATCACAGAAAGGACATTCCGCTCGTCGGTAAATTCTACTTTTCTACCGTCTATTGTCATAAATCCCATATATAATCCCTCCTATGCTTCGATGTAGATTGCATCAAATGCGCAGTTATCCTTGCAGGCACCGCACTTAATGCAAAGGTCATTGTTGATCGTATATGCTTCTTTTAACTTTCCGGTAATAGCTGCTACAGGGCAGAACTTTGCACACTTGCTGCATCCTTTACAGAATTCCGGATTAATGTGATAGGATCGCAATGCCTCACAGGTCTTAGATGCACACTTCTTATCAACAATATGCTCTACATATTCATCACGGAAAGTTTTCAGGGTACTTAAAACAGGCAGAGGAGCACTCTTGCCAAGTCCGCAAAGAGCCATACTCTTAACCATCTCAGCCAGTTCTTCCAGCTGATCCAGATCCTCCAGTTTTCCGTCACCGGCTACGATTCTCTCCAGAATCTCCAACATCCGTTTTGTTCCCTCACGGCATGGTACACATTTACCGCAGGATTCTCTCTGGGTAAAACTCATGAAGAAACGGGCTACTTCTACCATACAGGTATGTTCGTCCATAACAACCAGTCCGCCGGAACCTACAATTGCCCCAAACTTCTTAACAGAATCAAAATCCAGTCCCACATCCAGATGCTCTTCTGTGAGGCATCCTCCAGACGGTCCACCGATCTGAACAGCTTTAAATTCTCCTCCGTTCTTCACACCGCCGCCGATATCATAAATAATCTCACGCAGGGTAGTTCCCATTGGAACTTCTATCAATCCAGTATTTTCAATGGCTCCTGTTATGGAAAAGGTCTTGGTTCCCGGGCTTCCTTCCGATCCGATCGTGCGAAGCCAATCGCCGCCTTTTAATATAATCTTGGGTACATTGGCAAAAGTTTCTACGTTGTTTAGTACTGTTGGTTTTTCCCACAGTCCCTTTTCAACCGTTCTTGGCGGTTTTACACGGGGCATTCCCCGGTTCCCTTCAATGGAAGCCGTCAGCGCGCTTCCCTCACCGCATACAAACGCACCTGCACCACGGTTAATGTGAAGGTGGAAACTGAAATCACTTCCCATAATGTTATCACCCAACAGATGATAATCTTCCGCCTGGCGGATCGCCATGCGAAGCCTTGCAACGGATAAAGGATATTCCGCCCTTACATAAATATAGCCTTCGTGGGATTCCACCGCATAGGCTGCAATAATCATACCTTCTATTAATTTAAAAGGATCACCTTCCATAACGCTTCCATCCATAAAAGCACCGGGATCACCTTCATCACCGTTACAAACTATATAGCGGACTTTTTCTTTCTGACGCGCAACCTGCTTCCACTTTCTTCCCGCCGGGAAACCGCCGCCGCCTCGTCCCCGAAGCCCTGATTTATCAACTTCTTCCACTACCTCTTCCGGTTTCATGTCAAAAATTGCTTTTGCAAGGGCATTAAACCCGCCGGATGCTATGTATTCGTCAATAGATTCCGCATCTATATTTCCACAGTTTTCAAGCACAATCCTTGTCTGCTTTGAAATAAACGGGATATCCTTTGGATGGGCAAATATTTTGTCCTTTTTATGATAAAACAGACGTTCTACCGGCTCACCATTCATAATGGTACGGTCGAATATTTCCTTACAATCCTCTAACTGTACCTTCACATACTGAAAATTGTATGGTTCGATTTTCATTAAAGGCCCCAATTCACAGATACCCTGACATCCGCTCTTCACTACTCCAATATGAGGGATTTCTCTTTGCATCTCTACTACAACGCCTTCCAGATCGCCGCAAAGCTCTTTCATACGTTCGTATATTTTTTCAGAACCGGTTGCGATGCAGCCGGTGCCGGAACAGACCAGAATCCTGCAGGAATAAGATTTAATCACTTCTTTGGAATCTTTTCTATGTTTTTCTAATGTTTTTTTGCTATCAATGATCATACGCCTGCACCTCTCAATTCCGCAACTAATTCCAATGCTTTCTCCGGTGACATAGTGGGATGTACTTCATTATTAACAGTCAGCGTAGGTGCCAGTCCGCATGCTCCAAGGCAGGATACCGTTTCTACGGTAAAAAGCATATCGTCGGTTGTATGCTTTTTCTGACTAAGTCCCAGTTCTTTAAAAAGTGCTTCTAATATGGGTGCTGATTTTCGCACATGACATGCTGTACCATCACATACTTTGATGACATACTTTCCTTTTGGCTCAAATGAAAAATTCTCATAAAAGGTAGCAACACTATAGGCTTTTGCCTCTTTTACTCCTATTTCCTTTGCCACATACGTAAGCAGTTCGCCCGGCAGATATCTGTATTCACCCTGAATATCCTGCATAATCGGAATTAACGAACTGGCTTTTTTGCCATAATGTGCGATGATTTCGTCTGTTTTTTGGTAAAATGACTGATCAAGCATCCGCAATCCTCCTTTTTCCTCTAAAATGTCCTTATATATCTTGTCCATATATATTGATCATATTATACCTTATATCATTAAATTGCACAATACTAATTCCAAAAGTTATTAAATTAACTTAGTATCCTGTTTAAAATGTACAAAAAAAGAACAGCTGATTTTTGCGGGAAATCAGCTGTTCTTCTGCTTTATACAGGTTTGCGGGAACCTGTATAAAGCGTTTTGGTCATGACACTTTTTCTCCCAGAATCTTTGCGGAGGTCATCTAAGAGATGTTATGAATACAACGGTCATGAAGGAGGTATTTTGTGAATTTATATATGCTTTGAGATTCATCGCAATCTGCGTGTTTATGAAACCTTTACCGGGTTAAATAAACTAGGCTCTCATCAGTTTCTACAATAAAATATGCCTGCTCACCCTAAGCCGACACCTGATACAGATTCATGTATTACAATTATATTATGTATATACATAAAACTGGCTGGATGTTTCGCTCTTCACGGAAGCGCATCTCATACATTAAGCAGGTTTCCTGACTTACAGATCATCGTTCGCCTTCTCCTTCTCACACAATGGGTTATGCAATGGATTATGAAGGTTCACTCCCTGAATACAGTGACCGGATCGCTTAGGATTCTCACCTAATTCCCTCTTCTAAAATTAATACCCTTCGTCCTGATATTAACCTTAGCACTTAATATAGCAATATTAAATTACACAACTATATTATAAGCATGTATCAAGGATTTGTCAATTATAATTTTAATAATTTCTTTCTTTTTTGTAATTTTTTTATATTATCTATTATTTTTTACAAAAAACAATAATTTGTTCCAGCTGTATCATACAAATTAATTTATAATATAGCCAGAACGTGTTTGAAAAGGAGGAAATTATATGATTACTGACATATTAAAAAAAGTATCTGCCGAGAATCTTACCAAAGAAGATGCTATTGCCCTGCTTAAAACGAAAAACGGAAGCAGGGAATTCTACGATTTATTAGCACTTGCAAATGAAATGACCCGTACCGAGTATGATAATAAAGCTTACATTTTTTCTCAGATCGGTCTGAATGCCCAGCCCTGTCCCATGAACTGTAAATTCTGTTCTATGGCGGAAAGCAACTATGTAATGGATGGTACATTTCTGAAAACGATGGATGATATTGAGGATATTTTAGAGACTGTCCGCCAACTGGTGGCTGCCGGAACCCATGATCTGTTTTTAATGACAACTGCCCACTATGACTTTGAAGAATTCCTGAATATTTCCACGGAAGTAAAAAAAATACTGCCGGACCATGTCCGCTTTGTGGCAAATATCGGTGATTTTGATGAAGACAAGGCTGCCCGCCTGAAAGAAACGGGATTTACCGGCGTCTACCACATCCGCCGTCTGGGAGAAGGTATTGACACAGACATATTGCCGGAGCGCCGTATCCGGACACTGGATGTCATTAAAAAAACCGGTCTGGAGCTCTACTACTGCGTAGAACCAATTGGACCGGAACATACTTACGAAGAAATTGCAGATGAGATGCTCCGTGCCAGAGACTACGGTGTGGAAGCAATGGCTGTTATGAGAAGAACTCCGGTTCCGGGAACACCACTGGCTGACAAAGGACGGATTTCATCCATTGAACTTGCTAAAATTGCAGCCGTGGCAAGGCTTGTAACGAAACCCTCCCGTTCCATGAATGCCCATGAGGTAACGCCGCTGACCCTGTCAGGGGGAGTTAACCAGCTTTATGCAGAGCTGGGTGCAAATCCCAGGGATCTGGTACAGGATACTGCAGTCAACCGTGGCTACGGCGTTCTTGCCGCCCGGGGTCTGCCGCTGGGTGAGCGAATGCC
>UQCR01000010.1 GCA_900539655.1 uncultured Robinsoniella sp.
CGCGGAAAAATATTTTGTTTAACCGCTTAACCTGGTGTTTTTTACAGGTGTGTGCTATAATTTTATTACTATTGTTATAAAATATAAACATTTTGGAGGGTTCAATGGCTAATCTTACATATAGAGATCAAGAAAAAATTGTGAATACGGAAAAGCTTAGGGAAATGCTTTTGGAGCTGCCCCCATATGTAAAGGATTTTTTTCGGGCAAAGGAGCCAACAACCAGTGATAAAACCAGAATTTCTTATGCGTATGATTTGCGTGTATTTTTCCGCTTCTTACAGTCTACCAACCCGGTACTGGCGGAAAAAAATTTAAAAGATATCAAACTGGATGATCTCTCACTGCTTCAGCCGGTGGATTTTGAAGAATATCAGGAATATCTGAAAGCATATACCACCAATGAAAGCGGTTCGTATGAGACAAATTCCAGAACAGGGATTTCCAGAAAGATGTCAAGTATCCGAAGCTTCTTCGAATATTTGTGCAAAAGGCAGCTGGTACCCGCTAATCCAGCCCGCATGGTGGATATGCCGAAGCTCAGTGATAAAGCAATTATCCAGCTGGATCCGGATGAGGTGGCTAATCTTCTGGATCACATAGAGAACTGCGGCAACGAATTATCCGGTGTACAGCTCTATCATTATAATAAGCATAAATACCGCGATCTGGCAATTATAACACTACTGCTAGGAACAGGCATACGTGTATCTGAATGTGTGGGGCTGAATATATCAGATGTAGATTTTAAAAATAATGGCATTCGTATCATACGAAAAGGCGGAAATGAGATGGTAGTTTATTTTGGCTCGGAAGTGGAAGATGGTCTGAAGGATTATCTGGAACTGTCCAGAAATTCCATTACGCCTATTGCAGGGCACGAAGATGCATTGTTCCTTTCCAACCTCAGAAAACGAATTAGTGTAGATGCTGTGGAAAAATTAGTTAAGAAATACAGTTCTGCTGTAACGGTAAAAACGATTACTCCTCATAAACTCCGTTCCACTTACGGAACGGCGTTATATCAGGAGACCGGAGATATTTATATTGTTGCTGATGTACTAGGGCATTCTGATGTAAATACAACGAAAAAGCATTATGCAAAACTGAAAGATGAGCGGCGAAGGGCTGCTTCGAAAGCTGTAAAGCTGAGGGAAAGATAAGGGAAAACTATTGCGGCTCCCCAAAAGGCAACAAATCCTTGAAATGAATTATTTTACAGCCTTTACTTTCATAATACCGCAGCATTTCATCAATTTTCCTTTTATCATAACTGGTAATGCAATCCGATAGAACATGAACGCCATAATTTGCTTTGCGTAAGTTATAACAGGTTGATTTCACACAAGCAACAGCATCCGCTCCGGCTATGTAGAAGTCATTTATTTCATTTTTATTGATAAAGTCCGTAAATTCTTCACTGGTTAAAGCGTTTCCTTTGAATTTTGTAAAAATATTTTTGGATACTATTTTCAAGTCTGCAGCTAATTCAGCACCCTGTGTATGGGGTTTAAAGGTCCTCGTGCCGGCTGATAAATTTTCATGCCTTATATAAATAACATGGATTTTTTGATTTACTGCCCAATCAATAGCTTTATGGATATTGTCAATAATATCCTTGTAATTCTTTGTTATGTCATTTTGAATATCGATGATTACTAAGGCTTTTTTCTGCATGGTGTCTCCTCCTGATAGGTAAATTGGTTAGTTTGCTTTCTTATTGTACCATGCAATTGTTGACAACATTATGGCAACAATTTGTAATCATAAATATATTTTTGAAAGGCGGGTATCAGATGAAAGTTGACAGGCTTGTTAGTATTATTATGATACTTCTGGATAAAAAGCGTATAGGCGCACAGGAGTTAGCAGATCTATTTGAAGTTTCCCCCCGCACAATCTACCGCGATATAGACGCGATTAACATGGCGGGTATCCCTGTTCGAGCAATATCGGGAGTGGGCGGAGGCTTTGAAATCATGGAGAATTACAAGATTGACAGCAAAGTTTTTTCCAGTTCCGCCCTATCCGCTATTCTGATGGGGCTATCAAGCCTATCCAGTATATCAAACATGATACGGGATCATGAACTGGTAAATGCCCTTGCGAAAGTCAAGAGTTTTATCCCCGCCGACAGAGCGAAAGATATTGAATTAAAAGTAAATCAAATATGTATAGATTTAAGTCCGTGGCTGGGTAACAGGAACATACAGCCTTATTTAGAAGTTATCAAAACTGCTTTGCAGGAAAGCAGGCTGCTTTCGTTTGGATATGCAGACCGATTCGGCAATAAAACTGCGCGAACAGCCGAGCCGTATCAGCTTGTATTGAAAGGCAGCGATTGGTATTGTCAAGGATATTGTTATAAACGAAATGATTTTCGCCTTTTCAAATTATCCCGCATATCAGACCTGCAGATACTAAAAGAATATTTTACGCCGCGGGAATATCAAAAACCGCAGTTGGATTTTACAGATATTCTGGCAACGCTGCAAACAAAAATTAAAATTCGTATTCATAAATCTGTCAAAGACAGGGTATTTGATTATTGTCCTTATGAACACTTTTCACCGGATGGTGATGAACATTACATCGTTCATTTTCCATTTATAGAAAATGAATACTACTACAATATTCTTTTCAGTTTTGGGAATAAATGCGAGTGTCTGGAGCCGTTTCATATCCGTACAGAAATAAAGCGAAGAATACAGGACATCGCTGCCTTATACAAAAACTAGAGATCAATTTTACGCTTTCTCCTTATAGATCAGTTTTCCAAATTTAAATGCCTCATTTAAATGATGCCATTAATAATGCACTGTCTTTTAACATCCGCAGCAGGTTTGTGATGGTTTTCTTCAGACACGCCTGCGCTTATAAGCCCGCATAGCCAGGATATAAGCGATCAAAAGAATACCTGCACACCATGCAAGAGCTGTCCAGATTTCGCTGCCAACAGGCTGATTCATAAGCAGGGCACGGATACTGTCCACGATTGCGGTAACCGGCTGGTTCTGGGCAAAAACCCGTACCGGGGCAGGCATGGTTTCCGTTGACAAAAAAGCAGAGCTTATAAACGGAAGAAATACCAGGGGATAGCCAAATGCCCCTGCACCGTCCGCAGACTTGGCTTTAAGACCCGCGATGACGGCAATCCAGGTCAGCGCTAATGTAAAAAATGTAAGGATGCCCACTGCACCCAGCCAGTTCAAGATACTTGCCGGAGAGCGAAAGCCCATGAAAAATGCTACTAAAGTAATGAGTGCAAGCGACAGGGCATTGGATATAAGAGATGTCAGTACATGTGCCCATAATGCGGAAGATGCAGAGACAGGCATAGCGTTCAGGCGGTCAAAAAAACCACTTCTTATATCCTCAAATATCCGTAGTGCTGTGTAAGCAGATGCACTGGCTATTGCTATGAGCAGAATACCGGGCAGCGAGTAAGATACATATTCTTCTGTACTCATGCCGCTGCCCATTGCACCTCCAAAGACATATACGAACAGCAGCATCATCGCAATCGGAGTGATACATACGGTGATAATAGTGTCTATACTTCTTAAGATATGCTTCATGGAGCGCCCCAGCATGATACTGATATCTCCTAAAAAATGATTTCTTGTGGTTTTCATATTAATGATCCTCCTGTTCACCAATGATAGCCAGAAATATTTCTTCCAGCGTAGGCTGCTTTTCTACATATTCCACTTTCGTTGAGGGGAACCGCTTCTTCAGCTGTTCCAGTGTGCCGTTTGCTATAATCTTTCCCTCATGCAGTATGGCTATGTGATCGGCTAATTGCTCTGCCTCCTCCAGATACTGAGTAGTAAGGAATACGGTTTTGCCCTTTTTTGAAAGCTGTTTGATTTCTTCCCATACGCTGATTCTGGCTTCTGGGTCAAGACCCGTCGTAGGTTCGTCGAGAAATACAATCCGTGGCTCGCCAATCAGACTCATGGAAATGTCCAAACGGCGGCGCATTCCGCCGGAATAAGTACTGACACGCCGGCTGCCCGCTTCGGTCAATTTAAAATGGGATAGCAGATTATCCGCGATTTTACCAGGATCTTTGAGATGCCTAAGCCTGGCAATTAAAATAAGGTTTTCCCTTCCTGTCAGAACTTCGTCTACGGCAGCGAACTGACCGGTCAGGCTGAAACATTCCTTTACCTGCCGGTACTGCTTTTTTATATCAAAATCGCAGATTGCAGCGCTCCCGCTGTCTGCCCGAAGCAAGGTTGAGAGAATTTTAACAACGGTGGTCTTTCCAGCACCGTTGGATCCTAAGAGAGCAAAAATCTCCCCCTGTTCTACGGTAAAATCCACACCTTTTAGAACCTCCAGTGTTCCAAAATTTTTTTTCAGATTTTTTACTGTTATGATATTCGTTTTCATTGATGTTCCTCCTTCATTATTAGAATACAGTGTAAAAAAGAGCCGATAACCACTGAAATACTTCTCACGGTTATCGGCTCTGCGTCATAGCGTCTGGCTCTTTAATTATGGTTATTTTATTATGTTTTACATTGATGATTGTTTCCTGCCGGCATTTTGGGCAGTAGAGCGGAAAATTCTGCAGGGTGGTATCTTCCCGCAGCATTGTCCGGGTCTTATTATTACAGACAGGACATAAAAGCCAATGTCTGCCTTGGGCTGTTTTCATGGTGCCCACCTCCTGTTTTTATTTATCTTTTGTCTCTCTGATTTGTTTTCAGGTTTCTCTGATCTTGTTTTATCTAATTTATCTTCTAACTCATCTTTTGTTGATTTTGCGGTTTAGGCGTTTACGGTAATGATCTGTCCAGAGTTTATTTCCCTGCATCAGTTCGTCACAAAATGCTGCCACATCCTCACCGGTCACCTCAAGAACGTGTCTGCCATGGGCAGCGCCCTCTTCAAACAGATCAATCAGGTCATACTGTGTTTTTAACATATCAAAACCACTTCCGCTTGAAAAACTCCACATATAGTTCTGTATCTTTTGATATACAAAACGATAGTCTTCCGGCAAAGCATGAACCCTAGACATTTGGTCACGGTATTCCTTTTTGTCACCGATTATTTTTTTAATGATATTATCCATACTTATTTTACCCCCCTATGAAAGTGTTCCAGGATCTCCTGATTTAACCGGTCCCTCGGGCTGACGGTATCTGAAGCATTTGCATGGATTAGTTCGTCACAAAATGCTGCTACGTCATTGCCAACCACATCCCGAATGAGTTTTCCCTCAGCGGCACTGCATTCAAACAACTCCAGCAGGTCGGTGAGCATCTCCAGATTATAGCCAAAGTTATAAAAATAATGGAGGATTTTTTTGAATGTATATCGATAGTCCCTGGGCAGGGCATTTACACGTTTGGTGAATTGCCTCCATTCTCGCTTTTCATGAAGATCCCCTATAATAAGCTCAATAAAAGATTTTTTCATCTTCACTGCTCCTCTCTTAATTGATTTAGTTTTGAAGAGACAAAGTCCCATTTCTCCCAAAACTTTCCCAGCTCTTCCCTTCCGTTGTCGTTAAGAGTAAAGAATTTTCTTGGAGGTCCCATGTCAGATGGTTTTTTTGTAATTTCAACTAATTTGTTTTTTTCCAGCCGTATTAATATTGTATACACCGTTCCCTCCACCACATCTGTGAAACCCAGTGCGTTCAGATGTCTGGTAATCTCGTAACCATAGGTCTCCTTGCGGCTGATAATTTCCAGCACACACCCCTCCAGTACGCCCTTTAGTATTTCTGTTAAATTTTCCAATAAGTACACCCCTTTCTACTTGGTATGACTTGTATGCAGTAGTACTTAGTACTGGTATATCGTAACACTTAGTAGCGTCCCTGTCAAGTATTATTTTTTCCATTCAAAAAGAGCATATGACAGCGCATATACTCTTTTTGAAAACTATAAATTCTTATAGTGCCGTTCCCTTTTTCGGAATAAAAAGATGTGACATATCCACGCCCTCATGCTCCAGGAGTTTGATCTTTAATTGGATACCTCCTGCATAACCGGTCAGGCTCCCCGATGTACCCACCACCCTGTGGCAGGGAATGATGATGGAAATCGGATTATGTCCTACGGCACCGCCCACCGCCTGGCTGGACATCCTGTCTCTGCCCATTTTCTCTGCCACCTCTTTGGCAATTGAGCCGTAAGTAACCACCTCACCGTATGGAATTTCACATAGGATTTTCCATACATGCTGTCTGAATTTTCCGCCTGCCGGGCGCAAAGGCAGTTTTGAAATCTCCGGCATTTCGCCTGCAAAATATCTGGTTAACCATTCTCTCGCATTTTGAAATACCGGGAGATCATCTTTCTTTATTATTTCATCTAAAACAGAACTCAAATAATATTTTTGTCCTTCTATCCAAAGTCCTGTAATATTTTCACCATCGCTGGCAATGGTCAGCATTCCCAGCGGTGATTGAACATTTGTAGAATAATACATTTCATCCTCCTCCTGATGTATAATGAGATTGCGACTGTTTAATTTGTGCAATCCACAATTTTAAATCGCTCTGGTTCCTGTATAATAATACTACCACATGTTCACATAAAAATATATCCCGTTTTCCAGATCCTCTGAAAGTTCTTTCACGTTTCTTAAAGAGAACGTATTAAGTTAACCATTTCAATGGCCCCCTGAGCACATTCAAACCCTTTGTTTCCGGCTTTGCTTCCGGCCCTTTCGATTGCCTGTTCAATATTGTCTGTTGTTAACACGCCAAACATTACCGGAATTCCGCTTGAAAGACTTGCCTGGGCAATCCCTTTGGATACTTCGCTGCACACATAATCATAATGGCTGGTACTTCCTCGAATTACCGCACCCAGGCATATAACGGCATCGTACTTCTTGCTTTGAGCCATTTTAGAAGCAATCAGTGGAATTTCAAATGCCCCCGGAACCCATGCCACTTCGATTTGCTCCTCTTTCACATTTTCACGTTTTAAACAGTCAATGGCGCCTAACAATAATTTTGATGTAATAAATTCATTGAACCGTGCGGTAACAATTCCTACCCTTATATTTTCTGCTGCTAAGTTTCCTTCATATATTCTCATTTATTTTCCTCCTCTGGATTTTGTTAAATATTGCTTTCTGGCAAGTTAAGAAGATGTCCCATACGTGTTTGTTTGGTTTTTAAGTAAAATTGATCGTAAGGATTTGCTTTGATTTCAATTGGTATGCGCTTTGTAATTTCTATACTATAATCTTCTAATTGGTACACCTTATCCGGATTGTTTGTCAGCAGGCGAAGGGATTGGATACCCAGATCCCGCAGAATCTGTGCACCAATATAGTACTCCCGCAAGTCCCCTTGAAATCCTAATGCAAGATTGGCATCTAAGGTGTCCATGCCCCCATCCTGTAAATGGTAGGCCTTTAGTTTATTTACTAATCCGATTCCCCGCCCCTCCTGACGCATGTATAACAGCACTCCTTTTCCATGATTTGCAATCATTTTCATGGCAGCATCCAGCTGTTGTCCGCAGTCACATCTTAAGGAGCCGAATACATCCCCTGTGAGACATTCGGAATGGACTCTGCACAGAACCTCTTTTTCATCCTGGATATTCCCCATAACTAACGCAACATGATGTTCTTTATTCAATTTATTTACATAACAATGTGCCATGAAATCACCATATCGGGTTGGCATTTTGGTTATAGATACACACTCTGCTAACTTTTCATTGATTTTCCGGTATTCCTGCAAGTCTTTTATAGTGATGCAGGGTATCTGGTACTGTCTTGAAAATTTGAGCAGATCATTTGAGCGCATCATGCTCCCGTCTTCATTCATGATTTCACAGCATAGGCCGCATTCTTTTAATCCCGCCAGGCGCATCAGATCTACCGTGGCTTCGGTATGTCCGTTTCTTTCTAAAACTCCGTTGTCTTTTGCAATCAGCGGAAACATGTGTCCCGGGCGGCGGAAATCAGTTGCCAGAACGCCTTTGGAGACACTCATACGGGCTGTCAATCCTCTTTCAACGGCAGATATGCCTGTCGTGGTATCTTTGTAATCAATGGAAACGGTAAATGCTGTTTCATGATTGTCATTATTCGTTTCCGCCATAGGGGATAAGCATAAATTTTCTCCCAGTTTCCGGCTCATGGGCATACAGATTAAACCCTTTGCGCAGCTAGCCATAAAATTGACATTTTCCGTTGTTGCAAACTCTGCAGCACAGATTAAATCTCCTTCATTTTCTCTGTCCCAATCATCTATAACAAGTATTATTTTACCGGCCTGCAGTGTACTTACTGCTTTCTCTATCGAATCAAATTTCATTTCCATACCTCCTAATATCCGTATTTTCCAAGTAGTTCCCGGGTTAAATCTGAGGAATTTTCTTTTCCGTCCAGGATGAATTTTTCGATATATTTTCCTATGTAATCATTTTCCAGGTTAACTGTATCATGAATCCTTTTTGATACCAGCGCCGTATGTTCCATTGTGTGGGGAATAACAGAAACACAGAAACTGTCCCTGGCTGTCTTAGCCACGGTCAGGCTGATTCCGTCCATTGCTATGGAACCTTTTTCAACAATATATCCCATGATTTTGGAAGTTGTTTTGACTGTATACCACATGGCTGCCGTATCTCTTTCCATTTTGATGATGGTACCTGTCCCGTCAATATGTCCGGTAACGATATGACCTCCAAACCTTCCGTTCACTGACAAGGCTCTTTCCAGATTGACAATACTTCCATGCCTTAAGTGTGACAGAGAAGTACGAACTATGGTTTCGCGCATTACATCCGCTGTGAAAGTGGACGCCGTAAAGCCTGTTGCAGTAAGACAGATTCCATTGACAGCAATACTGTCACCCGTTTTCATATCCTGTAAAATCTTATCGGCATGAACTGTCAGCCGAATTGAATTTCCATTGCGTAAAATGGCTGAAATACTGCCGGTCTCCTCTATGATTCCTGTAAACATGGATATACCACCTCGCTTTCCATCAAAAAATCATTGCCAACCGATATAAACCGGGTGTTCGCAAGTAAAAATGCCTCATCCGGCAGCGAAACTCCCATACCGCCCACAGGAGATACCGCAAGGCTGCCTCCTATAATTTTCGGTGCTATATATGCCTGGATTCCGTCCACAATTCCCGCTTGTAATGCGCTCCAATTTAATAAGCTGCCGCCTTCCAGAAGTATGCTGTCCAGGTTCATCTTCCCAAGTATCTCCATAAGTTCACTGAGATTCACGTGTCCGTCTTTCCTGCTGGTTTCTATTATTCGGCAGCCTTTCTTCCTGTATTGCCGTTTTTTATTTTCATCGGTGCAGCAGGTCGCGATTATGGTTTCTGCCGGATGGGCAGATGCGGACTGAATGATTCTGGAGTCAAAGGGTGTCCGTAAATTGGTATCGCAGATAATGCGAACGGGATTTGCCGCATTTTCCAGACGGCAGGTTAAGAGCGGGTCGTCCTGTATGATCGTGTTAACGCCTGCCATAATGGCTGAATATTGCTGCCTGGTTTGCTGTACCAGATATCTTGCTTTTTCACCGGTTATCCATTTAGATTGTTTTGAATAAGTGGCTATTTTACCATCCATGGTCATGGCATATTTCATCATCACATAGGGTTTTCCGGTCGTAATAAACTTTGCAAATGTACGAATGAGTGCTTTACAGTCCTGTTCCAGGATACCCGTTTCTACACGAATATTATTTCTTTGCAAAATGGCGGCCCCTGTCCCTGACATTTTAGGATTAGGGTCAAGGGTTCCGATTACTACTCTGGAAATACCGCTCTTGATAATGGCCTCTGTACAGGGTAAGGTTTTTCCGTAATGACAGCAGGGCTCCAGGGTTACATACATTTCTGCCCCCTGAGCTGAATTACTGCAGTTCAATAAGGCATTTCTCTCAGCATGCAGACCGCCATATCTTTCATGATAGCCCCGTCCGATCACCTCACCTTCTTTTACAATCACTGCCCCAACCATGGGATTGGGATTGGTAAATCCACTGCCTTTTTTCGCTAGTTCTATTGCTTGCTTCATGTATTCCAAATCTTTCATTTTCCACCTCCAAAAAAATACATGCCTTGAATATAATTCACTCAAGGCATGTAAAAAGAAAGATCCTATGCGCATTTAATAAAAAAACTCTGAAATGATAAAATAATATCATTCCAGAGCAAAAAAGCGCATAAAAATGCTTCCACATCTTCTTTCATCCAGACTATACTGTCGGCTTCGGAATTACACCGAATCATGCCTTGCGGCTCGTGGGCTGTACCACCGGTAGGGAATCACACCCTGCCCTGAAGATTTCTATTCAATTGAAATTTATTATAAACAGGTTTTCTTTGGAAGTCAAGCTATTTCAGGCGCGGTTTAATATTTTCAGAAGCTCCATATGGGGATGTTCAGTATCTGCCTGGAATACATCCACACAGTTCTGATCTGAACTTCTGTCGGCAAATGCCGGAAATAAGAATCCACATTCCGGACTATCCGGCTCGTAATCTCCCTTTAGCGGGCATATGGCACAAATGAGGTATTCGTAGACCTCTTCTGACTCACCCACTCTTTCATGGTCCGATGCTTTTACCGGTATATCATACCTGTCATGGTATACCATTACGGCATAATCATGGTCAGAATGATAGAATTCTCCAACCAGTTCATAAAATGTTTCCATCAATACATCATTCTTCAGGCCACAGGATTTCATTCCCATCAGAAGCCTCCACATGCTGTTTGGTCCCATGGAATCACCTGGGAACTGGTATCTTTTCAAATTTTCATTTGTTTTGGAAAATGGAATCTCTTTAGCAATCTTTAACTTCTTTTCTTTTTCACCGGCAGAAAGTTTTAAGAAATTAGTATTAAACGTTCCGTCGATTTCACCATCCTCATCCATATAGCTTCCGGCAATTCTCGTCATAGACGTTCTTGCAGGTGTCATTCGCCTGGTCAATTCCAGCATATCTTCTCTGTTAATCATCATTATATTCTTGTACTACATGGCATAATGAACTGCAAATTGCAGCACCCAATATCGCGGGTAAATATGCTGTGTAATACTTGTCTCTCCCTTCTGTCTAAAATTCCTTGCCCTATTTTAACATACACGTTGGGGTTATGTCACTAAAATAAAATCAGGAAATATCCCTCTCCCGAAAGGCTCTGACCGCTGTCTGATAAGAAAGAAAGTAAATAATAAATACAATAAAGAGATTAATAATGGAAAGACCGATTTTGGGAAGCCTTAAAGATTCATTTATAATACTTAGAAGTTTTGAACTTCCCCATATGATAACTACAGAGCCCGCATATGAAAATACCGTAAGCAGTTCCATTTTTTCAACAGCATTTTTAGACAGATATATAAAGCCCATGGATAGACTGCCGGAACATAATGCAATTGCAGACGCTGCCATGGTCATTTCCAAAAACTGCAGGAAACCGGTACGAAGCGTTATTAATCCTGGTAAAGTGATAAGACAGCCTGTCAGTATTCCCACACCAATAATCTCTAAAAGAAGGATATATTTACTTAGAACAATTTCATTTCTGCTCAGCATTGCAGGCACAGCCAGTTTATCCCACTTCACATTATTGTCCATTGTAAAGGTAGAAGTTATGGTTGTACTGAAAATCAGTATCGGGATTGCAGTAATAAAAGCAGTTCTTTTTGTAATCATACAATATGCGATTAAAATAGCGGTTAAAATCAGATACATGCCTTTCATTTTATTTAAGTTGTAAATATCTTTTCGAATTAATCCGTTCATACTACTGTCCCCCTTGCAAGTATCAGCATAATTTCTTCAATACCTGGCTGTTCAACCAGTAATTCTTCCTGATTAAAATGTTTCACCAATGTATTGTCCAGAATGATATCCACCTGGTTTCCTTCTGCCCGATAAGCTATCATTCCGCTTTTGTCCAGTTCCTGGAATTTTGATGCCCTGCAATGCATCAAACTATAATTATAAAGCAGTTCATCCTTTTCTTTACTGAATATCACGTGCCCGTTATTTATAAAGGTAATATAATCCGCAATTTTCTCAAGATCCGTAATGATGTGGGATGAGAAAAGAATGCTGTTACTTTCATTCTGTATAAATTCCAGAAATAATTTCAATATCTCCGCCCTCATGATTGGATCTAACGAACCTGTGATTTCGTCCAAAATGAGGAGTCTGGGACAGTGGGACAATGCAACCGCCAAATTCAGTTTTACCTTGTTGCCTTTTGACATATCTTTAACCGCAGTATGATCCGGTATTTCCAGACGCTGTAAATATTGATGGAATAAGCTTTCATCCCATTTGAGGTACATTTTCCCAAAAATCTTATTGACCTCTTTAGAAGTAAGATGTTCCGGAAGACTATTGTCATCGTACACAACCGCAATATTTTCTTTGTCTTCTTTCGTTAGTTCTAAATAATTTTTGCCAAATATCCGGATATTGCCTTCGTTTAAATTAATAATGTTCAATATGGAATTGATAATGGTAGTTTTACCGGCACCGTTAGGACCGATTAATCCCATGATAGCCCCTTCCGGACAGGAAAATTGTACATGATCAAGGGTAAATGATGCAAATCGTTTCGTAATATCGTTAATTTCAAGAATATTTTTCATATGGCACCTCATTTTAAATATCAGTCAATTTGTGACTCGTCAAACAGTAGTTTTATCAATTCAATAATGCTGTTCTGCTCTATGTTATATTTCTTGGCAAGTGCAATTAACTCCATCGCCTTGTCTTCCAATATCTGATTGCGCTGGTCCTCCAGACCTCCTGAATTGTGATTGGTGATATAGGTTCCTTTTCCTACAACAGTTTCAATGACGCCTTCCTTTTGCAGCCTGTCATAAGCTTTCTGTACGGTAAGCACACCAATTCCCAGTTCTTTTGCCAGACTTCTTACAGAGGTTATCATATCACCGGTTTTTAATTCGCCTGTCAGTATCATATCTTTAATCTGTGATCCGATTTGTTCATATATTGGTTTGCTGCTTTTGTGGCTGATCATTATTTCCAATTTCCGTTCTCCACCTCTCTTTTTAAAGCCAGCTCTCAGTCTGCTGCGCGCCCTTTATACGGGACAAATCTCCACAAACTGGAACGCACAACTGTCAGAAAGCAAATTTCAACACACTTTTCAGAAAACAATTTCAACACACTCTTCTGAAAGTAATATCAACACTCTCTTGTGTTCAATGCCATTTTCGAATTTACAGCAGTATTTATAGCAGTATTTTTAGTATCATTTATAGCAGCATTTATAGTAAAATTATCGGTACCACAATACACAGAACCATAATGATTAATAGTACCCACCCTAAAATTCGCTGCGTCCTTGACAGTTCTCTCTTATGGCAAGTCATTTTTGTCTGTATCTGCGGGAAAGATTCTAATAGTTTTTTTGCAGGCTCTTCGTCTGTTTCAGCCACCATAATATCTTCACCGGCATAAGAATCTCCCATATATAAATCCATTATGCTGCCCTGTCGCCATGCCAATATACCGTTTTCTTTTAAAATACAGACCATTTGTTCAGCCTCTGTCATGCTTCCTACAGAAGCTATTTTTACAAATCCATTTTCACTCATAAAATTCACCTCCGGCTGGTATATTCTTATATGTTATATATAACACTATAATACACTATATAACACTTGTCAATATGAAACTGACGCAAGGCGTTAAAATCCCCTTTCCCGTCACATCCTGTCACTGATATTGCGGATATGGTAATTATTGGGGATATGATAATGCGTCCCCTATTTACAAGAAGCTTTATCAGCCGATAAAACCAGGTGGATATTATATTGAATCTGACTATATTGCCTGTGGTGATGAAGAGTAATCGCTTTGTCTTTAAGGATAGATATTCAGGTGAATGCCGGTTTTAAATCGGTGCAGGTATTGTATCAGAATTATGGAACGTTCATTATAAAAGCAGAGAAATGAATACGGAAAAAATCCCTCCAACACTGTAAAGCTTGGAGGGATTTAAACATATTGGTTAATTTTGATCACCGCTGTTTTCGGCACCAGTGCCATTCATACGCGAGGAATAAGCACTGAATTCAAACTCTTCAATCGGCATTGGTTTGGCAAAATAGAACCCCTGCCCAATATCACAATGAATAGATTTTAAAAACTCCAGCTGTACTTCGTTTTCTATACCTTCCGCTACTGTTATAATGGAAAGAGATCTGGCAAGATGAATAATACTTTCAATCACTACTTTTCCACGGGGGGAGGTAGACTGTTCATTCAGGAAATCCTTGTCCAGCTTAAGTTCCGCTATATCCAGATCCTTCAATGTATTCAGGGAAGAATATCCGCTTCCGAAATCATCCATGGATATCACGAAGCCCATGTTATGCAGCTTTTTGATCACCGCCTTTACCTGCTCCAGATTACTCATTGCCACACTTTCCGTCACTTCCAGAATAATCAGGGATGGGTCTATCTGATACTGGCCTACTATTTCGTGGAATTTATCAAGGTATTCATTGTCATAAAAGAATATTCTGGATTGATTTACGGAAATTGGCCGGGGTTCATAGCCCTGTTGAATCCAGTATGAAACTTTTCTGCATGCTTCTTCCAGCATAAACATGTCCAGCTCTGTAATAAATCCGTTTTCCTCAAACACCGGAATAAATTCATCCGGATAATGAATTACTCCGTCTTCCGAACACCAGCGCACAAGAGCTTCCGCACTATGAAGAGAGTGGTCTTTTAAGTAGTATTTTGGCTGCAAGTACATATGAAATTCCCTGTTTGCCAGTGCTGCATGCATCTGGCTTTCTATTTCAATCTTTTTACGGGCCTTATCGTGAATGGACTCATCATAGAAAGCAATAGGATTCGCTGTGTTTCCATTGACGTTATTCAACGCAAGAAGGGCACCATTGATCACAGTATCGGGGGTCAAAACCGGAAGCTTAGAAGGGTCTGCCTGTATCAGGTTAATGCCGAAATTACAGTTAATACGATAATCCTGGTTGGGACTAACAAAATAATCATTTATCTGGGCATGAATTTTTTTCACCCGCCCAATCAGATCCTCTTTCGTTTTATATTGGACTAACATGCCGAAGTGGTCTGCATTATCCCGATAATAACGTTCTCCGTCATTGGTATTTGCATGCAAAACCTCAGAAATATGCTTTAAAAGAAGATTTCCATTTTCAAAGCCAAAGAACTCATTCACGAATTTAAATCCGCATACATTCAACAGTACAATGGCATAATTTTTCGGCTCTTTCAACAAATCGGTTAAATCCCTGACAAATCGGTTTCGGTTATCCGCACCAGTCAGAATATCCTCATATGCAAATATCTGAAGTGTCTGATGTTCTTTTTTCAGCAAACTGTAGATATACCAGAACAGAATGCCAAATAAAAAGATGATACAGCCCATGGTACACACAAACACAATAAAAATAGCGTTAAAATTATAATTCAAAAAGGTCTGTGGAACCAGGCAGAATAACTGCCAGTCATTGATGCCTACCGGGATAAAGGTTACCCAGTAAGCTTTCCCCTCATAGTGAAAAGTAGTGAAGGAATTGCCGCCCTTTCCTATGTCCTCAAGGACAGATGTCTGGATATCTTTCGAGACATTTCCATCATCAAAGATATTCTCCATCTGCTTATTAATAACAGCCTGGTCAGAACGGATAATAAAGTTCCCCTCATGATCAATCATATGTATATAGGCAGCACCATCAAATATCTTCTGATTTATTATTTCTGAAAACTTTGATGCAAGGCGGGTCGCGGTAATTGCTCCGATAATATCACCTTTGTAAGTGACCGGAACTCCATAGCATACAACAGAGTTATCTGACATCCGGTCTTTGATCACCTGGGATACTGTGCGTTCTCCGGTTAAAGTTGTCCGGATAAAACTTTCCCCGCTGACATCCAGGTCATAATGTTTTGTTCCGTCTGTATCTATAAAATAGCCTATGCCGTCTTTAGAGACAAAACCCATTCGAATAAAGTTATTACTTTTACTTTCCTCTTCCAGATGGGAAAGGGCAGCATCCAAATCAACTGTACTTTCATATCCTGAAAAGGACGCAATAGCGCCTAAAGTCTGAAGATCTCCATCAATTTGTGTTGTGATAATATTTTTATACTGAGACACAATTTCATACATATACTTTTGTGCTTCCTTCTCCTGGGTACTTTTTATGCTGAAATAAATGACACCGCCAACCAGCACAAGAATGACACTAATGATAGAAACCAGGGTTATGGAAATTCTGATCTGTTTCTTTATATCTTTCGCTTCCAAACCGCTCCCTCCTCTGCGCTACAATAAAATTATAAATCTATCATAACACGCACATAACAATTTTTCACTATAAACTGCGCTTAATTTTCATTACCTAACAGTTTATATATTTATCAGGCTCTTACTAAAACCGATACTGAAATTTATCACCAATTTATCCTTTTTTACATATAATGTTGTGATAAATCTAATTTATCAAGCCAAATTTGTTATACATCTTTTATAAGTTTTGTTCTGAAACTGTACGATTTGGTATATAAAATTTTGTTCCGGCTGCGGGACAGACTTGAATGCACGGTAAGGTGCAGAAATGGAGGCAATTATGAGTTGTAATAAAAAATGTATGCAAACGCATGTTCATGAGGTATTGGGAAGCGTTCGGCTTGCTGAACTAAATGAAGATCCTCACAATCACCGCTTTGCAGGCGTGACAGAAGAAATAATAAAAGTACCTGGCGGACACATTCACAAATTTACTGCGAAAACAGATTTTTATGAAGATCACTTTCATCCCATCTGCGTAACCACGGGCCTGCAGGTTCCGGTTGGCAAATGCGGCGATGAGCGCCATGTGCACTTTATTGATTCTCAGACAGAAGTTGAAGATGGACATTTTCATAGATTTATTGCTTCTACTTTAATTGAGAATCCTATTGGTGATTAACGATATAGAGTAAGCAGAGGAAAAGGATGCCGCAATACACCTGAATGTAATGCAGATCAATGCATTATGTGAATTTCAATAAAAGCAGGAAGCACTCCGTCAGAAGTGCTTCCTGTTCCTTAATGCAAAATCAGTTATGATTTTAAACCAAAGCCGATTCTTCCGTAGCCCCCCAGAAACCATTATTACCGGAACCTGCACTTTCGCCAATACCATGAATGATCTCCAGGACGTGAAGTGCCAGTTCCATGCCTGCCCTGTGAGGGCGGTTTGCAAGGATTGACCATGCCATCTCCGCAGCGCCTATTCCATCCTATCCAAACAATTTCAAAAATGACAATACTGTCATTTTTATATTGACACCACAACTCTCCCATGCTATATTAAAATGACAACACTGTCATTTTTAAATCAGGGAGGAAATATTTTGCCAAAAGTAAACGAATCCTACTTTGAAAAAAAGAAGAATCAAATTTTAGATGCCGCTTTTTCTGTATGTATGAAAAAGCCCGCCTATGAAGTTACAATGAGCGACATCGTGAAAGAAACCGGTTTTAGCCACGGTAGTGTATATAAGTATTATTCTAATATTGATGATATTTTTATAGCACTGTCCAACCGCTTTAACCACATATTAGATTTTAAGGATAAAATAAACCGGATATTCGCATCGGAAGATAAACCGGAAAAGATTCTTATTGAAGCTTTCCATGTAGTCACAGAAGATATTACAAACTACTTACAGGGTTATGGGAAAATAAGTTTTGAACTGGGCATCTTATTTGCAAATGACCCGGAACGCCTTCTCTATTATCGTTCCCAGGTCACGGAAGCATCCAATTATGATTTCCTGATTGAAAAAACATTTCAGTTTATGGAGAAAAAGGCGAAAGAGGGTTACTTTAAACCGATATTACCGATACACGATATTTATATGTTTATTATCGCATCCTTTGACGGGATTACCCAGGATGTGATTTTATCCAAAACTTATCAGTTAAAGGGGCCTTTGTTCCAAAACGACAAATTTGATGAAAAGAATTTAATGAGAAGCCTTTGCTGCAGCGTTCTGCTGTTACTATCCGGGGATTCAGATATGATGGAGGAATATTAAATGAACACACTACAAAATAAGATGTGGAATAAGAACTTTAATCTGGTTATCATCGGTCAGATCATTTCACTATTCGGGAGCGCCATGCTGCGATTTGCACTGTCTCTGTATGTAATGGATTTAACCGGACGGGAAGATATATTTGCCGGATTATTTGCAATATCTAATATCCCTATTTTGCTCTCACCGCTGGGGGGTGCCATCGCAGACCGATTCAACAGGCGTAACCTGATGGTGATCTTTGACTTTTCAAGCAGCTTTGTTGTATTGGTATTTATACTGCTGCTGTCACAGAATAGTCATTCGATCCTGTTGATTGGAGTTGTCATGGTTTTACTGTCTGTGATCAGCGCTATGTACACACCGACCGTTACTGCCAGTATTCCGCAATTAGTTGGGGAATCTTCATTGGCGGGGGCAAACGGCATCGTTCAGGCTGTACAGGCTCTATCTTATGTAGTGGCTCCGGTATGTGCTGGGATTCTGTATGGAATGATGTCTGTACAGGCATTAATTGCTGTCAGCGGCGCAGCTTTCTTTTTATCGGCAGTGATGGAGATATTTATCAAAATCCCTTTTACAAAGAGGCAGTCGGAAGGTTCCATGCTGAAAACCATTGGCAGGGATATGAAGGAAGGATTTGTCTTCGTTTCAAAACAGCCCTTTATTTTAAAATCTATGCTCATTGCTGCTCTGATCAATTTCATCCTCACCCCGCTTTTTGTTGTGGGCGGACCCATCATTTTGCGAATGACTATGAAAAGTACGGACTCGGTCTATGGAGTAGGAATGGGAATTATACAATTTGCAAATATTTTAGGAGCGCTTCTGATTGGAGTGCTTGCCAGTAAAATTATTATGAAAAAGGTTTACATTTGGATACTGGCAATTGCCGTTATACTTATTCCCCTGGCATTATCCGTTACCCCTATGATGTTGGAATTCGGATTTTACCCATCCTTTATCCTGTTTTTGATCAGTGCGGTACCCATCGCAATTATTATGACGATCTTATCGATCTACGTGATTACGAAGGTACAAAAAAAGACCCCAAATGAAAACCTGGGGAAAGTCATGGCTATCGTTATGGCGGTTGCACAGTGCGTGGCTCCGGTAGGGCAGGTCATATATGGATTTTTATTTCGTGCCTTTCATGCGCAAGTATATATTCCGTTACTGTTTGTAAGCGTCGTTATGTTTGCCGTTGCACTACTGTCACAACGGATCTTAAGGAATGAAATTGCTTAAGATAAATTCAGATAAATTCAGATACATAAAATATTTCTGGAAAAGCGGGATGCCGAAAGATAGAAGAAGACAATTAAATTATCGAAAAAGGGGGACTCACACGCTTCTGGTGTGATCATCCCCCTTTTACTGTTATCATTTTTAATCCGCCATTTCCCGAATCTGTTTTCTGAGTTTCAGAATCATGGAAGGCGCAACTGACAGCTCATCTACTCCCATACGTATGAATTTTTCCGTCAATTCCGGATCTGCACCTAATTCTCCGCAGATACCTGCCCATTTTCCACACTTGTGGGCATTGTCCACCACCATTTGTATCATTTTCAAAATGGCTTTATGATGAGGATTATAAAAATCATCCAGTTTTTCATTCTGCCTGTCAATCGCCAGCGTGTACTGTGTTAAATCATTTGTTCCAATACTGAAGAAATCCACGATTTCAGCCAGTTCATCGCTGATCATAACCGCAGCAGGCGTTTCGATCATAATCCCCTGTTCCGGAAGTTTATAAGGAATCTGTTCCTTATCAAGCTCTTCTTTTACTTCATTTACAATTTCATAAATCTTATGGACTTCTTCCGTGGATGTAATCATTGGATACATGATCGACAGATTTCCATATACGGCTGCACGAAACAGTGCACGAAGCTGTGTCTTGAAAATATCCGGCTGTTTCAGGCAGATGCGGATTGCGCGGTAACCCAGGGCAGGGTTGTCTTCTTTGCCCAGGTTAAAATATTCTACCTGTTTATCTGCTCCGATATCCAATGTACGGATAATAACTTTTTTACCAGCCATCATCTGCACTACCTGCCTGTATGCCCGAAACTGTTCTTCTTCTGTTGGAAAATCGGAATTTCCAAGATATAAAAATTCACTGCGGAATAATCCAATGCCTCCGGCATCATTTTCCAGTACATATCCCACATCGCCTACGCTGCCGATATTTGCATAGATATTGATTTTCTTACCACCAAGTGTTATATTTTCTTTTCCTTTTAACGTATTTAAAAGTTCCAGTTTTTCTTTCTCTTCCTGAATTCTGATATTCGTCTGGCTGCACAGATCCTCCGATGGCTCAAATATAACTTCCCCGGTAAATCCGTCTACAACGGCTTCCATACCGCTTTTAATTTCTTCCAGGTTTACCGGTACCCCTATCAGTGCCGGGATATTCATCATGCGAGCCAGAATCGCCGTATGGGAATTGGTGGAGCCATGTACAGTTACAAATGCCAGAATTTTTTCTTTATCCATCTGGACGGTTTCACTGGGGCTTAAATCATCTGCCACAATGATTGCCGCTTCCATAGTACTTAAGTCCAGCTCACCCTTTCCTTCCAGGTTCTGAACCAGGCGGTTGGAAATATCCTTGATATCCGCTGCTCTGGCTTTCATGTAGTCATCATCCATGTTGGCAAACATTGCAGAAAAATTATCTCCGGTTACGGCAACGGCGTATTCCGCATTGATCATTTCTGTCCGGATGGAATTGTGTATGGAATCCAGATAGTCTTCATCTTCCAGCATCATCTGATGGACTTCGAAAATGGCAGCACTGGCTTCGCCCACTTCTTTTACTGCCTTATCATATAATTTCTGGAGCTGCTCTTTTGCCGCTTCCAGAGCTTTTTCCACTCTTTCAATTTCCAATTCTGCATTTTCAATCTTTTTACGTTTTACCTGATGGTCGTTATTTTTTAAAACCACAACGGGTCCCATAACGATACCTTTATATACCGATTTTCCTGATAATTTTAGCATTTTTTGCCTCCTCAATGTTATTAACAAGCGTGTATTAAATTGCTTTCTGACAGCTGTATGCCACACTGTCAGACACGGCTTCTTTGTCAGTGATTATAAGGTTTCTTCAAAGAATTTTTTCATACCCTGGTACGCGTTTTCCTCGTCAGCACCGCTAATTTCAACTTCCACGGTCTGGCCGCATTTTACGCCCAGGCTCATAACAGCCATCAGTTTATTCGCATCTGCTGACTTTCCGTCTTTGGAAAGCGTAATTTTACTCTCGTATTTTTTTGCCTCTTTTACCAGCAGTCCTGCCGGTCTTGCATGAATCCCTACCTCATCGTTAACTACATAACTAAAATTCTTCATGTTTTAATCCTCCTTTAGATATTCTCCATTTGTCGCAATTATGCGCTGATACCAATAAAATGATTTTTTCTTTGTCCTGGCAAGTGTTCCGCTTCCGTCATCCTGTTTATCTACATAGATGAAACCATAGCGTTTTTTCATCTCACCAGTTCCTGCACTGATTAAATCAATCGGTGCCCAGGTTGTATATCCCAGCAGTTCTACACCATCCTCTTCCACTGCCGCCATCATAGCACGGATATGCGCATCAAGGTATTCAATACGGTAATCATCCTCTACATATCCGTTTTCATCCGGCACATCGGCGGCTCCCAGTCCGTTTTCCACAATAAACAACGGTTTCTGGTACCGGTCATATACCTGGTTTAAAGTAATCCGCAGACCCAGCGGGTCAATAGGCCATCCCCAATCACTGAATTTCAAATAGGGATTCTTTGCTGATTTGAAAAGATTGCCCTCAGCCTCGTCCTGTTCTCCCCCGGGCGCCGCTATACATCTGCTGTTATAATATGAAAAGGATATAAAATCCACCGGATATCTCTCTAAAATTTCATAATCTCCCTCTTCCATCAAGGGAAATATGCCCTTTTTACGAAGGCGCTTTTCTGCATAGGGCGGATAATATCCCCTAGCCTGCACATCCACAAAAAAATAATTTTCCTGGTCTGTGAGCAATGCCTGCCATACATCTTCCGGTTTACAGGAATAAGGATAAGCGCTTCCAGCCGCAAACATACAGCCTATTTTATTTTCCGGATTAATCTCGTGTGCCATCCTTGTGGCAAGAGCACTGGCTACTAATTCATGATGAGCTGCCTGGTACTTAATCTGCTCTTCATTTTCGCCTTCTTCAAAACATATTCCAGCCCCCATAAACGGAGCATGCAGAATCATATTAATTTCATTAAATGTCAGCCAGTAGGTCACATATTCCCGAAAACGGGTAAAAAGTACCTCGCAAAGATGCAGGTAAAAATCAATGAGCCGTCTGTTGCGCCATCCGCCGTATTTTTGGATTAGCCAGATGGGACAATCAAAATGTGAAATCGTTACCAACGGCTGTATCTGATATTTCCGGCATTCTCTGAAAATATCTTCGTAGAATTGTAGGCCCTCTTCGTTAGGCTCTTCTTCATCGCCCTTTGGAAATATTCTGGTCCAGGCAATACTCATGCGGTATACCTGAAAACCCATCTCTCCAAAAAGCCTTATATCCTCCCGGAAATGATGGTACAGATCAATTGCCTCCGCAGCGGGATAACTATGAGTATGATCCATCTCCAGCATCTTCAGGTGCCCGGTGATAACTGCATTTCTGTCTTTTCCTGACGGACACATATCTACATTAGCGGCGCCTCTTCTGCCTTCCCCTATTCCACCTTCACATTGGTTGGCAGCCGTTGCTCCGCCCCACATAAAATCTTTTGGAAATGCCATACACTCACCCCCTATCTCAATATTTTCAACAGGTTTTCACCTGGACTCACCTGTTTGTCAGCTACTTCGACTACCGCAAGATAATCATCGGAATTGGTCACGATTACCGGAGTTTCCAGACAAAAGCCTTTTTCTTCTATGAAATCTATATCAAATTTAATCAAAAGCTGACCTTTTTGCACCCGCTCACCTTCTCTGACAAAAGCTTCAAATCCTTCTCCGTTTAACTGCACCGTGTCAAGTCCGATATGAATCAGTATCTCAGCACCTTCATCCGTTTCCATACCAAGGGCATGAAGCGTAGGAAACAGGGTGGATACCACTCCGTCTGACGGGGCGAAGACTTTGCCCTCCACAGGTAATATGGCGGCACCTTTTCCAAGTACACCGGAAGCAAATGCATCGTCTTTAATGGATTCCAGCTTCAGGACCTTTCCTTTCACCGGACTTCCGATCTCTAATTGTTTAAACATGGCTTTCGGTTGTCCAATGACTGCCTGTCCTCGATTTCCGCGGTGCATAATATCAGCATCTGATGTGCCTGATGTATCTGCTGCATCTGACGTGCCTGTTGTAACTGTTGAATCTGCTGTAACTGTTGAATCTGCTGTATCTGTCGCATCTGCTGTATCTGTCGCACCTGCTGTATCTGCTAAATCCGTTATATCTGTTCCTGCTTTTTCCCTGTACAGAATCATGGTAGCGGTAAATGCAATGACCATCGTAATGATAACACCGGCAAATGCCACAATCAGATTGCCCATGCTTCCATCCGGCTCAATCATAGCGGGGAACTCAAAGATCCCCATACCGCCCATCATAAATTTCCGGAAATTAAATGCTCCGTAAAAACCGCCTCCGATTCCGCCGACGATGCAGCTAATGATAAAAGGTTTCTTAAGAGGCAGCAGAATACTGTAGATAGCTGGTTCTGTAACACCAAATATGCCGGAAATAAAATTTGGCAGTGCCATTTCTTTGAGCTGCTTATTCTTTGTTTTAAAGAAGATAGCCAACACTACCGCCGAGGTTGCAAAGGTACATGCAAAGAATGGCATCATGACATTATCATACCCATTAGTCATAATGTTATTGATATAAACCGGAATGAAGCCCCAGTGCAGTCCGAATATTACCAGTACCTGCCAGGTTAATCCCACTATTGCTCCGGCTAACATCGGGCTGAAATTCCGCACGGACATTACAACTTGTGCAATGATGGCGGAGCCAAAAGTCGCCAGTGGACCGATCAGCAGAAAACCTGCCGGAACTGCGACGAGCAGTGTCAGCATCGGCACAAAGAAAAATTTCACAAGATCCGGGATGAATTTATTAAAAAATTTTTCGCATTTTGATGCAAAGTATACTACAAAGATAACCGGGATTACAGTACCTGTATAATTCATGGAAATCAGAGGAATCCCAAAGAATTCCGTATACACCAAAGATTCAAATACCGTCCCGCCAAACAGCGTATAGAGTGCCTGCCCGCCGGCTTCCAGCGCACTTGTCTGAATGGTGGGATAACACATAATGGCGCCGATTACTAAACCGAGCATTGGCTTCAAATGAAACTTTTTCGCTGCCGTATATCCAAGAAACAGGGGCATATAGTTAAATAAGCCGTCCCCGATTGCATTTAATACCAGATAGCCTCCGCTGGCATCTGTATACAAACCCAGTGCCACAAACAACGCATTTAAGCCCTTTACCATACCGCAGGCAGCCATGATTCCAAGAATCGGCTGAAAAATACCGGAGATGACATCAATCGCCCTGTTAAACAGATTACCAGACCGCGAATCGTCCTGCCTTTCCGTACTTTCCTCTTCTAAACCGATCAGGTTCATTACATCGGCATATACCTCAGGTACATGATTCCCGATCACCACCTGATACTGGCCGCCGCTTTTCATGACGGTAACGACACCATCCATATTTTTGATGATATCATCCTTTGCTCTGCTTTCGTCCTTTAATTTAAAACGAAGCCTTGTAATACAGTGTGTGAGGCTGCTGATATTCTCCCTGCCGCCTACATGGTTCACAATTTCTCTTGCCAGATTCTCATACTTACCCATTTTTTGTCCTCCATTAATAATTTATTTTATGAAGGTTTGGCCAACTGAATGTCACCATCCTGGCATACATGGTATGATGTTCTCTTCTTAATGAACTGCCTTATTTACCACACGTTCTATATGAATCGTCAGATAAATCTGTTCTTCTTTGGATAACTGATATTCGTATTTCTTTAATATAAACCGGGTGATTTTCTCCACACAGCGAAAAGCATTCTGGTATTTGGATTTAATCACGTCCCATAAGTCGTCATTATCATCCTCTTGATAAATATTGTGATCGATAAGGCGCTTTGCAAAGAATTTCAAATGAGTAATAAAGCGATAATAATAGACATCATCCTCATTAAACTCGATTTGAAAGTAATACTTAACGATGTTGACGATTTCCTGCATAATCCTGGTGATTTCATACATATTATGCATCTTCTCCTGGTCCATCTGGGCATTTGCCAAATGAAGTGCGATAAAACCAGCCTCATCATCAGGAAGTCTGACTTTACATTTATCCTGAATGATATCCAGTGCCCAGAGCCCTACCTGGAATTCGTCCTTATAAAATCTGCGGATATCCCAAAGAAGAACATTTTTTACGGTTACACCATCCAGGAAGCGAAGTATAGAAGTATGTACATGATCAATTAGGGAAATATAAACCATATCATTAAGCTTTTTTCCGAGACGCAGCTTGGCTTCTGAGATAATTTCCTCTCCGATTGCAATATGTTCTATGGGCACATCCTGAATCAGTACCTGAAATTTATTATGTGCATCGGGCGCGGAAAGGAAAAAAATTTTATCAATCATTTCAGGATTAATATCATCTCCTGCTTTTTTCTTAAAGCAGATACCTTTGCCCATTACAATTTTTTCCTGGTCCTTTTCGTCTATGACAACCGCAACATTGTTGTTCAGAGCTTTAAATATCCTCATTTATCATTTCCCCCTTAACGCCAAAAGTGAAATTGGCAATAAAAAAACCTATATGCACAAATAAATCTGAAAGCATGAGCCCTCAAAATCATTTCTACATACAGGTTTAGCTTGTATACACAATCACTATCCTTCGCATGGAAGAATCATAGCATAGACCACTTAAGAAGTCAATCGTATACTGGCCATCCTAAGTACTTTCTCTGTTTCTTCCAATTTTTAATGAACTTTTTTGGTGAAATTGTCATTGGATTTTGCAATTCGTCGCTGTTCGGTATTGTAATTCTGAAGTTTCTACGGTATTATAATAAAATTCTATAAAAGGCTAATTTGCATTTAAAGGAGGAAGAAATTGAAAGAAGGATATTATCTGATTGGCGAAGTCAGCAAAATTACCGGAATTTCAAAAGATACACTGCATTTCTATAATAAAATAGGATTACTGACACCGGATTATACCGATCAGAAGAATCAGTACCGGTATTATTCCAGATGGAATCTGTGGCAGCTGGACATTATAACAACCTGCCGTAAATTAAGCGTTCCCCTGGAAAAAGTAAAACAGCTGCTCAATTTTCATGATAATGCGAAAGTAACCCGGCTGCTCATGGACTATCGCAATGAAGCTCTGCGTTTAAGCGCATACTATCAGCAGGTGGCGGAAGATATTCTATGGTATGATCAGGAGAATATGCGGATATCCTCTGGAGTAAATTTGGCAGATGTGCAGATGAAATGGCTGGAAGAGGAAACTGTTATTACCGGTATTTTAAAAAGAGATGAAAGCTCCTATCATGCCAATCTACAGGAAGCCGCAAAATATGAGCTGCAGCATGCAGGCTCCATCCAGAGAAAATATGGTTATCTCATTGACCCCAAAGAGATGGCTCGCGATAAAATATGTAAATACAGAGAATATTTAAAAATTGCGGATTGTAAATATGAACATGTCAATCCGGATAATCTTTACCTGCTTCCGGCTGGTTTTTATGCGGTCTGCATCGTGCGTATCGTGAAAGACACTGCGGATTTACAGCCGCTGATTCAATGGATGGGGGAGAATGGATATACCACAGACGAAGTCTACGCAGAAGAATTAGGCTTGCAGCTGTTTGATTACATAGACGATTTCTATTGCGAAATAAAAGCTCATTTAGTAAAAAAATAATCTCTATTAGCTATATCCAAATAATTTTAATAAAAATTCTAAAAAAATTCTAAAAATGCTTGACAATGTAGTTACTCCATCCTTTATTCTTTGCAAAAAAGAAAGAGGATGAATAACTATGAAACAGACACCTATATGGAAAATATTAATGGAATTATGCCCGCCTGTGATGCTGGCATTGTTGATTCAGTCTGTCTACAATATTGTGGACAGCTATTTTGTTGCACAGTATTCGGCAGAAGGATTGACAGCGTTATCGATTATTTTTCCAATCCAGCTTTTGATGACTGCCATTGCAACGGGAACCGGTACCGGAATTAACATTCTGATCTCCAGAATGGATGGGGCTGGTGATGTTAAATATCAGAATAATATCGTTAAAAGCGGACTCTTTTTAGGGCTGATCAACTTTCTGGTGTTCGCAGTAACCGGACTGTTGTGCATGAATGCCTATTGCAACTTTTCTTCAAACCAGGCGCTGGTGCGGGAAATGGGAATTCAGTACTGCCAGATTATCTTTGCTTTTTCCCTTGGCATGTTTCTGGAAGCAAACTGCACCAAGATATTGCAGGCAAAAGAAAATATGCTGCTTCCAATGTATGCCCAAATTGCCGGAGCACTCATCAATGTTGTCTTAGACCCTCTGCTGATTTTCGGTCATTTGGGATTCCCTGCAATGGGAATTCAGGGTGCTGCCATTGCTACGGTTATAGGACAGTGGTGTGCCATGCTGATCGTCCTTGCTGCCGTTTTGCATAAATGTCCGCTGAAAGGGAAAATAACTCTGAGGAACTGCATTTTAATTTACAAAACAGGACTTCCTTCCATCATTATGCAGTCTCTGTATACGCTTTATATGGTGGGGCTGAATTTGATTTTAAAGCAATTTACGGAAAGTGCGGTCACGGTACTGGGAATTTATTATAAATTACAGACCTTCTTCTTTATTCCACTTATGGGATTACAGCAGGTCATCCTGCCTATCATCAGCTTCAACTATGGGGCAAAAGACTATGTGCGCGTGAAGCAGACTCTTCGCTGTTCCATTGCAGTTTCCTGTGTGGTAATGTTGGTGGGATGTATCATATTTAATGCAATACCGGAAAAGCTGATATTGATTTTTTCAAAAAACCAGGAAATTTTGGAGATCGGACGTTCAGCGCTGCGTATTATTTCTGTCAGTTTTATACCCGCGGCTTTTGTCATAATGTTTACTGTTTATTTTCAGGGAGTTAACAAAGGAAATGCCAGTATCAGTGTGACGATTCTGCGTCAGATCATTCTTCTGGTACCATTGGCATGGCTGTTTCATTTTAAAGGTCTTTTCTTTGTATGGTTCACTTTTCCGGTTACAGAGATTCTGGCACTGTTCTTTTGTACATGGCTTTATAAAAAAGAGATGGAAACCGGAAAGAAATATCCGGAAACTTTAAAGACAATTGAAGAAATTTAAAAAAATACTTACGAAACCTTGATTTTTATGATATACTTACCTCCGATAAAATTACATAACGACAAAAATACTTTGGTTTTAATTGGAAACGATACATGTGTGCATTTTGCTCGCCTGATTAACGAACAACACACGTGTATTTTTGCGCACTTTTTTAAGAGAAGGAGATTTAAAAAATGCCAAAAACCAAAGCACAAAATATTATTTTCACAATTCTCATGGCCTTCGCCATGGTCTATGCTATGATCTGTTATAACATAGCAATCAATCTGGGCGGAATGACTAACGAAGTATTTCTTCTGGCTTTTCATGAACTGGTTATTATGTGGCCGCTTGCATTTGTACTGGAATTTTTTGTGGTCGAAAAACTGTCACACCTCATTGCTTTTCGTGTTGTAACCCCGAAAGACCGCCCTGTATTTATAACGCTGGCAATATCCTGCGTTATCGTATGCCTGATGTGCCCTGTAATGAGTCTGGCTGCAGCGATCCTTTTTAAACATCCGGGTAAAGAAATTATTGCAGTTTGGTTCCAGACAACAGTTATGAACTTTCCCATGGCACTATGCTGGCAGGTATTTTTTGCAGGTCCCTTTGTGAGACTTGTCTTCCGGTCTTTATTTAAAAAGCAGCTGGAAATCTGCGAACCACAACCGGGACCTGAGTGTTAATTCAATTAATTTAACTTTCTAAGCTCCGGGTTTCGATACCACAAAATGCTTGTGATAAATCCTAATATACCGGTGCACAGAAACATAACCGACATTCCGCTGCCGCTTCCGCCCCCCACAATCCCCTGAAGAAGCAGTGCAAGGGGATGACGGGTCTGCATAAACGGCTCAAATACATAATCTGCAAGAAAGCCTCCTGTAAGTATACCCATAGGAAGAGTCGCATACTGCACTGCATTTCGTACCGCAAATACCCTGCCCTGCATATCTTTGGGCAGGCTCTGGTATATAATCACATTTTGTCCTGCATTGATAAAAGGAATAGGCACACTGGCTGCAATCCCGGCAATACACCAGATCCAGATGTTTGATCCCAATCCCATCAGCAGATCACCTGCGATAAAAGAAAATGCAGCAGAAAAGTAAATCATTTTAACCGGACTTTTCGGAAGTTTAAAGAATGAAACATATAATCCCCCTGCTATTCCACCCGCCCCAAGTAATCCGCTGACAGTCCCAAGTACAGTTTCGTTTCCACCACTTCGTGCCAAAAGCATTGCCGGAAGAATATTCTCGTAAGTGAGCCTTGAAAAGAAATTCATAATAGCCATACTGATAATCATATACCACAGGCCTTTATTACTGAGCAAAAAGGAGATTCCTTCCCTGCACCCCTTGAAAATATCCCCTAAGGAACCGGATATATCTTCCGTATTTTCAGAAATTTTAATATAAAATAGTAACACAGAAAAAGCAAACCAAAAGGTTAGCATATCGATTATTATAATACCCTCCATCCCCCAAAATGAGATGATGAACGAGGCAAGCATCGGCGTAACCACTGCCAACATGGATCCGGAAAGGGAATTCATGCCGCTTGCATTGGATAACTTATCTTCCGGCACAATGGTTCCAATCACCACGGAAGATGCAGGAGATTGAAACGAATTCATAAATCCCGTAATGATATTGACAATATAAATATGAACGATTCCCAGTTTTCCTATGATCAAAAGTATCACAATACTAAGGGAACACAAAAAAGAGACACTGTCAGACCAAAGCAGAATGCTTTTCTTTTTGTGCCTGTCCACGAAAGAACCTGCGAACAGGCTTACAAGGACATAGGGAGCATAAGAAAAAAAGGTAAGCAGAGAAACAGTCATTGCTGAATTGGTCTGCTTATATGCCCAGATGATGAGGGCAAATCCGGTCATGGAGCTGCCAAGCTGTGACACGGTTTGTGAAGCCCAAAATACGATAAATTTTTTATATGGTTTATTTTCCATTGGTTTTCTCCTTAAAAATTTATTTGATTTTTAAGTACAAAATCCAATGCGGACGAATTTATCTCATTTTACTCTGTACAAGCTTCGTCCTTCATCAGACCTTGTACAGAGATAAACACTCATTTTAATAAATCGCGGTAACAGCAGCAATTTTCCCACCTGCTTTCTATATATACGTTCTTATGTTTAAAGTGTAACGCATACTAATGCAAGCTGTCAATTCCTGAAACTGTTTTATAGAAACTCTATCATAAATTCCGCAGATGGTACTTCTTTTGCTCACGCAGGACATTTTTCTGGTATTGATGGCAGGTGATGATTAAATAACAGCCATAAATGATCAGAAAAATTCCGTTTGCCCCTGAAAAGGACAGCAGCAATGTTTTGCTAAGAATTGCCTCTACAGGCGCAGAGGCAATGACAGGCGGACTTGTGTATATTTTTTTCTTCTGATTGGATGCTTAATCCAATGCCCATATCATCTGCATATTTTTTACAGAGATAGAGTCCCATTCCGGTAGAGCGCATATTTTTTCTTCCATTTTTTCCGGTGAAGCCTTTTTCAAAAACTCTTGGGAGGTCTTCAGAGGTAATGCCGCAACCATTGTCCCTTATGTAAAAATGCAGCAAATTATCCTGAAAAATGCCGGATTCTTCTGCAGATTTCATAACCATCTCTGCCCGGAAGGGAAATATCCAGCAGCAGGAGCTTATAATCTCCGCTTTTAACGTAATCCTCTACCCGGTCAAAGTCATCCGCCAGCTTCACTTCATACCCATTGCTGTCCAGTTCCCGCGCCAGCTCTCTGCGAAGAATCCGGTCATCTTCTATTAATAACAGTTTCATCCGTCTGAATTCCTCCCCACGGCATGATCAGCTACAAACCTGATTAATTCCGATGCCGAGTTCCTCTGCAGCGGAAAGACACGACCATGATACATGAAATAAAAAAGCATGGACCAGTAAACTTCATATCCGCCCATATCGAATTCTTCTTCCGTTGGAAAATAGCCTGTGCATCCATTGGTATAACCTCCAAAATAGAAAAAATCATTCTGGAGCAGCCGGGAAACATCCAGTGCAAATTCACACATTATTTCATTCGCAACACCGCACAGGCAGAACGTATCCAGGAACAAATACTGGACTTCGATCTCTTCCTCCTGTACGTCTGTCTTATTTTCCAAAAGACGCTGTACTTCCCCAAGCCACAGCGTACCATCAATGCCACATGCTTCCGCTGCTTCTTTGGCAATAGCAGCTGCCTGCTCATAGGTCGGTACATCTGCAAAAAGAGTGATTTTTCTGGAATACATGGAGATGGTTTTAAGCGGTTGTGGTTCCAGGGATGCAATGACCGGCTCTGTCTGTAAAAGCACCGCCTGTGCCATGTCGTTCAGTGCCGTTTCTGAGCGGATAAAACGACTGTCACTGGCATCCGGCGGCAAAAGTTCTGATTGAAAATACTTTGGCGCTACATTTCCGGAAGCCCCCTGGGTTACCATAACCGGACAGTTATATTTAGCTTGTAATACATCCCTTACGGTGCCGAAAAAATCCGGTGATATCTGGTAATTATCTGCTTTCAGTACGTTATTGTGTACAGACAGGCGAAGTAGGATTAACTTCAGCTCTTCGTCATTCGCTCCCCGGACTTCTAATATTCCGATCCTTTTGTCTACCGTATCACAGCCGCTGCGCCGGTTCAAACCGATATCGGTATAGGCATTCCCCCATGCCGCGTATACAAAATCCATGTTTTGCAGTGCTTCTGCTACTCCAGATTTTATCTGACTGCAGAGAAATTGAAAATACTCCGGGGCGCTGCTGTCATTAGGTGCCGAATGGCTATGCGTAAAACAGAGCATTACCTTCTCCCGGGGAACAGATAACAGCTTCCCAATTTCATCCCTCAAAAACTCTCCATGCTGTTTGGAAAAACCAATATGGTCGATTGCGGCAAGGCAGCCCATTTCATCAGCGGATTTCCATATGGCAATCTGTGCATACAGGGGATTCAGAATGCCTCTTGACCATTCATCCTGCCGTCCAAACCCAACTGTCTGAATGGAATCCGAAGGAGTAATATCTTTTTGTGAAAAACCCATTTTTATAGTGTTCATTTTGATTACCTCGTTTCTTTTTGTGTAAGAATCTTCTGCTTCGATTTATGCTTTAATAGCATGCAAATAAACACCGGATTATACTATTATATCAGAGATGAAAATAAAAACAAAGCACTGTATATTTTATAATTGTAATATACAGTGCTTTAAGATATATAACTTTATTCTATACTTCGAACTTGACTTTAATTTTCTGAATTTTACATTGCCAGAAATGATACTTGGAATGATTTTTATAATGATATCTAAAATAATACTTAAATGATACTTGAAATGATTATTTAAATGATCCTTAAAATGATTCTTAAAATCATTCTTGAAATGATACTTGAAATCATTCTTAAAATGATTCTTAAAATCATTATTGAAATTATCCTTGAAATTATTCTTGAAACGATTCTTGAAATCTCTTAAAATGATATTTCAAATAATAAATAAAAAGATACTTAATATGATTACAGCCGAATGATCTCCAGCATATTGGCTATATCTTCTGCCGCCATCTCAAACTTAGATTTTTCGATCAGAATATTCTGACCGGTCATGATATAGGAGGGCATTATTCGGATGCCTTTATAGTAAAATTCGCTGTTTCGCATTTTATAAGTTGAAATGGCTGGAATTGCATTTTTCCCGGAGGTTTTCTTGCTGATCAGATTGAACGCCTTTTTTGCAACGTCCCCCATAAGCATAATTACTCTCAAATCAGGGAAAAGTGACAGCTCTTTTTCCAGAAACGGCAGGCTTTTTTCAATCTGGTCCCGACTTATTGCATATTCTGATTTTGGAACTTTTACTGCATTCGTAATATAAATGCCCAAATCAATTAGATCATTTATGGTGTCTGCGCAGGCACCAGCTTTTTGGAACAGAGGGATTGTCGTTTCTAAATATGCAGTCCTGCCACCGCCGTAAAAATCTTGTTCTGAATCGGCTGGAACTACCTCATTAATCATCACAGCCCGAATTTTTTCAGGCTGAATATCAACATTACTAAACTGCATCCTATCGATTTTCCCAGACATACTCTCTAACTCTTTTTTTATATTCATATGATTACTCCTTCCTGTGATGCTGTAATGCACGCCTACAGCGTTCTATGATGTTCTCTCTTAACCGTTTCGGCGATATAATTTCCACTTGATCCCCAAAAGACATAATAAATTCATAAAGCCACTGGTTTTCCGGCACGGATGCTGTCACCCGATATCCATTTTCCAACTTTACAATATCCTGATCATCAAAAATATCATATATACGATAAGCCATTTCCTCCGGAAATTGCAGCACTATTTCCATTATCTTCCCTATATCTTCCGCCGTAGGAAATACTGTATCAGGGATTTCCATCTGTCTGCTAAACTCCTCTTTTGTAAGTGTGATTTCCTTCATTCTGGAAATCCGAAAAAGCCTGTTCCCAGACCGGCAGCGGCAGTAAGCATAAAGATACCATGCTTTGTCTTTATAAAATAATTTCAAAGGTTCCGCTTCTCTTTTCATACCAGTACCGGAAGGCGAATAATAAGTAAAGGAAATGACCCTGCTTTCCAAAATGGACTGCTTTAAAGTTTGGAATGTTTTTTGCTCATTTTCTCTGGAGATTCCCCAGCGTGATAAATCAGCCTCAATCCATTTTGTCTGGGCAGTTTGAAAAACAGCGCCCAGTTTTGTCAGAATATCCTCTGCATCCAGGTATTGTATTGCGCCAAGACTCTGCAGCCCCATCAAAATTTCCTGCTTTTCTTTATCCGATAAGATGGATTTATGCAGGACAAAATGATCCAGCAGCTGGATTCCACCCTTTCTGCCCGCTGTGACATAAATGGGAATACCGGCACTGCTGAGCGAATCAACATCCCTATAAATTGTTCGAATGGAAACTTCAAATTTTTCTGCAAGTTCCGGCGCAGTTGCCCGTCCTTTTTCTAAAAGATAATAGATGATTTTGAATAAACGCCCTTCGGACATCGGATTTACCTCCCTCAATAGATACTTACTATCATAACATGAAAAACCTGACAACGTATGTCAATATTATACACATCGAACCTATAATATTGTGTAATAAGGAAAATCAGAAGAAGCATAACTACAAATAGAGTAATGGGATTGTTCCAGCGGCAGGCAAAGACATATATTACGCATCGCCGAGTGAATACAGCTCATTGTTGTGCAAAATATGTTAGGAGAAAGTATATGACGATAAAGAGGAAATATTTTCAAGATATTCTTTTATATGGTATTATTGCTGTGTATTTTATAATTTTAATAGTTCTGCTATTTTTTAAGACAAGTTCATTCCGGTCAGTGAATTTAATGCCTTTCAGATTTATAGTGGATTATGTTATTAATGATGGCACTCTTGCATTTTCTAATGTAATTGGCAATATTTTTATGTTCGTTCCCATGGGCATTTATCTGGCGCTGATTAATAACAAAAAGACTCTATTGGGAAATGTGACAATCATTTTACTGTTTAGTATAGCTGCTGAGATTTTGCAGTATGTACTCAAGGTTGGGACAACGGATATCGATGATGTGATTTTGAATGGTATCGGAGGGTTTTTGGGAATTATTTGTTATAGAGTATTATTTATGGTATTTAAAGAAAAAGTATACCGTGTAATTAAAATACTTTCATTAATTGTGGGAGGCGTTTTTATTCTTTTGTTCACGTGTTTACATTTTGGGGTCTTTGGATTTAAAATCCGAATCATATAATATCTTATTAACTTTCGTTTAATTAACAATAATGAGGACATCAGACTGTCTGAATTATGTACCGCCTCCAAAAGTCAGACTCTTAATCTGACTTTTGGAGGTCGGTTTTTATCCATGTATGAATAATGATATGATAGAAACTGAGTTTATCTGCAGACTGAGTTCTTGCAACGCAAGATCTTTACGGTATTTATTGAAACAATAATTTTGCCTGTTCCATATGTTTCATAACCGGAACACCAAATGGACATCGTTCTTCACATCCGCCGCAGGCAACACAGTCCTCTGCATTTGCAGACAATCCAAAATAGTGTGCCTTAATGGTATCGGGAAGATCCTTTTGCATAGTGGCTAAATCATAGAGCTTTTGTACCATTGCTATATCTATTTCAGACGGACATGGCAGACAATGGCCGCAATAGGTACACTGTCCGGAATATGCATGGCTTGGCGCCCCAGCAAGAACCGTTGCATAGTCTTTTGCCTCTTCATCAGCTGTCTCATAAGCAACTGCCTGGTCAACGTGTTCTATGGTGTCATATCCAACGAGAACGCTGGCCACCGCTGGTCGGGTCAAAGCATAATGGAGACATTGGACGGGAGTCAGGGCTACTCCAAATGGTGAAGCCTCTGCCGAGAACAGCCTGCCGCCTGCATAGCCTTTCATGACATTAATACCGACATTTTCACGTTCACAAATCTGATACAATTCAGACCGCTCCGGTGCGATTCCTCCCAGTCCATCAGCATATGTCTCATTGAAATACTCTGTCATATCCTCAGTAGCCGGAAGCATATCAAATGCAGGGTTAATACTGAATAATATCATCTCAATTTCGCCTTGTAAGGCAGCAAGTTTTGCTACATCCGGGTTGTGGGTGCTCAATCCAATATGATGTATGACACCGATATTTTTTAACGCTCGTACATACTCCATAAATTCACTCTGTATAATCTGGTGAAACTCAGCCGTTTCATCCACAAAATGTATCATTCCCAGATCGATGTAATTGGTATTAAGGCGGGTGAGCAAATCCTCAAATGCCTCTTTGACTTTTGTTATATCCCGCGTTTTGAGGTATTGTCCATCCTGCCAGGTAGAGCCAAGGTGCCCCTGAATAATCCATTTGTCACGCCTGTCCTTAATTGCCTTACCAATATTGGAACGTACATTTGGTTCCGCCATCCAGCAATCTAAAATATTGATTCCGCTCTCTTCACATCGCCCGATAACATCCTTGATTTCTTCTAATGTATGCCGTTCTAACCATTCTGCACCCAGACCGATTTCACTGACACTAAGACCTGTTTTACCCAATGTTCTGTATCGCATTCTTTATCCTCGCTTTCCTGTACTGCCGTATTTTTATTTTACATCCAGTATAGCATATAACAGCTTGTTTTCATACCATTATATGGGTATTTTCTCCCGGGTTTCAGCGGGTTTTCAGAACATTTTAAATCCGAAAGAATTCGTTTTTGGTGAATCGGAAACAACTGGAGAAAGTACATATCCTCAGATATTTAAACGCACATTTTATTAGTTAACAGCTCATGAAATGAAGTGAGGTGCTGGAATGACGTGCATGAATGAAGTGTAAACAGTTTTAATCCTGCCGCTGTACTTTTATGGAATCATCTTTATTACTGCTTTTATCACATCGTCCTTGTGATTCAGATTATAATCCACACCCTCTATGACGTCTTTGAAATCATATGTATGGGATACAATTTCTTTTAATGGAATTAGTCCATTACTAACGGCACTGATTGCCGCGGGGTAAAGGTTCCGGTAACGATACACGGAATATATAGTACCCTCCATAGCATTTAAAGTAGCGATATCCAGTTCCAATACTGGTTCAGGAGACACACCTACTAACGTTACTTTTCCGGCTCTTCTAATCAAACGGCAGGATTGCAGCGTTGTGATCCTGTTTCCGGCACATTCATATACCTGATCCACCCCTCCTCTGGGAAGTGTTTTTACAAATGTTTCAATATTATCTGTTTTGCTGTTAAAGACTCTGGTGGCCCCCAGTTCTTTTGCTTTTGCGAGACGTTTATCCAGGATATCCACTACATAAATTTCACTTACCCCTCTGGCTTTTAAGGACATCAGTGTAACCAGTCCAATACATCCTGCCCCCAGCACCACAGCCGTTTCACCCAGTTTTGCATTGGATAATTCACAGGCATGCATTCCTACCGCCAGCGGTTCCATCAATGCACCCTCTAACGTAGATACATGTTCAGGTAATTTAAAAGTCATACTTGCTGCATGCGTACAATATTCGGAAAAGACACCGTCTTTTTCCTTTGGTATTGCCATAAATTTTACTTCTTTACAGAGATTATAATGTCCTTTCAGGCAGTCTTCACATAGCCCGCAGGGAACACCAGGTTCTAAGGCAACCCTGTCTCCCACAGTAAAACCAGTTACACCTTCTCCTATGGCAGTCACTACCCCTCCCGGCTCATGCCCTAAAACCAGGGGACCGTCCGGTATCCAGTTTGCAAGCCTTCCCTCAGAGTAAAAATGCAGATCTGAACCACATACTCCTACATATTCTAACTTAATTTGTAGCTCCCCTTTTTCTGGTTGTGGTACAGGCCGTTCCTCCCATTCCATTTTTAAGGGACCTGTCATAACTGCTACTTTCATTGTCTCTTTCATTTTTTAACCCTTCTTTCTGAAAGTGATAAAATACCATTGTGCTATCAATAATCACTAAATTAAATTAAGTATATTTCATATGGAATAATGTATTGAAATTACTATAATTTAATTTCAAATTATGCATATTACTGGTATTATAGCAACTTGTATTTTGGAAGTCAATCAATATATTAAATTTATTTAGTGTTATCAATATTGTTTAGAACGAATTCACTAGTTACTGCTAAATATTATTAAGTTAATGTAGCTTGTAGATAACTATTTTTTGTTTGCGTTATTTTAATCTCAAAAATCCCGATGTGCAAATACGTGAAAAAGGACAGCCTCTTTCGAAGCTGTCCAATACTATTTCCCGTTTATATTTTTATAACCTTTTTACGCTTTCCCGCATAACCAGATTGGTTCCAACCTCGATTTTTAGGGACTGTTCTCTGGATTTTTCAATCTTTGATATAAGCAGATCTACCGCTGCAGGTCCAAAAATATTTTTAGGGACATTAATTGTGGTAAGTCCCGGTTTTACCACTTCGCTGATAGGACGGTCATCAAAGCCAACTATGGAAATATCACCCGGCACGCTGAGCCCGAATTCCTGAATTCCATGAATGGCACTGCAGCCTATCAGATCATTTTCTGCAAAAAAGGCAGACGGATAATTTGAATTACTTTGCAAATAACTTTTTATTCCCTGCTTTACTTCATTTTCCGAGTATCCCAGATCTACAATGTATTCCCTGTTAAATGGCAGTCCAAGACGTTTTAACTGGTTTTTATACACCATATACCGCTCATCAAAACTGTTAATTCTCACTTTACTGCGCAGATATCCAATTTCTCTGTGCCCCATTTCATACAGATGAAGAAGAGCCTTGCTTGTACCCTGGGTATTGTTGATCGCTACCGCATCGATATCATTTTCCTGGAAAGAATTATCCAATACCACAAAAGGAAGCCCTGAATCTTTGAAAACGGCAAGGTCTTCATACTGCATTTCCACGGCAAATATAATTAACCCCTTGCAATTGGCAGCTCCCAGCAAAGCCTTCTGTTCTTCTATAGCCATTTTTTTATCCAGATAAATAAAATTTAAGTGATAGCCGTATTTGCTTACACTGTAATTAATTCCTTCTAAAATGCAGGTAAAAAAGGGAGATTCATTGACGATATTTCCTCTTCGTTTATAGACGGCAAATCCGATACTCCCGTTATTTGCCGCGTTCTCTTTTAACATATATTCACAGCCAAGCTCTTTAATCTTACGGATTATTTCCTGTCTCCGCTGCTCGCCAACACCAGGTTTATTATTCAGTACCAGAGAAATCGTTGCCGTTGATACACCGATCATTTCAGCAATGTCTTTTGCTCTTAATGCCATAGTCCACCTCCATTACAATTTAGTTAATATTACTAAATTTCTTACTAAATTGCAATAGGCAATAGAACTCCGTCAGCGTTTTAACGCATAAACAAACCATACAAGACCAATTATGGTGATGCCAACTGACAATCCTACCGAAATCCCTGATAAAAATTGCTGAAATTCGTTGGCATTACTTCCTGCTTCATAAACCGGAACGCGACCCACCATAATCAGAAATAAACCGATAAATAAATTTTTTTGTGAATTCAGTTTTTCCAAAATCGTTAGCAGCTTTTCAATATTTTCATCCGCTTTATGATTCAGATTTTCCTGGTCGATTGTTTCGCCTGACAGTAATTCATTGACGGTAATATGCAAAATATGGCACAAAGGCTGATGCAGTGACCAGTCTGGCATACACTTTCCTGTCTCCCATTTAGAAACTGATTTATTCGATACGCCCAACATCTCAGCCAGTTTCTCCTGTGTGAGATTTTGTTCCTTTCTTTTAGCTGAAATAAATTTTCCTATTTTTATCTGCTCCATTTCTTCACCACCTTTCCAGAATAGATATACCGGGTTTTCCCTTAGAAATCAATCCACCGGAAGTAGAATTTAAGTGGAATCGGCTAATTTTCCACCATAATTTCAACTTTCACAAGATAATCATCCTCATCCTGCATAGCCATTTCGTTAAGCGGATATTCCTCATAGGCATCACCGGTTATTCGTGTATTTGTTTTTTGCAAATATGCAAAAAGCCGTTCGTATACAGTATGTGATTGTCCGTATCTGCACTGTCCATATGCCGTCGCATAGAAACCCGCCGGCTTGTACCCATTCGTGTCATGCCTGGCTTTCAGGTAATATTGATATACCGGATCGATAGAATTCTTAAGCAGATTCTCTTTCGCAATCACGACACCCATTGGACAGCCAAGATCCATTCCCTGATCCGAAGCATAGTTATAAAAGGAGGTAAGATTTTCATCATCTGTTTGTCCTGCTTTAGAATGCAGTCCCAGAAAAACAGGCTCCCGTTTCTTTTGGACAATCCTAATTTCTTTCGTATCTGTGGTAAGTGCTTCATTTGCCATGTCGGTATATAACCTCATAATTTCCTGCAGGCGGCAAAGTTTTGTAATCTCAGCCTGGATTTTTTCTTCTTGTATCTGAAACAGCGAAATCATCTGTTCCGGCGTTCTGCTGCTTGCATAGTGTTTGATCTCTTCAATCCCAATTCCAAGCTCCCGCAGCGAGACTATGAGATATGCAGATCCGAGCTGGCGGCGTGTATAATAGCGGTAATCATTGGCTCCCCGGTGTTCCGGAACCAGCAGTCCAATCTTATCGTAGAAAATTAAATTGGCACGTTTTATTCCGGTGAGTTTTGCAAATTCACTGATTGTCATATATGGATTATTTTTCATTTTATTACCTCCGGAAGTCCATTATTTTTAAATTTACAAATGATACATGTCTATTTACTATCTGCCGTGTTGTCTCTAAATAGCTTCTGGTATATATTGTAAAATTTATGTAAATTCTCAAAAAAACACTTGACTATAAAGTTACTTCATAGTTTATAGTACCATTTAGTGGCAGAAGAAGCAACTTATTTATTACATGATGGAGGTAATTATGACTTTATTAAAATCTTTTTTTAGAAAAAACAAAGGAAAATCAGTCCTTATGTTACTCTTTATGTTGGGGCAGGTAGCGGGGACCCTGTATATACCGTTTTTGATTGCAGGTATCGTAGATAAGGGCATTATGATGGAGGATATGAATGCTATTCTTTCTATTGGAATACAAATGCTGGTCACTGCACTGATTACAACAATTATTGCAGTGCTGGGGAGCTATTACTCCGCGGATCTGGCAGCGGCTTTCGGCAGGGATATGCGAAATGCCATCTTCTGCAAAAGCCAGGACCTGTCTCTTAGAGAATTTGACAGTTACGGGGTTTCGTCCATGATCACACGGACCACATCGGATATTTCCGTGCTGCAGCAAAGCCTTGGAATGATCTTCCAGCTGGTTGTCCCGGCCCCTTTGATGGTGATTTCGTCAATCCTGATGACTGCAAGCGTAAATTTACCGCTGACTTTGATTCCGATACTCTGCGTTGCATTATTTTTATTACTTGCATGGATTATACTGAAAAAATCAGGCCCCCTCTCGGCGCAGATACAGCGTCGGATGGATCATATTAATCAGGTTGTTCGGGAATCCATTACGGGCGTTCGGGTTATAAGGGCATTTGACAATGGTACTTATGAACAGCACCGCTGTGATAAAGCTTTTGCGGGATATGCAGATAATATGATTAAACTGAATAAACTGTTTGCATTTCTCAATCCTACCGTATGGCTGGTAATGGGGCTTTCTATGGCTGCAATTGTCTGGTTTGGAGGCTTGATGTCCTTACAGGGAACCATGCAGATCGGAGAAATTACCGCAGTCACCGAATATACGATTATGACATTGGCATATCTGATAATGGCAGCGTTATCCTGCGTGACCCTTCCAAAGATGAAATCCTGTCTGGACCGGTTAGAAGATGTGCTTCACATGGTACCGGAAATTAAAGACAGCAAAATACAAAGCAGCCCTGCGGGTGAGAATAAGCCGGCTGTTCAATTCGACCATGTGACATTTTCATACAATGGCGCAGAAGAACCGGTTTTAGAAAACCTTAACTTTTCCTGCTATGCAGGGAAGACTACCGCAATCATTGGGGGAACAGGCTCTGGAAAGAGTACCATTGCCAATCTGCTCCTGCGCCTGCACGATATCAATTCAGGTAAAATCAGTTTAAACGGAACCGATATCCGTACACTGTCCCAGGAAAAACTCCGGGAAAATATCGGATATGTACCGCAAAAAGCATTTTTATTCAGCGGCACAATTGCAGATAATCTGCGTATGGGATGTAAAACTGCCACGAAAACACAAATGCGGAAAGCACTTCGCATATCCCAGGCAGAGCACTTTGTAGATGGATTGCACCATGGGTTGAATGCACCGGTATCCCAGGGCGGCTCTAATTTTTCCGGTGGACAGAAGCAAAGATTATCCATTGCCCGGGCATTAATTAAGGAAGCCCCGGTTCTGGTTTTCGATGACAGCTTTTCGGCTCTTGATTTTAAAACAGATGCCGCTCTGCGCAGAGCATTAAAAAAGGAAACGCCACAGACTGCGAAGATCATAATTGCCCAGAGGATCAGCACAATTATGGATGCTGACCAGATCATTGTACTGGATGAAGGCAAAATTGCAGGAATTGGCAAACATCCGGCTTTAATGCGAAATTGCCAGGTATATCAGGCAATTGCAAAAAGCCAGTTATCATTAGAGGAGGTTACTGCAGTATGAAACAAAACAAATTTACAAAAAAGAAACCTATTGTGGGCGTAGAAGTTTCGGATATCCCACAAAATACAATGGCAACCGTAAAGCGTCTGCTGAAGCGGTTGTCTGATCAAAAAGGAAAATTATTCTTAGTTCTGCTTACTGCTTTATTAAGCAGCGCAGCCTATGCATTAATCCCGATCATGGTGGGCATAGGAATTGATAACCTTTTAAAAGCGTTAAAAGCTTATGAAAAAGGTACCAATCTAATGCCACTGTTAAGTGATGCACTTCTGACACCTGTCCTTTTGATCGGAGCAGGGGCATTGGCAATATGGCTGCTCTCTTATGTACAGCAATATATTATAGCCAGTGTAGGAGAAAAATTCACACTGTCTCTGCGGCAGGACATTAGTGCAAAGATTACAAAACTGCCTTTGCGTTACTTTGATTCCCATAAAACAGGGGATATAATGAGCCGTATTTCCAATGACCTGGAGAAAGTCTCTGAGGTTTTGCAGGTGGGATTGATGCAGTTTATATCATCTGCCTTTACGATCCTGATTACGGCGGTTGCAATGCTATTATTGAGTCCTGGATTATCCCTGCTGGTTCTGGTCTCAGTAGTTATCAGCACCGTAGCAACTAAATTTGTCTCTGATCTGAGTCAGCGCTATTTTGCTGAAAATCAGGCAGTAGTCGGTGAATTAAACGGAAAGGTGGAAGAGCTTTATACCGGTAATCGTATTATCAAAGTATTTAATCAGCAGTCAGAAGCAATTGATGCAGTACTGGAACTGAGTAATCAACAGTTTGAAGCGAACCGGAAGGCGCAGTTTGCCAATTTTGCCATTTATCCGGCAATACGTGTTATTAATCAGCTTGAATTCGTGGCTACTGCCCTGATGGGAGGTTATCTGGTTCTGCAGGGACAGATTTCCCTTGGAATTATCCAGGCATTCCTGCAATATGAAAACCAGATTTCAGAACCCATTACACAGGCATCCTATGTAATCACTTCCCTTCAGGCAGCAATTGCAGGTGCGGAACGCGTATTTATCCTTCTTGATGAAGAGGAAGAACCTGCCGATACAACCAGCAGCAATTTACCAGCCCCCAACGGCCATGTGAGTTTCCGAAATGTTAAATTTGGATATTCAGAGGACAAAATATTGATGAATAATCTGAATCTGGAGGTTCGTCCAAATGAAATGATTGCCATAGTAGGGCCTACCGGCGGCGGCAAAACAACGCTTATAAATCTGTTAATGCGTTTTTATGATTTAAATGGAGGCACTATCTCCATTGACGGTATGAATATAACAAAAATGCCAAGAGGTGAACTGCGCCGCCGCATTGGAATGGTTCTGCAGGATACCTGGCTGTTTGAAGGAACCATTGCTGAAAATATAGCCTATGGTAAAATGGATGCTTCTCCGGAAGAAATCCAAAGAGCAGCCCGTGCAGCCCGCTGTGACCATTTTATCCGAACATTGCCAAATGGCTATGACACTGTAATATCCAGTGAAGCATCTAATATTTCCCAGGGGCAGATGCAGCTATTAACAATCGCACGTGCGATGCTGACGAATCCATCCTTTATGATATTAGATGAAGCAACGTCAAGTGTAGATACCCGAACCGAAGTGGAGATCCAAAAGGCAATGGCTGATCTGATGAAAGATAAAACCAGCTTTGTCATTGCTCACCGCCTTTCCACCATTAAAAATGCAGATTTAATCCTGGTAGTAAAAGATGGAGATATTATAGAAAGAGGCACTCATAATGATCTGATCATGCAGGAAGGCTTCTATGCTTCTCTTTATAACAGCCAGTTTGAGGCGTCGGCGTAGGATGTATAAGTAAGTATTTTGTGCTTGCTCCGGTTAATTTTCAAATATATATTTTGCATGTAATTTATGAAATAAAAAGGTGTAAGTGAAGGTTTTAAGCCTGCATTTACACCTTTTAAAAGTTTAATCAAATAACCCTGGCAATTCAGCGTATAGTTCATATAAATATCCTGAGAATCAGGAGGAATTATCTTTAGTGTGTTATGATATCATTTAGAATTCCTAACCTAAAACAAATTTTTTTACCTTTTTTGGATCTGCCTTTGGATTAAACCGCATGATCTGCTCTGAAATCTTCCATAAAGCGGCTTCCCCGTCTATATGCCCCGCTTCTTCTAGTATGTCTTCCGCAAAAAAGTCTTCCACAAGGCAGAATACAGTGGATGACCAGCCATACTCCTCTCCTTTTTCCGAACGTTTCCTCTTCTGTCCGCACATGGTGATGTACATTTTCATCTGCAGTTCCGTTAATCCGCGTTCAAAAGCAGCTTTATTTTCTTTCGAAAATCCCCCTGCCAGTTTTAGAAGATGCAGCGGCATTGTTCTCTCCTCTTTTAGTACTTCATAAATTATTTTCGCCGGCTGGCTGATTTTACCTTCTGCATAGGACTCTTCAAGACTTTTCTTATCACGGCGGGCGGCATAAAAATATGCGAACCAATCTTTTGTTATATAGCCGCTCTTCTTAAAAAACAGCTTGCCATAGGCGATATCATCCCGCTCATTCAGAACCCGCATCCGCCATTCCCATGGATCCGTATCTGGTTTTTCCGTATGCCACTCTATTTCATCACCAAAAAAATTACACAGGGAAAAGACATGTTCGTCGTTGGGTCCCCCCATACTCATTCCTGTCATGAAAAGTGATTTTATAAAATCATCATAGCATCTGATTGTCTTGATCTCATTCATTGATTTTGTCTCTGTCATTGTCTCCGGTTCCCCTCTTTCTTTTCCGAAACTTCGTTTAAATGCTCCAAAAAGTATTTTATTAATTATAGCATAGGAAACAGGACAACTGTATGTCATGTTGTAAATATTTTGACTCTTCATTATAATTAACTGGGGATCTTGTTCCGTTTTATCCCAAAGCTTCCAGAAATTTTCACAATTTCATGTTGGGGTCTGAATAACATATATTAACTTTGAGGCGTATAAATTACATTTTTTCCATTTTGGTTTATTAACACAGAATGCCCGGGGATACTGTACTTTTCATACTGATACTCTGCATCTGTAAAATTAGCCACTGCAATTAATTGTTCCCCATATCTTGTCATCTGCACCAATCCATCATCTGTAAGGTATTCAAAATCTGTCATTTCTTCCTGTACGGCATCTTTACTAAACTGTGACCAAACAGCAGTATGCGCTGCAATTGCCATTTTATATTTTTCCCATTCGGTGCTGTCCAGATGATAGAGGGGTGGTACATTATATAGAACTTCTCTGAGCATACGGTCTTCTATTTTATCCTTAATTTTAAATGTTGACCAATCCCAATGATAGGTGGTAATTACAGAATCATTGTAAACCAGTTTATACAGCGGTACATCATACCTTGGATTCAGGAAGATCTGTACATATTGCTCTTTTACTGGCACTTGCTTTGTAAAACGTTCTGCTGCCCCGCCTTTTGGATTATAATATTTGCCTATATAATATTCACTGTCTTTGTTACACTTCATATCCTCATCCATCCAGGAAAAGCTTTGCAGTTCTATTCCATGGGCAAATGCTATGGTGGAAGCGGCAAAGTCGTTTCCTCCTTCGGAACCAATTACTTTCCTGCTGTCTCGTATCAATGCCATTCGATCCAGTCTTGCCTGCAGATCTTCCTGCTGGGTTGTTATGTGCTCTGGTGTATAGTCATCGTATATTTCTCCTGTGGCATCACAATCAATAAACCAGGAGTTAAATGACACTGCATTGCCTTCGATTGCAGCCAAACGATTTTTTACGGCTGGTAACGATCTTGTAGGATTCAGCTTACGTCCTACATCTTGAAAACCTGTGATCTTTTCGCCGTATTTATCTTCAATCACTGCATTTTCATAGAGGGATGTGTCCGGAAATTCAGCTGTAATCCACTGTTCCTCTCCCGGTTTGTGAATGGAATGGTACGAATCATAAGGACCTATCAAATATCCCTGTGAAACTGCTGTCTCTGCCAGTTCCGGTTTGGCAAATGCCTGTTCCCAGCTGTTTAACCCAATCCAGGCGCGATCTATCCCGTTTTCTTTCAGCTCTCTTATAAGATCTACTGTTCCCTGATTCATCCATGTATCCACTTCTGAAAAAAGATCAGGCAAATTAACTGCTAACGCATGTTTATTAAATTGCAGCTTCTCCGACTCTTTCATGTTATCTAATCCATTTTCAATGCATTTCTGCATAAACGCGTCCTGGGACTTCATGATATCTTCCCGGTAAAAATCATCTCTTTTCAGGATTTCACTTAACGCCCTGCATATAATGTCCTTTTGGTATTCACCAACATATTCTTGGTTAGCTATTTCTGCTAAAGCATTGACAGCTTCCTCACCAGAATCTAATTGGGCAATGCTCCATTTCAGATGCTCCATTACACTACTGTCCATAGCTCTGGAAAACGCCTGCCAGTCCACATTCTCCGGTGAAATTATAAGTTCTCCCCAAAGATAGATATGAGGTGCGCCATAGAGCTTTTGAATATCAGGATTTTTAGCTTCTTTTTCTTTAAGAGTTACAAATTTTCCTTTCTCCATCATATAACTGCGATAGATTTTAGCAGCTGTAACTGGGTCATTATCCGTAAGATAAAACCGGAAGCGCTGTTCCTTTTGGGGATCGATTTTGGGATACTCATGATTCAGTGTGAAAATATTCTCTTCTGTTTCTGAAAATATAAGATTACTGCGGTATGGATTTTCCAACACTGTAACTATTGCCTGATCCCCCTGTACTGCTGACCAAAATGGCATGGATAACTGTTCCATCACAGCAAAAGTTTTTCCTTTCAGGTAGCCGTTCCAGATGGGATCATCCTTTGGTATTCGTTTCCCTTCTCCCAATGGCAGATAATACTGATCTCCCTTTATAACCGGCCAGTTAAATTCATGATCTGTTTCTCCTTCAGAGCGTATTAAAACCTGCAGATAATCTTCTTCCGGAGTTATGGTTACCGCTATTTTCTCCTCCGGATAGTACCAGCTGGAAACACCGTCATCCTGTGTGAAATTTTCCACCAGACGCCTATCACCGGGTTGGGAAATCATCACAGATTCTCCTCCGTTTTGGATCTGCAAAGTAAAAGTTTCCGGGTTTACCTCATACGCCGCCAGTACTTTATTGACATTCTGGTAGATGGTTTCTTTATCACCCGTGCTTTCAGCCTGTATTATATCCTTGGTCTCTCCGATTGAAATTTTGGAAGCGCATCCTGTTAAAATTCCCAAAACGACTCCTGTTCCAACGCATAGTTTTAAAACATTTTTTTTATACATTTGTTAAACCTCCTGTTAATTTATCCACTACATACTATAGCGGATTCATGTGACAGGCATTTGACAAAACGAAATAAATGTTAATAAAAACCCCCGGCAAATTCTTCCGGCTAAGCGTATGCTTTTGCCGGAAAAATATAACCTGAGGTTCACTGACCATTTATATGATATTAACTAAATATTCCTAATGATCTATTGATTCATATTTATTGTTTGCTGTTTCATATTTATTATTTGCTGTTTCATATTTAAAGTTTATTATTGCTTATAAATATTTAACTAGAGCGTGTTTTATCCTCTGAATTCAATCCACCCAATTGTCATATCCGGTTTTACCAGATCCAAACGCAGCTCATAGTAGCCAGTCTCCAGTTCTACCTTGATTAGCTTCTGTATGATTTTATTTCCATCGGTGCCATTGAGCTGTACGGTAGTCATAACTTCTCCATTTAAGATCATATTTACGGTTGCCTGTGCCTGATTAGTTCCCTGAGAAGAAAGTTCCCCCACAATGCTGAATATTCCAGCATTTTCTACCTTCAGGCATACCGTTTCCCCATATACTGGTGTGATCTTTGGAAGTTCAGATAATACGTAACAGGTTTTTCCTTCTGAGATATCTTTATCCGGGCATTCTCTTGCAGCAAATTTCTGAATTCTTGCAGCTTCTTCTGGTTTTCTGTCAAAAGCCGGTACCTGCATCAGAAAGGAACATATATTTTTGGCACAGCGCTGCAGTTCGCCCACCGTAAGACTTCCTTTTTCCAAAAACTCCAATGTATTGTCGTTCATGGCATTTACTTCGGCACCATTATTATTTACAACCATATAAATATCATTCTGGGCACGGACCATGAATGCAGTATTTTTTCTGTCAGCCGGACCACCTTCTGCGGTATCATTCATCATAGCCCACCAGTCTGTCATGACTATTCCCTGGTAGCCCCATTCACCGCGTAATATTGTGGTATTCAGATCATAATTTGATGCCGACCAGTGTCCGTTTACCGGATTGTAAGAAGTCATAATAGAGGTAGCATTGCCTTCTCTCACCGCTATTTCAAAGGCTTTCAGATATATTTCACGCAGTGCCCGTTCTGAAATGATGGAGTCTACCTGAAAACGGGCTTTTTCCTGGTTATTTGCTGCAAAATGCTTCACTGTGCCCACGCATCCGGATTTTCGGATTCCTTTTACCGCCGCACTGGCAAAGCATCCAGTCAGATAGGGATCTTCCGAGTAATATTCAAAGTTTCGCCCATTTAAGGGATTGCGATGTATATTTACACCCGGTCCCAGAAGGGTATCAATTTCATTATTCCGTAATTCTTTTCCTTCTAATTTATAGAGTTCCTCCATCATCGGAATATTCCAGGAAGATGAAAGCAACGTACCAATAGGCATCTGTGTTGCTTTCAAACCGCTTTCCATCCGGATTCCGGAGGGGCCGTCTGCAGCGCAGGCAATGGGAATTCCATAAGCAACCAGCTCATCACTCACACCGCCAAAAGCAGCAGCTGTCCCGGGTGTTACTTTGGGACTACTCATTCCTTCACCGCGTACAATAGCCGCCAGTTCTTCGGCGTTCAGCTGGGCAATGAATTCGTCCAACGCAGCTTTTCCCTCTGCTACATCTTTGAGCTTTATTCCTTTATCACCGGTCAGGGGAATTGCTTCCGGCAAACGACCAGTTATTCTCTCTTGCAGAGAAATTGTCTGCAATGGAGCTTCTTCCTGCATAATCTCATAGATGCCATCGCAATTAGTTTTGCCTGGCTTCATCCTCTGAAATGCCCGAACAGGAGCCATTGCCTCTTCCAAAGCTTCTACAACAGTCAGCTTGTCCAGGATATATGCACCTTTTTGATCTATATTTGCTTTTGTCAAACTTCTTACACTGTTTCCCACAAAGATTTCATAAGCACCGGCTTCCAGTACATAACAGGATTTATTCCCGGTAATACCACTGTCATCGTAAGAAGCCATTGCCACAACCGGGAAGCTGATATGCAGAGTTTCCTCTTCTTCCGGCTGCAATTTTGCTGTCTTGGCAAATGCACGCAGTTCTTTAGCGGGTTTGCCCAGCATACCCTGTGGTTCGCCGCTATAGATTTGAACGACCTCTTTTCCAGCATAAGAGCCGATATTTTTAACCCGGACAGCCAGTTCTATTCTGGCATTAGTACCGCTGCCTGCTGTCTTGGCTTCTGCAACTTCTATTTCAAAATTGGTATAAGATAATCCAAATCCAAAAGGAAACTGCACTTTTCCCGGCGCGAAAGTTTCGAAATAACGGTATCCTACATAAATATCTTCCTGATAGAAGTTTTGTTCTTCACTGCCAAAATTACTGGTAGACGGATAGTCTTCCAGTCTGTATGCAATGGTATCAGGCAGTTTTCCGCTGGGATTTACTTCTCCTGATAAAACATCTGCAACAGCAAGTCCGCCGACCATTCCTCCCTGCCAGATATACAGGATTGCCTTAATATGATCCTGGTAAACAGAGTCTTCTGTCCAGCTCATATCAATAATATTTGCTACGTTCAGCAAAACTGCTACTTGCTCAAAATGATGTGTCAGAACTTCGAGGTTTGATTCTTCCTCCCGGGTCAGGCGGTAGCCGCCTTCTGCATCCGCATTATCCTGATCTTCTCCTGCTGTACGTCCTATGATAAATATCGCTTTTTCTGATTTTTTTCTGGCGTTTTTGACCAGCTCATCTGTGAGCTGCATTTCCTTTTGATGCCATGGTTCTGCAGCCCATCCGCCGCCCCCATCATCAGCAGGGTTTGCAGCTACCCACTCTCCATATTGTTTGACCAGTCCCTCATTCAGTTTTATTTTCCTGTTCTGGCGGATTCCATCTATAATATTACAGACATATTCTACATTTACTGCGCCGCCTGAACCTGTACCGCTCCTATAATAATCAAATTGGCACCTGCCAAAAACAGAAACTACCTCGTTTTCCAAAACGGGCAGCATATTATTTTCATTTTTCAGTAAGACCGCTCCTTCCGCGGCTGCAATTCTACTGTAGTCTGCCAGTTCCGGCAACGGGACTCCTATTGTACTTTTACTCATATTTTTACCTCCGGGTTATTTATTTACAATTTTTATAAAATCAGTATATCGTATTTTTTTGTTATATGATATAATAATTCCATTCAAAAATAGCAATATTTTGTCTTGAGCTGATATAAGCATATTTGAAACGTTCAGCACCTAAACGTTCATCTACTGGCTTTTGAAATTCTAATTTTAGAAGAATGTGTTATATGAAATCACTTCATACTGCTAATTGGAAATAGAATAAGTCTATCGTTGAATTCATGGGTAATGTGTGAAAGGAAATTGCTTTTACACTGCTGATTTGGGAATAGAACAAGCCTGCTTGTTCTATCATAGGGGTAAGTTTGAAGGAAAATTATAGAAAGGCTGCCATGGTATGATTCTTTCAAACTGTTTTATTATGGCAGTGTTGCAGGCCAAGCCTGCAATATGCAGAGGGTATCAATATGATTCATTACTGGAAAGAAGAGAATGTATATATAGACGGGGTTCCGTGCCAGTTTTTGTGTCACCTGGAGAATCGAAATTATGCCGGAATGGTATATCCGGCACATTACCACGATTATATTGAATTACTTTATGGACTATCAGGTACATTTAAAGTATACTTAAACGGCTTTTATCATAATTTTACCGGAGGTGATCTGGTGTTAATTAACTCTCATGAGGTTCATCAGATTGATTCCCTGTCTGAAGATGGAGGGCAGTATATTGTTGTGCGTTTCATGCCGGATTTAATATATAACAGGATGTCTCAAAACCACTTTGAACTGGAATACATCCTGCCGTTTATTACGGAAGATGCAAGACACGAAAAGGTAATTCCCTATTCCAAAATCCAGGACACCATGCTTCCTGATCTGTTTTATAAAATTATGACAGAAAACCATGCCAGAGACTACGGATACGAGCTTGCCATTAAGAACCATATAGGGAGCATTTTCTTATGGATACTGCGTTATTGGCACCAATCAGGAGAACATCCCGAAAATTACAGACAAGCAGACCGACAACTGTATGAAATGCTAAACCCGGTCTTTCATTATCTGTCGGTTCATTACGAAAAACCAGTCAGAGCTTCTGAAATGGCAGAGCTTTGCAATCTCAGCACCAGTTATTTTTCAAGATCCTTTAACCGGCTTATGGGAATGAGTTTTAATGAATACCTGAACTACATCCGTGTAAGTGAAGCAGAAAAATTGTTGATCTCCACACCTCTGAGTATTACCGAAATAGCAGTAACCGTTGGATTTAGTACCTCAAGTTATTTTATTAAAATATTTAAGGTATATAAGAATCTCTCTCCGAAGCAATTTCAGAAGACTTTACTTAAGTAGGAATTTTTCGTTCCATTCAGATGGGTTTGATGTAGTTTTTATTTTTTGTTCAATTGTTTTTAGAACTCCGATATTTCAATGTCGTATCGGTGTTTCAAAAATCAGAGGGATGCATTGGTTATTATAAGTTAAATCATACTATCATATTTAATATTATAAATGCCTGACTCCCTCCATAATCATCTCTTTGATATTATAGAGAATATTTTGATGATTTTCATGGGGAGTCAGGATTCTGGTATCTTATGATAATATTTAATACTTTATATCTTTTATCTTCTAACCAGCATTATTTTGTGCAAACTGGCTATTATATAATTTTTCATATAATCCCTTTTTATGAATTAATTCTTCATGCGTTCCAACTTCTTTGATATCACCCTCCTGCATATACAGGATCATATCGGCATCACGGATTGTGGAAAGACGGTGTGCAATCACAAAACTGGTTCTGTTCTGCATAAGCCTTGCCATTGCTTTCTGAATCAGTACTTCCGTCCTGGTATCAACGGAGCTGGTGGCCTCATCCAGTATCATAATCGGGGAATCGGACAAAATAGCCCGGGCAATGGTTAGCAGCTGCCGCTCTCCCTGCGCCAGATTTGCGGCGCCTTCCGCCAATACCATCTGGAATCCTCCGGGAAGGGCTTTTATAAAATGATCTGCATGAGCAGCTTTCGCAGCATCTATGACTTCCTGATCGGATGCATTCAGTCTTCCATACCGTATATTTTCCATAACTGTTCCCTGGAAGAGCCAGGTATCCTGCAATACCATACCAAAAATACTGCGAAGAGGTTCACGCCCCATCTTCTGAATGTCAACACCATCAATCAATATATTGCCGCTATTGACATCATAGAATCGAAGCAGCAGATTAACCAGCGTTGTTTTTCCGGCACCGGTAGGACCCACAATTGCAACCTTGCTTCCGGGCCTCACTTCCAGCGATACATCTTTAATCAGCGTTTTGTGGGGAAGATAACCAAAGCTTACGTGGCTGAACGTAACTTCCCCCTTGATCGATTCCGGAAAAACAGGATTTGCTTCTTCCGGTATTTCTTCTTTTTCATCTAAAAATTCAAATACACGGTTCGCGGCTGCGGCTGTTGACTGCAGAATGTTTGTAATCTGTACCGTCTGGGTTATTGGCTGTGAAAATTGCCGCAGATATTGAATAAACGACTGTATCATACCAATTGTCAATGCTCCCTTTATACACAGAAAACCGCTGATTACAGCTACCAGTACATAACCCAGATTCGTCATTGCCTGGGTAATAGGCTGCAGAAGGCTTGATAAAAACTGTGCTTTCCAGCCAACTGCATAAAGCGTCTCATTTGTATCTTCAAAGTCGCGGATAATATCCGGCTCTTTCCCATAAGCACTGATTACCGTATGCCCTGAATACATTTCCTCCACATATCCGTTTAATTTTCCCACCGTTCCCTGCTGCTCCTGGAATAAATACTGGGATTTTTGTGCTATTTTCATGGAAATAACCAATGCCAGCGGTACTGTTATAATTCCGATCAGAGTTAATGCCGGACTGACAACCAGCATCATTGCCAAAATAAATACGGCTGTGGAAATTGAAGTCAATATCTGATCGATGGATTGTTGAAGCGAGGTGGATACCGTATCAATATCATTAGTGACCCTGCTTAAAATATCACCGTACGGGTTTGTATCAAAGTAATTAAGCGGAAGCTGCTTTAATTTGCCGTCTACTTTATTTCTAAGGTCAAAAATTGTTTTCTCAGATACCCCTACAATGATAAAAGTGCTGAGATATTTAAATATGCAATACAGTATATAAATTATACCGAGTATAATTAAAATTGTTATAAATTTCCTGATACCTGCAGATACAGGTACACCATCAACTACGATACCGGCTAATGCATCCGTTGCTTTTCCCAGGATAAATGGTCCAAGGCTGTTGAAAACAGAAGCCACAATGATAAACACAATGGCACAATATAAACCTCTCCGGTAAGGCTTCATAAAAGAAAACAGCCTCCTGAAAACCTTCATGATATTTATCGTCTTCACCTGTTCACTCATGCGCCTGCCTCCTCTTCACTTAACTGGGAATGGACAATCTCTTTGTATACTTCGCACGAATTCAGCAATTCTTTATGCGTTCCCATGCCTACACAATATCCGTCTTCCAGAACCAAAATGCGGTCTGCATTCATAATCGTACTAATTCTCTGCGCGACGATAATAACTGCCGCATCTTTGGTTTCATCTTCCAGCGCCCGACGCAGAGCCAGATCCGTTTTGAAATCCAATGCTGAAAAACTATCATCAAAAATATAGATTTCCGGCTTTCTTACAATGGCCCTTGCGATTGCCAGCCTCTGCCGCTGTCCACCGGATACATTGCTGCCTCCCTGTGTTATTTCTGTTTCGAATCCATCTTCTTTCGCAGTAATAAATTCATACGCCTGGGCAATTTTAGCTGCATCCTCTATTCTGCCTTCGGAAGCCATTTCATCGCCAAATTGAATATTACTTTCTATTGTTCCCTTAAACAGGAATGATTTCTGTGGAACATACCCGATTTTCCTGCGTAATTCCTTGACCTCATAGTCCTTTACATCCATTCCGTTGACCAGTACTCTGCCCTCCTGGGCATCATAAAACCGCAGAATAAGATTAATCAGCGATGATTTCCCACTTCCTGTAGATCCGATAATTGCTGTAGTTTCTCCCGGTTTTGTTTCGAAAGAAATATCGTGTATAACCGGCTCATCAGACTCCGGATAAGAAAAAGTAACATGTTCAAATGATAAAAACCCTTTTTTATCCCCGATCTCTGCTTTAGGATCTTCTGTAATAATCGTAGCCTTAGTGTCCAGTACTTCGTTAACCCTGGATGCGGAAACCGAAGCCCTTGGATACATAACGAAGATCAGCGCAAGCATCATTACAGACATCATAATCTGCATGACGTATTGGATCACCGCAATTACATCACCTGTCAAAAGCGGAGTTCCATTCACTCTGGTAAGCTGATATCCACCAAACGCCAGCAGTGCAACATTAGTGCCATAGAGTACAAAACTGAGCACAGGAGTCAGGGTTCCCATAATTCGCTGCATCCGCATTGAATTTTTCATAAAGCTTTCATTTACCTCATAAAACCGATCTGCCTCATGCCCTGTAGTGCCAAATGCCCGGATAACCCGAATACCAGTAAGCTTTTCCCTCATTACCAGATTGATTTGATCAATTTTTGACTGCATAACCTTTGACAGCGGTATTGACCGCAGTGCGATTACAAGTACAGCAGCTATCATAACCGGCATAGAAATGAAAAGCACCATAGACATGGACGGGCTTTTTAAATATGCCAGAATGACGCCTCCCACACACATAACTGGTGCCATCAATACAATCCTCAGGAACATATTCATAAAATTCTGTACCTGTGTAATGTCATTATTCGTCCTGGTGATGAGTGAAGATGTGGAAAAGCGGTCAAACTCCGCTCTGGAAAAATACTGTACTTTTGTAAACACCTCACTTCTCATACTCCTGCCAATGCCCATAGAAACACGTGCCGAAAAGAAACCCGTTGCAATATTGCAAAGTGCTCCCAGAATCGTAAGTATGAGCATCGATCCCCCCGTTCGGATAATAAATGCTGCATCACCGTTTGGAATTCCTTTATTAATAATATTTGACAGATAAGCCGGCAGCCCCAGATTACACAGTACGCCGCCAATTACCGTCACAGCAATGAAGAAAACGGCAGCTTTAAACTTACCCAACTCTTTAAATACCTTTTTCATAGGCATGGTTCTCCTTCTACAAAATCTAATGTAATATTTTATGAAGATAATCATTTCTTACTTGTAGTATTGCTAAAAATGTAAAAATTATCTATTCAAGTTATAAATCGAAAATATTATCTTGATATTTGCAATCTGATATTGTATAATATTATAAACGCAATACATAGTCACAGTTTGAATATAAAATTCTCATTTTCTCTAAAGCTATCTGTTTTTCTATCGTACATTTTCCGTACCCATTCCCTTTAGTGCAGAATCCTTCATATTTTTATGTGTCTGTGTATAACCCCATTCAAAAGGAGGATAACATGACACAAGAAAAAGACTTATTCATAAACCAGTATCTGGATAACCCGAAACATTTTGCAGACCTCTATAACGGAACGGTATTTCATGGTAAACAAATTATAGATCCGGATAACCTTTCTTCTTCGGACAGGGATCTATCTATTCTCCTTCCGGACAAATCCGGAAGAAAAAACGCAGTCAGGCGCTATCGTGATGTAGTCAAAAAAACACATTTGGGTGTTCAGTTTGCTATTCTGGCATGTGAGAACCAAACGGATGTAAATTATGCCATGGTAATCCGCTCTATGCTATACGATGCTTTGAATTACACCAGACAGATACAGGATTTAAAGTCCACCAGCACCGGCGGCAGACATTACAAAAATTCCGGTGAATTTTTATCCGGAATGTGCAAAGCAGATAAACTTATCCCCGTTGTAACTTTGGTTGTATACTTTGGAAAACAGCCATGGGATGCTGGTAACTGTCTTCACGATCTGCTTTCATTAGATCCTGAAATGATTGAATTAAAGGAAATGATTCCTAATTATGGAATCAATGTTCTGGACACAAGAAGAATTAAACATTTAGAGAATTATAATACGGGATTAAGAGAAATCTTCGGCGCATTGAGATATGCAGAAGATAAACTTGGGATAACACGCCATATCAAAGAAAATCAGGAACGGTACAGCCAGCTTGATCTTCAGACTTTTGAATTGATTCATCTTCTACTGGGTGAATCAGACAGACTGAATACTTTAAAAAATACGACGATCACGGACAAGAAAGGAGTTTTTAATATGTGTAAAGCTTTTGATGATATCAGAGAAGAAGGTATAATGAAAGGGGAAAACAGATTTGCCGCGCTTTCCCGCTATTTACTGCTGGAAAATAGGATTAAGGACTTAATGCAGGCTACCACAGATATGACATTGCGAAACAGTTTGTATGAGCAATATAAATTGTCTTAAGACACGCCGATTATAGATCTCAATATCATGTAGCATTTGAAATAAGGAAAATAATTTTACTACCATATCTATACTCTTACCGGATTTGTTATTGTTTAAAGAGGATACATAACACAATAGAATCTATATTTATTCTTCATAACAAATCTAGTAAGAGTTCATATAATTACATCTAACTGTAAGGCTTTTCTCAGACCCAGATCACTGTCCAATAACATTTCGTCATATGATTGCGTAATCTAAAGTTATAAGTAATTCCATCCTGAATCAATTCGCAGTTAAACTCCTTTTGATGAATTCCAACGAAATTACGTTCTTTAGATTCTGTAATTCGAAAATCCCGGATAGTATGAATATTGCCCATCTCATCTTGATACCGAAACATTGTAGGAATTGCCTTTCCAGTGGAAGTATACCAACAGCCACATGCAATTTCCTGTATGTTATTATTAATTACTTGAGTTTGTGCGCTCATTTTTTCCTCCGCTAAGCCATTATCTGTGTATTGTTGTATGGAACTGTTTTAACTTTCAGCCTGCGGCACGCTATATGGTACATTTTTAATGCCTCTCTCTCCGTTAGCTCTTCCCCGTCCCAGTTTAATTCTATATTGGGGAAGAACATGCGGATTGATTCGAAGAGAAGTCTTGCATTCTCATTCTCAAAAGGAATTTTCATTGTTTTTAGCATTAATATCATCTCCATTTCTTCTGCAATCATGTACTGAAGGATTAACATGCAATTATGTTGTAGATTGGAATATATTGCTTATTATTTACTATTGGAATATGAAGCCCTTTTGCGTGATAATACATGGCAACTGCCTGATCCTCTGTCAGTGGATGCCCCTTTAAGTCGAGTGATATATATCTGGTTTTTATTTCCTGGAATAGCATCCTGGCATTTTCATTTTCGAAAGTGATCATTTTTCCTTTTTGATTCAGCTTTTGATTCATAACAATTACCTTTCTATTATCTCGAACATTTGTTCTCTTTATGATCTAATTATATCGAATCACTCTTCTGTTGTCAAGTTTGAAATGCTGTACTTAAACAAAATTGTATCTAAATAAATACACACAGTTGCTGTTTTTTACAGATATACTTTTATCTTTCCACCAACATTCCTTCTGGGATTTTTATTTTTCATGACTCATTTACAACAATTATTTTGATTATTATTTGTGATGTTTTAGAAAATCCGTCAAAAAATATTGAAAGAAAATACCACACATACATCCTGGATGATCATCACTGCACTCTTGGGCTTCGTAATGTGTGCGTCTGAAAATCGTCTCTACAAAATGGATAATTTTAACGAACTTACAGAAAACTTTGTCGGATTACTAATAAGTAGATTTTAGATGAATTAGAATAGACAGTTAGATTCCAAAATTTATTTATAAAATACGGCAGCTGCGCAGAAAGTGTATTTTCAAAGATACGTTTTCAAATATCTTTGGGATCCCATAACTTTCTTACAGCTGCCAAACTAATATTTTAATATTATTCCTGTTCGCGGCCAACTAATCAATCTGTATTTTAAAACACACCGGATAGGGCGTTTCTATTTTTTCTTCTACCTTCACATGCATTCCTGCATCATCTCTTGTATAGGAAACCTCAGTATGATAGCCTAATACGGAAACGCTTTTCACGTCAAACGTACTGGTGGCGACACTACATACCTTTGGTATGCCGCAGGCCTTGATTGTCACCTGGCCGTCCTCTGGAAATCTCATTACAAATGCATAGAGTATTCCGGCTTTGTACGTATAACGGATATCCTCGGGCGTAAATGGTGCTCTGTCCACATCTGTAAAATATCCGCCCGCAACTTTTGTGGGACCCTCACCAAATATCTGCCAGAATGTGGTGCCGTAAATTCCTTCTCCGTTTTTCTTCAGCCAGTTTCCTATTTCCAAAAGCACATTTCTGTCTTCTTGCGTGAAAGTTCCGTCTGCTTTTGGTCCAACATTGAGCAATAGACAGCCGTTTTTACTTACAATATCAACCAGATCACCGACTAAGTCTACTGGTGATTTGAAATCATTCCCCTGTGTATAGCACCAGGAATTTTTTGCGATTGCCGTATCTGTCTGCCATAACTGTGGACGAATGCTATCCAATTGCCCTCTTTCCAGGTCAAATACTGCGCTTCCATAAGCATACGCATCATATTTATAATTAATAGCCACTTCCATGCCCCACTGGGCTGCACGATTATAGTAAAATGCTGCAAATTTTTTCAGGTAAGGCTTAAAAGCCACGTTTTGGATCCACCAGTCAAACCAGACTATCTGCGGCCGGTAATTGTCCACAAGTTCACACATTCTGGCAAGCCAGTCGTCCAGATGTGCTTTTTCGGGCGCAACTGAATAGATGTCATGTGTCACACTTCCGTCTGCATCTCCTCCATCCTGCTGTTTCCAATAGAAATCCTCAAAAGCAGGATCATTGACGTCAGAATCAAACTCCCTTCCACCATTGAAAAACCAACAATGCTCTGCCCGGTGATCTGAAACAGTGAAAGTAATGCCGCGTTTGTCCGCCTCTTCTTTTAACTCTTTGATGATATCTCTTTTTGGTCCCATATTTTTAGCGTTCCATTTTGAGAGTTCGCTCTCATACATTTGAAAGCCATCATGATGTTCTGCAACCGGCATGATAAATCTGGCACCGGACTGCTCAAACAGATCCAGCCATTCAGCTGCCTGAAAATGTTCAGCAAGAAACATCGGTATAAAATCTTTATATCCAAACTTGTCATGAGAACCATAAGTCTTTAAATGGTGTTCATATTCCGGAGAGCCTTTTTGATACATATTTCTGGGATACCACTCATTTCCAAATGCCGGAACTGCATACACACCCCAGTGGATAAAGATTCCGAATTTAGCATCCTGATACCACTTTGGAATTTCATAACCGCATAGCGACTCCCAGGTATCTTGAAATGGTCCCTGAGCAATAACCTGGTCTACTTCATCCAGTCTCTCCCGAACTTTTTTCTGCACTTCATCCTGCACTTTAAACTGTACTTCTTTCCGTCCTTTTTCCTCAACTTCTTCTTTAACTTTGAAACGGACTTCTTCCTGCATTTTTACCTGGACTTCTTGTATTTTTTCCTGAACTTCTTTCTCTATTTTTTCCTGGACTTCTTGTATTTTTTCCTGAACTTCTTTCTCTATTTCTTCCTGAACTTCTTCCTTTATTTCTTCCTTTACACCCATTATGCTTTCTCCTATCTTCTTTTATTTTGCTAAATTTCAAAATCTACTTATATCCTATCTAATATCTATTAATGTACTATCTAAAAAAATCTATTTAGGTACTATCTAATATCTGTTTATTTACAACTATTTATATATAATGAATCCATGTATTACCATCCCGTACTCATATCCATTGCCACATAGCAATGCAGCATATTGACTCCCTTACCTATGCTATGCCCCTTGATGATGTTTTTTCGTCTGCTCCATATTCTTAATATACTCGGTGGGGCGCATTCCGAACTTTTCCTTAAAACAGGTACTGAAATAACCCGTATTCTGAAACCCGTTTTTAGCAGCCAGCAAATCGATGCAGCTGATCCCGTCCATAATCATCCGAACTGCACTTTCCAGGCGCAATTCTTTTATATACGATGGGATGGAAGTACCTGTTGTTTGATTGAATATCCGGCTTAGATAGGATGGATTTACAAAGCATGATTTTGAAATAACCGTCAATGACAACTGAGTTTCCTGATAGTGAAGATCTATATATTGCCTGGCGAGCTCAACGATTATTTCTGTCCCGGAGTTTCTCTCCTCACCCTGCTGACAGAGTTTTTCCAGGAACAACTTTATTAAAAATTCTTTGAACGTCGTAAAGTGAGGTATTTCCTTTGCTTTTTCCTTCTGTCTCTCCGAACTGCTGCAAAATTCATTCAAAGTGTCCATCAGACTTTGTGACAAGCTGTTAAATTCTTCCGGGGTTGTATAGTGTTCCTGGGCATAAGCAAAAATCTCTGCAAGCTGGCTGCCCACTTCTTCCTGCTTTCTCTTATACATTTTATCCAGCAAATCTTCTTTCATTTTCTTATAATACATTTCACCCAGAATTGTCCTCTGGCTCATCTGCTGCTCTTCATCCAGCATTTCTTTGATTTTTTTTAGAACCTTTTTTAGATGCTGCTCTTCCACAGGCTTTAGCAGATACTCTTTTACGCCATAGTGAATGGCATTCTGTGCATAGGAAAAATCATCATAACCCGTCAGGAAAATGATTTTTACTGTGCTGTTCTGTTCATATAATTTTTTTGTCAGTTCAATCCCATTGATAATCGGCATCTCGATATCAGCAATCATTAAATCAATCTTTTTCTCAGACAGCAGCTGCAATGCCTCTTCCCCGTCTTCGGCTTCTTCAGCAATCGTGAATCCATACTCTTCCCAATCTATGCAGCTTTTCAAACGTTGTCTGGCATAGAATTCATCCTCTACAATTAAGATCTGATACATTTTAGCCTCACTCTTTCCTGTTACAAAGCGTCAAATTTCAAATGTAAGCTTATCGTTAGCTTATAAGCAGCTGTCATCAATTAATTTTAAACATTCTCTAATGATCCATGGTATTATACGGAAATACAAAATAAACTTTTGTAAATTTACCAATCTCACTTTCTATATAAATGCCATAATCTGTTCCATAGCACAATTTAATTCTTTCATCTGTTGCCTTTATGCCAAAATTCAATTTTTCTTTACCCCACTCATCCTGATTAAAGACGTCCTTGATTTTTTCGCTGTCCATTCCAATTCCGCTGTCATAGACGCAGAGTATTACCCGTTCATTTTCCGTATATGCCTGAACTTTTATATTCCAGTCATACTTTTTCCCTCTAAGTCCGTGCAGAACTGCATTTTCTACTATCGGCTGAAGGCACAGCTTCAAAATGTAACAGTTTTCCACTTCCTTCTGGCACTCAATCTCATAATGCAACTTGTTTGGATAACGGTATTTCAAAATGTTAAAATACCGTTCAATAATATTTAATTCCGTTTTCACGGGAATGACTTTATTTCCCTTACTTAAGACACCCCGATAAAAAAATGCCAGTTCTTTTACGACAAAAATAATATCATCCGTCTTATTAAGAGATGCCATTCCACAGATACATTCCAGCGTATTGTATAAAAAATGTGGATTTAACTGAGATTGAATCAGAGCTAATTCATACTCCTTTTTCCGATTCTGTTCTTCCAGAAGATTCTTCATCAAATCATCATTTTTTTCCACCATTTTGCTGAATGCAGTAAACAGCTCTCCTATTTCGTCAGACCTGTCCTGACTGATCTTTATATCCCGTTTGCCTTCTCCGATCCGGATAATGATCTTCTTTAACCGGACAATGGGATCCGATATATATTTTGCAAGAAATGTTCCCATGAAAACCGTAAGAATGATAAAAAAGCCACCCAGAAAAAGCAGAAATAACTGGAGCCGCCGGCTGTCCTTAATCACTTCTGCAACGGGAACAATGCCGACTATATTCCAACCCAGCTTTTTATACATTTTATTTGTTACCAGGTACTCCTGGTTATCCATGGTGATCTTGTGGTTCCCTTCTGACTGGCTGATCGCACTATAATATTCTTTATCCGAATAATCTTTTCCCAATTCCTCATTATCTTTATACGAAACTACTTTTCCGGATTCATCCAGAATCACGTAGTGGCCGCTGTCTGCCAAATGAATGTTCTCATACAATTCTGTAATTACGGATTCATCCACCATCAGCTCCACACACCCAACCACTTCAACAGTATTTTCGTTATAGATTTTCCGGTAGTAGGACACAACACATTTCCCAGCAGAAAGAGGCATGGATGTAAAATGATAATTTTCATTTAATTTCCATAAATAGCTTTCCTGCATACTGTAAAACTGTCTTACAAAATCGGTGTCTTCTTTTTTCTTGTCTGAGTCAATAAACTTATTGACAGAAAATGCTTCCCCGGTGTCATGATAAGTATGTATAATCAGATTACTGATACAATTGGACTTTATGATATTCAGCAAGTATGCAAATACATCCTGTTTCACAGAATAATTGGCATTCTTCTGTCCTTCCAGCCATTTCTGCACATCTTTATTGGTCAATACCAATACCGAATAGCTCTCAATATTCTGTGTCAGCAAATCCAATTTTTCTGAGATTACATTCAGGTTCTGATAGGAATTATCAATCATTTTTTCTACCAGCATATTATTGGAATACACTCCGGCAAGCAGAAGCATTACAAGAAGCATACCTGCCATGCAGGGAACCAGCAGTATAAAAATTTTCTTTTTAAGAGATATTCCATTAAATAATTTTCTCAGTAATCTCATCCCCACATTATGCATCTTCTTTATGCCCCTTCTGTTTTTACCTTCTGTTTTTACCTTCTGTTCTTACCTTCCGCATGGATCTTGGCTATCCCTTTACGCTGCCAGCCGATAATCCTGCGATCACTTTTTCCTGGAAGCACATAAAAATGATAATCATCGGAATAATTGCCACAACCATTGCAGCCAAAGTTGCCCCTACATCTGTATTATACTGCGCAGAAAAGCTATTGACTACCTGTGTTATGGTTTGAAATTTCGGTTTCGAAATGAATAGCGTTGCAAAGATAAGATCATTGTATATATTTACGAATGCCAGAATACCTGCGGTAGAGATCGCCGGGAGGGATAAAGGTACAATCATCCTGCGAAAAATTCCAAACGTACCGCTTCCGTCAATGGTTGCGGCTTCATCAATTTCTTTAGAAATTCCCCGCATATACCCGGTAATCAGCAGAATAGACATAGGCAGATTAAACGTGACATATATGGTAATCATCGTAATAGGATTGTTCTGCATCCCAAGTTTTCCAATCGTTCCTACCAGCGGAATAAAAGTTGCCTGTACTGGCACCAGAATGCCCAGAATAAAATAAATATTTAATCCGGAGATAATCTTTCCCTTGAACCTTGACAGCACAAATCCTGCCATAAGTGCAATAACCATAATCAGAATAACGGATATTATGGCATATGTAAAGGAATTGAATATACCCTTTAAGACTCCGGAACGCAGAATTGCTTTATCATAATTTTTAAAACTCCAAACCTCAGGAAGCTTAAAGGGACCCATATAGATCTCATTTGTATTTTTAAAAGATCCTAATATGACAACGATCAGCGGAATGATGTTCATACATGCCCACAATATTGCCAGTATATAGAGAATTTTCTTTTTGATTTTTGCTTTCATTGCCTCTCCTCCTCTATTCTTTTGCAACCAGATATTTATTGGCAATCAGGCTCCCAACCAGTCCTACTACCAGAATAAATGTAGCGATGGTAGCGCCGTAGCCAAATTTTCCATAGGAGAAAGTCTGCAGATACATATTAACTGCCGGTACCTGGGTGGCTTCATTGGGACCTCCCTTAGTCATAACAAATACCAGATCGAAGGTCTTCAGTGTTCCGGTAATCATAAGAATCACATATACTTTTAAACTTTCTTTCATCATAGGCAATGTTATATAGAGAACTTTTTTTATTCCAGTTGCTCCGTCCAACTCACCTGATTCATATAACTCTTCCGGAATAGCGGTCATACCCGCTGAGAAAATAACCATGTTTAAACCGATATATACCCATGCACTAACCAGTACCACGGAGTACATTGCAATGTTGGGATTACCCAGAAAATCCATATTAAAATCGGGATTAAAAATCCGTATCACATCATTAATTAAACCCCAGTTGGGATTTAAAATAAATTTCCACATAATGGCTACCGCTGTCATGGGAATAATGACCGGTAGGAAAAATGCAAACTTAAAACCACGCAGCCCACGTATCTTTTTTGAAATGAACATAGCCAGCAAAAAAGCAATCGGTCCCTGAATCAAAACGCCCTGAATCAGATAAATAACCATATTCCGGATACAGATCCAGAATACACGGTCGCTGAACATACGTTTATAGTTGCTAAAACCCACAAACTCCTTCGGTGTCTGCCAAATGCCGTTCCATTCCACAAATGACAGATATACGGTCTGAATGATTGGCGTAAAAAACATAAATGCAATCAATAAAAATGCCGGAAGTATCATTAAAAACGGCACATAATATTTTTTGATCCATTTCACGGTAAATCCCCCCTTTGTATACACGGACAGACCCTGATCTGTCCGTGCTTTTATTTAATTATGACTGTCTATTTCATCCTGAACCTCTTTCATCGCTGCTTCCGGCGAATTACCGGCAACCATACCAGCCAGAGAATTCCTGAGCCTGTCCTGCAAAGAAGCAATTGTGCTGTACTGGTCAATCTCCTGCATTAATCCCGTCGCTGTATTATTAATCAAATCGATACAATTTTTTGTTAAATAGTTCATCTCCTCCGGTGGTGTTGCACTCTTTATTGCAAAGATCTGGGTGGGATCTGCTTTCCATATTTCAGTAACCACATCCGGCGAAGTCAGATATTTTACCAGTTTCACAGTAGCTGCAGTGGTTGCTTCATCTTTTTTCGCGATAGAAAGCCCTTCATTTGGTCCTCCCATAGAGCCGCCCTTTAAATCCATCTTGTCATCAAATGCAGGAAACCATACTACATCTACTCCTTTTCTTTCCAGAAGTTCCGGATTGTTTTCCAAAATGTTAGTGGGCTGCCAGGTTCCAATGGCAATCATAGGTGATTTCTCTGTGGAAAATAGCGCCTGTTCAGTTGCAGAATCCAGAGATGCGATATTTTCACCAAAATAACCTTTGTCCTGCCAGGATTTCATCAGATTAACCAATTCCAGCATTTTATCCCCGGTATATTTTTCTTTGCCGTTTGCCAGATCATAAATATAGTCTTCGCCATATTTTCTCATAACCAGACCGGAAAGCAGATGTGCAAACCGCCAGCCTTCACCTGACATTGGAACCGGTGTAATACCTTCTTCCAGGAATTTGTCGCAAACTGCTTCAAACTCTGAAATTGTCTCCGGATATTTCAGGCCTCTGGACTCAAACATATCCTTATTACAATATAAAACCGTGGCAAAGTCTGTAAATGGAACTCCATAAATACCTTCCTTTGTCTGATATTCCCACATGCTGAACAGGTCTAAAAAGTTATCCTTCCATTCTTTATCCTGTTCAAACTCAGCGGTCAGGTCATACAGGACATCACTTTCCACATAAGAATAAATGGTACTGCCGCCGTAGTTTTGGAATAATTCGTACATGTCGCCTGTAGCTGCCGCAGTTTTCATTTTTTCATAAAACTGTGTATCGTCCGCCCCTGCTACAGCATCATATTCGATCTCTACATTTGGGTTTGCTTCCATAAAATCCTGGCATGCTTTATAAATTGCTGCTCCCAGAACCGTATCCTCCGCCCAGCGGTTCAGAAATTTGATTTTAACCGGCTCCCCATCACCTGCCGGCTGCGCTTCTCCTGTATCTTTTGCCAACTCTGTACCTGCAGCTGTGGCCTCCTGTGTACCCTTGGTATCCTCATTCGACTTCTCTCCTGAATCTCCTGAACATCCTGCGAGGGATGCAGACAACATCGAATATGCACCCGGCGGGGGCTAAAACCAACACCCTAACCGCCAATAAAATACTTATGATTCTCTTTTTCATCCTAAATCCTCCTATTTCGGTTCTTCGTATATTTTTTCACATTAGCGCTAACTGATAATATTATTTTAGCAATTATGCATAGTGCAGTCTATGAAATATATTTACCTTACCGTTAATATTTTTACTTAATTATATTTTAGCTATATATTTTCAGTATATTTTACTCACCCAATTACTGACTATCTTTTCAAAACTTCTTAATAGTAAGTAATAGTAAGCTATCTTTTATCCAATAAAAATATACATTGTCAGATAAATAAAACGACTAAAAAGACAGTGACTTTATCTTCCCAGGATGCTAAACTATAATCATCAACATGAAAATATGTATCTGCCTCTTCATTTGGTTTTGACTTAAAAATAAACGGCATACCCACGAAAAGCCAGAAACAAACTATAAAAAAACAGGAAAAAGGAGACGTACTCTCTATGACGAATGATTTCACACTGTTGCAGAGCGACTACACGATTTGTTCGGAAAACTGGGGAATGATAGATGAAAATGCTTTATTTTACCGTATGTACTACATCTGCGGCGGAGAAGCATACCTAAAAAAAGCTGACCAGATGATACGGCTGGAACCTGGATATTTCTATATACTGCCTTTAATGAAACCCTATACACTCTGGCATATCAAAGAGGATCCCCTTCAGGTTCTCTGGTTCCATATTCAGATAAAAATGGATTTCTATATTGATCTGGGTATTGCAAAAATAATAGAAGATACACCTATGTATTTTATATTAAATAGTTTGCGGTCCCTTATGGGAACTTCACGCTATCATACGGAGAGAGAACAGCTCTTCGACATATTTCTTACCCTGCTCAACGAAGAGATTCCGCTGCAAAAAACTGACCATCCTGTTATGAAGGGTGTGCTGGATTATATTGATGCCCACATTACCCAGCACATCACTGTGCGTGATCTTGCAGCATATGCGGGAATGGAGCGTTCTTATTTTTCCCGGAAATTTAAAGCTGCTTTTCAAATGTCACCCAACCAGTATCTCTATGCTGCACGCTTAAACCAGGCAGCCAATGCCCTGGCTCAGGGGGCTACCGTGTCGGAGGCCTGCCGGATTGCGGACTACGCTGATGAAAAGTCTTTTTCCAGAGCCTTTCACAGCTATATGGACATTCCGCCCAGCATATATCGTAAAAGTCACATCGTGCAACCTTAAAGTCACACCGTAATGTTGTGGCTTTGTTCTTTTCATGATAACCTTTAGAAAAGAACAACACCGGGAGGTATGGATATGAGACAGGACGAAACAAATGCAAGAAGTAACAGGATTTTATTTTCAGACAAGGACCAAGAAATTCTGCGCACCCTTGGACACCGGATTGCAGAAATATCTGCAGACAGGATAAATGAAATAAATGCCAGAAACTGGACTTTATTGAATGACAAAAAGTCTGTAAAACCAATGGTCTGGATTAATGAAGTACCATGGCATGAATTAAATGTAAATGATGAATTAACGCTGAGATGCCAACAGCCCTGGGCCAGATCACTAGAAGATGAAATGAAAAAAACAATTTACCAGTGGAATCATTTCCGGGGAGATATGGTAGTGAATCCTTATATGGAATCACCACTAGCCATTACTTCTACCGGTTTTGGAATTGAAGAAGATGCGGCCTGTGTAGCCACCGACCAGGCTAATGATGTAGTATCGAGGCATTTTAAAATCCAGATCACGGAACCGGAAGATATTGACAAGATTAAAATGCCCGTTATTGCCCATGATATAGCAAAAACGGAGGAAACATTTGCAGCCATGAACGAAATATTCTCCGGCATTCTTCCCGTGAAAAAAGTGGGGAGAAAGCATATCTGGTACACGCCCTGGGACTATCTGGTCCGGTGGTGGGGGGTTCAGGAGGCAATTTTGGATCTGATTCTGCGCCCGGATATGGTCCATGACATTTATGAACGTATGGTTCAGGCGTGGATGAGGGAAATGGACCAGCTGGAAACTCTGAATCTGTTGTCACTGGATAATAACAATACCAGAATCGGATCCGGGGGATACGGCTATACAACGGAACTGCCGGGCACAGAATATGATTCTTCCCATGTAATGGCTAAAAATATGTGGGGCTGTTCCAACGCACAGATCTTCTCTACCGTTTCACCTGAGATGCACTGGGAATTCGCTGTAGAACACGACTTGAAATGGCTGGAACGCTTTGGGCTGACCTATTACGGCTGTTGTGAACCTTTAGATATTAAGATGGATGTTCTGCGCCGTATTCCCAATCTGCGAAAAGTCTCAGCATCACCCTGGAATAACAGTGCAAAAATAATTGATGCCATTGGTTCTGACTATGTAATCAGCCGAAAGCCCAATCCGGTAATTGTAGCGGGAAATACATTTGATCAGTGCCAGGCTGAAAAAGATCTGCGGGAATTTATGGATCTGACCGATAAAAGCTGCCATGTGGAATTGATTTTCAAAGATATTTCCACCGTAAGATACGACCCCAGGAGACTTTGGGAATGGGAAAAGACTGCCATGCGCGTCGCGGAGGACTATACCCGGTAAAACAAAAAAGCATGGGATTTGTATTTTTATTCAAATACAAATCCCTGCTGTAAAAGGTCTCACTTACTATTATAATCCTGTCCTTCCGAATACATCTGCAATTGCTTATCATCCGGTTCTGTCATCCAGAGTATGGTTTCCCATATTTCCTGTCCATCATTTTTCTGTGGGACTCCCGGAGTGCTTCTTCCCTTTAGAATATATTCTTTTAACTGATCCCGCAGTTCTTTTGCAAGCCCGGGATACTGCTCTATCACATTTTCCCGTTCCCCAATATCCTTTGACAGATCATATAATTGGAATCTGGGAAGATTTTGATCCTCTTCTCCCGGTTTTGGAGCTGACCAGCCACCGGAACCGGGACACATTTCCAGTTTCATCATCCCCTTTCGTATAGAAAGGGAACCGTCGATACTCTGATGTACGATGTCTCTGCGGACTTCCGGCGCCTTTACATCTTTCCAGAGTGGCAGATTGCTGACACTGTCTTCTCCTGCATTTTCCGGCAGGGAATAATCAAAGTATTCAGCCAGCGTGGCCATCAGATCGCTCAGGCAGACAATCCTGTCGCAAATGCCTCCCTGGGGCATCATATCCGGCCAATGCACAATCAGAGGCACTCTGTGACCCCCTTCATAAATATCCGCCTTAGTTCCCCGGAATACATAGCTGGGATTGTGACCAGCTGCTTTTAACTCTTCGTAATCAGCCATAGGGGAGCACCCGTTATCTGAGGTATAAATAATAACCGTATCTTCTAAAATCCCCAGTTCTTCCAGCTTCTTCGTAATTCTTCCCGCTATGTCATCGCAGTGTAATACGAAATCTCCGTATGTATTCGTTCCTGATTTACCCAAAAATTGTTTAGCCGGAAGAATAGGCGTATGAGGTGCAGGCATGGGAAAGTATATAAAAAACGGAGTTTCTTTATACTCTTCTATTTTTCTCAACACTTTGTCCGTAAGTTCATCCAGAACATTTTCATGCACAAATCCAGGTGCGGTGGGTCCTTTTCTCCAGAATTTCTTGCCTGTATTTTGAGTTTCATGATCGGGTCTTTCCGTAAAATGGTCATTTTCAATGTAGGTATAAGGCGGCATATCCAAAGATCCGCTGATCCCAAAATAATAATCAAACCCGTGCTCCACCGGGGATGCCTTTATTTTCCCATCGTAATCCACTCCGTCACTTGCCTCAAATTCTTGCTCTTCCCTGAAATTTTCATATTTGGCAAAATCCATTCCCAGATGCCACTTTCCAATCATTGCCGTTTGGTATCCTTCTTCTTTTAAAAGATTCGCCACCGTCATGCGGCCCCGCTCCAGAAGAGGTGCGGAATATCCTCCCACAACATATGATTTCAGACGGGAACGCCAGTTATAGCGTCCCGTTAAAATACTGTATCTGGATGGAGTGCAGACTGCAGAAGATGCATGGGCATCTGTAAAACGTATTCCCTGTTCACACAGCCTGTCTAAGTTTGGTGTCTGAAAAGGACAATTTTCGTTGTAAGCCGAGATATCGCCATAGCCCATATCATCCGCCAGGATATATATAATATTTGGCCGTTTCTTTTGGTTGTCCATCCTGCTCTCTCCTTTTCTCTGTAATGACAGTTATTCCTTTACGATTCCGTAATTATTTTCTGCAGACCAGCCATTTTCAGCCTTCACCTCATCCAGTACTTCCTTGTAGGAATCGTTTACCATCTTACCAAATTCTTCGGTAGATAATCCGCCTTCCAGATACTGCTGGCCTGCCCTGTGGAAGTAAGTACGCAATTTTTCATTGATTCCTGTATAATAAGCCATACGCAAAGGCTCTTCTGTAATTATAAAACCGCTTAAACTGTCCGGAAGTTTTGTTGTATTTGCCAGCGGAATTCTGCAGATGCCATCCGCAAACTTTTTCTGGATATCCGGTGAAGACATATACTGTACAAATTTAACAGCTGCCTCTAATCTGGCATTGTCTTCTTCCAGGTTTTTGTTAATTGCATATATGATGTCCGGCTGTCCTCCCAGAATTACAGATTTCTCCATTGCATATTCCGAGGTGTCTTTCGTTATAACCGGAACCGGCATTACTTCGTATTTAAAGTCATCTCCTACCGCATCCTGGATCTGACTCAGATTTGTTGACAACGCCTGAACCATTGCAACTTCCCCTCTCATGAACATATCCAGTGCTGATTTCTGATCCAGTCCATTGTAATCACTGGTCCAGTACTGCGAAAATTCCTTCATCATATCAAATCCTTTTTCCAGCTGAGGACTTGTAAAATCAATCTTTCCTTCATCATATCCCTTTGCAATTTCACCTAACTCGATATATCCATTGCCCGATTCGTCCAGTTCCTTCACAAGCCCCTCGTCTAACTGGCTGGAAACGGAATTGTTAAACCAGAGCCAGGAGAGGTCTCCTATCGTTGCATTTGGGAATCCAAAAGGTATCGTTCCGGAATCTTTGAGCTTTTTGCAGGCATCCATAAATTCAGCCCATGTCTCCGGCTTCTTCACACCTGCTTTTTCAAAGAGATCCATATTACAGAAGATACGAACTACGCTTGTGGAAGAGGGATAGCCCGGTACTACATTATCCGGAAGTTCCATTCTCTCTAAGATTGAATCCGGAAGAGTTTCTTTCCATGGCTTACCGGGATCATATGCACTTTCCTTGTCATAGAGATCTTTGAAATTATACAGCCAGCCGCTGTCGTAATCCGAAGTGATATTATAGAGAATATCCGTATACACATCCGGCCCTTCTCCTGCGGAAAACTGAGTTGTCAGCCAGGTTCGGTAATCTCCTGTAGGTATGGACTCGAACTCCACCTGAATACCGGTATCGTCTGTAAATGCTTTGATTATATCCTGAGTCAGCTGGTTAGCTTTCTCATCCGTACCCAGATCCTGTACAAACTTTAACGTCACATTTTCTCCGCTGTCTGCTTTCTTCTCTCCATCTGCAGACTCATCTTCTTTTGCCTTTTCTGTCTGATCTGCCGCACTTTTCGTTTCCGTTTCATTCACTTCCGTTGTTTTACTGCTTCCTTTGCCACCACCTGATGATGCACATCCGGCAAGCATTCCGGTTACCATAGCACCGCTTAAAAGAATTGCAATTAGTTTTTTCTTCATTTTCATTTCCTCCTTTTATATAAAGTCTGGTCCACATGAACCGACCCTATTTCTCTACTTTCGTATTATCACCCTTTTACGGATCCCTGAGTCAGCCCTGCTACAAAAGATTTGCTGGCAAAACAAAAAAGAATGATCAGCGGCATGGATGCAATGATATATCCGGAAAATAAAACACCATTCCCATCGTTAACGGATGTCACCATTTTTGTAAGTGCAACTGCAATCTGCTGAGTCTTTTCACCTGTTGCTGCCACCAGCGGCCAAAGATAGTTATTCCATGCGGATAACCCCGTCATAATTGTCATCGTAGCTATAATTGGTTTTGAAAGAGGTGCTGCCACTTTCAGTAAAATTGCCATATCTCCTGCACCCTCAATCTCTGCTGCTTCAAATAAACTTTTTGGCAGTCCTTCCATGGAGCCTCTGGTCAGAAAAGTTCCCATGGCGACACTGTAGGCAGTAGGCGGTAAAATCAACCCCCAGTATGTATTGTATAATTTCAGCTCAGATATCTGGATAAACTGCGGGATCAGCATTACAAAACCAGGAATCATCAGCATTGCTATAATACCATAATAAAGTACTCTGGATCCTTTAAAAGTAAACCGGACAAATGCATAGGCTGCCAATACCGAAAGTATAATGGTTAGAATAATCACTGCAAATGTAACAATAAATGAATTCATCATTGGTCTTGCCACCTGGGATAAGGCTTTTTCAAAATTAATGAATCTCCATTCCTCCGCAAATAAAAATGGATTCATTATAATTTCTTTCTGAGGCTTAAATGCATTAATTACTAACAGATAAAACGGTGATAATGTCAGGATCAGCAATAGACCAAGGATTACTCTGCCTGAGATTTTCGCAAATATTTTCATATGTCCCTCCTACTATTCTGATAAGTCTTCACTCTTTAGGAATTTGTTATTTAACACGGTCAGAATCATTATGATAATAAATAAAATGATGCCAATGGCAGATGAATAACCCATCTTTTTATATGTAAATCCCTGTTCATATAAATAGACTGCCGGAACCATTGTCGATGTTACCGGCCCTCCCTTTGTCAGAATATAGATGGATTCAAAAATCTGAAGGGAGTTGATAATCGCCAATGTAATCATAAGCTTTAGCTGCCCGGATACTAACGGCAGGTCCACTTTGAGAAAACGATGAAAAATATTTGCACCATCGATTCGGGAAGCTTCAAACACATCTTTGGAAATTGACTGTAATGCTCCAAAATAGATTAGAAACTGCATTCCTCCCAGCATGGACATTCCAAGCCATGGAAAACCAATTGCTATGATAGATCCAAGTGCCGTCTTCGTATCTCCCAGCCAGGGGCTTGCCAGATTAGAAAGTCCGATATTATGAAGCAGGATATTCAGAACACCATTATCACCGGCAAGTATCCACTTCCATAACAAAATGATTACTACACCTGGAATAACCATAGGGAATGTAAAGGCTGTTCGGATAACATACTGCTTTTTCGCCGATTTAATGGCAAACAGCAACTCAGCAGCCAAAAGTGGAATGGACACAACGATTAGGATATATGCAATCATTACTTTCAATACCGTTAACAGTGAACCTAAAAAAACACTGTCCTTAAACGCTGCAATATAATTGTCCAATCCCACAAACACATTCAAATTACCGCCATTCCAATTAAAGAACGACTTTTCAATTGCCATTCCAAAAGGAATGTATTTAAATGTAACCAGAAAAATGTAGATCGGAATCAAAAACAAATATGGTTTGATTAGTTTAATCCAGTTTCTTTTTTTCTGCATTTCTCTCTCCTCCTTTTGTACATCTTGTACGATAAAACAATTATAACAGCCCTATTTTTATATATCTTTGTATTATTTTTCTGTATTTGGTGTATTATTTTTATATTAACGCACAAAAAAAGGTGTATAACAAAATTTTACACACCTTTTTATCCATAATCAAATCTCACCTGCCTATTTTATCTTTCTGGGTAATGATAACCCGGCTGGCTTTACCCTCTTCACTTTCGATTCTAATTCCGCAGTCTTTTCCAAAGAGAAGCTTAATTCTGTCATTAACATTAATCAGAGCAATACCGAAACCTTTATTTTCAGGAGTGCGGATTTCCCTGGAAAACGAATTCAGCGATTCATTCAGCTCTTTCAACTGTTCTTTTGCTATACCCCTGCCATCGTCTAAGACATAAATATCAACATACTCCCCTCTTCTTACCACACTGATATCAATTACACCTTTATGCCCTGGCTTTGGTAAAATGCCATGTACCCATGCATTTTCCACTACCGGCTGTATCAGAAGCTTTACCGTTTCCAGCAGCGCGTCTTCTTTGGAAATATGAACTTTTAACTGCACACAATGGTCATAACGTTCATTGATAATTGCCAGATAAGACCTCACATGATTGAGTTCCGCTTCCAGGGTAGTCCTTGACTCTTTGCAATTAATACTGTAGCGCATCATATTGGAAAGATTCTGGGTCAGATTCGCTATTGTCTCAATCTCTTCGATTTGGGCGATACAATAAATATTATCCAGTGTATTGTAGAGAAAATGAGGATTAATCTGCGCCTGCAATGCACTGAGCTGTGCCTGTTTTTCCCGCACTTCAGATAGATAAATCCTGGAACCCATCTCCTGAATCCGCTTTTTCATATTGTTGAACCGCTGTGCTATATGTCCGATCTCATCATTTGAAGAAACCTGGATAAAAGCTTCCGGTTCTTCTTCCATCGTATCCATAAAATCATTTAAAACCTTAACGGGCATCATCAGCCGTTTGGATAAATACACGGATACCAGTATTCCAAATACGGCACAGGAAATAAAGATCAGATTAATGGTCTGTACAAGGCGGTGGACGCTTTCAAACAGAACCCGGTTAGAATCCACGGTAGTTACCACCCACTTATATTTGGGTATATACATATTGGTGATAAAGGATTCTTTGTCCGAAATGGTAGTGTAATTTTGGTCCTTCGCCCTTTCTTCCGCTTTTTCTATCCTTCCCGCAATCTGTTCGGCACTGTCTTCCGTGATATACTGTCTGTAAATAACGTTTCCATCATAATCCGTTACCAAAATTCCTCTGTCCTGAGAATCCAGCTGCCGGAATATCCTGGATATCTCTGAAAATTTTACGGATGCCATCATAAACGGAACATAATCTTCCGTTCCCTTTGAACTTCTTGGTATCCGTTTTAAATAGAGCAAAACCTCTGATTTACTAAGACCAGGAGGTTTATAATCTTCTTTTACCGGACCATAGATAAAATCATTTTTATTTAATACCGCAAACTGCTGGTACCAGTCCGCTTCCTTGACATCAAAACGGTTTAGAAACATCCCCTCGCCCACATAGACATGATGATTTTTGTCATAATAAATCAAAACTCCGTTGACCACATTTCCCAGATTATTAATATAGATGTTATCTTTTAACTCCATCTCAAAATCAACCTGACTTTTGAGTGTCTGAAAAGTATAGGGCTCTTCACCGGAAAAACAAATACTCTCAAACAATTTCTGGTTATTACTATTCGCCACATATTGAGCGACCCGATTAAATATTGCATCCAGATCATAGGTGACTTTTGCCATTGCCTGAGAATTATAGTTTATAATCTGCTGTTTTACAAATTTCGTATTATAATAATTCACGGCCGTGGAAATCCCTACCAGCATTACAAGCAGCAGAATAATATAGCTGGACATTACCTTCCAGTGCATCTTACTTTTTATCTTTTTAAACATGCTCTTCTCCATATAATTCCCTGTTGAGCTTTACCTTGTATTCTGTAGGACTTTCGCCTGTTACCTTTTTAAAAACTTTTGTAAAATAATGCTGATCAGGATATCCAACCTGCGCAGCTATATCCCATATTTTACCCTGGGTCGTCATCATTAATTCCTTCGCCCGTTCCACCTTAATCTGCATAATATAGGCAGTCAGGGATATCCCTGTTCTTTTCTTAAATACCGTGGACAGGTAAGCTTCACTTATATGATATTTTAAAGCCAGACCGGAAAGCGTATACTTTTCACTGTAGTTTTTTAGGATTGTTGCTTCTATATCTTCTATCACAGCCTGAATATCTACACTTCTGGCTGTATCTGACATCTGCAGTTCTCCATTGGAGGCTTCTTCCATCATCCGGTTATTTTTCTGGGACTCTAAGGATAATTCCTCCACACATTTGTGAATCGTATTATTCAATAACTGCTTGTCCACCGGCTTTAACAGATAGTCAACAGCCCGGTAAGCCAATGCCCGTTTTACATACTCAAATTCATCATACCCGGAAATCATAATAATTCTCGTCCGCTTTTCTATAGCATAAATCCGTTCGCAGAGGGTACATCCATCTTCTATTGGAAACTTTACGTCAGAAATTACGATCTGGGGCCTGTGTTCTGAAAAAAGTTCCAGCGCCCCTTCCACCGTATCCGCCTCCAGAATCTGGGTATCTCCCTCTAACCGGCTTTGATCAATCATCTTTATAATACCCTTACGGATCCAGCGCTCGTCATCAGCTACAAGAATTATCATATGTATCACTCCTTCTAATCTCTATCCATTATACTATATAATGCTTTTTATGGAATGTCTACCGTAACTCTCTGAAATTATAAACTTAACCATAACAGATAAAATAGTCCTGATAAGAAATATTGCATTCTTCTTTTGCCGGCACAAAAAACAGTTTTTGCAATACAGCCCTTCGGAAAACTGCATAGTCCTGCGCTTTCATCAGAATCGAATCCACCTGATAATCTGTATATACATGCAGCAGGATCTCACGCATCAGCTCCTCAAAATCATGCTCCGTTTCATATTCCGGGAGAATGTCTATCCGCAATATTCCCATCCACTTGTCATCCACGGAATATTTCTTTGAAGGACAGATCTCCACTGTCCCTACAGGCTTTTTCCGGTCCTTATCTATAATCGTTAATCTTACAAAATCCTTCACTTCATACCGGCTGTTCCAGTATTCCATGCATTTTAAAAAAGCATCGTAATCGGTATAGTAAAAATCATCATTACAGCTGTCCCCGTTAAAATATCTTGCAGCCTCTTTGTTGGAATAACATAAAAACAAATCTTTACTGTCGCCAGGTTCCATCTTCCTTAGAATAAAATGTTCTGTCTCATAAGACGGACATTTCGTAAATACATCATTGTTACTCATATAAAAACCACCCTTCCATTCTAAAATCTCCTCATGTGCAACGTATATAGCTTGTTCTTTACCAAAAGTATACCAGAACATTTGTTCGATGTAAAGATATGATTTGAAAATCTTTTATTTTTAATAATTTTTTTTATTACTGTCTTTTTCTTTTCAGACAAGGTATAATAGTCTAAACAAAAAATCAGAAAGGTGGGTGCTGCTATGAAGAAATTAGGAATCATCGGAGGTATGGGACCGGAATCAACCTTATTGTATTATAAAGAAATAGCGGAACAGTTTCAAAAAAGGGACGCCTTAGGATCCTTTCCGGAACTAACCATTGAAACCGTAAATATGTATAAGATGTTAGGCTTCTGTCTGAAAGGTGATTATGAAAACCTGGCAGGCTATTTTTCACAGGCTGTAAAAAATGCTGAATCCGCTAAAGCAGATTTTATTATCCTGGCTTCCAATACCCCGCATGTGGTTTTTGAAACATTACAGGAAAACGCTTCCGTTCCAATGCTCAGCATTGTAGAACCGGTTTTCCACGCAGTCAGGAAGCAAAACCTGAAAAAAATTGCATGGCTTGGGACCGCTTTTACCATGGAGCAGGATTATTTCAAGAAAATATTTATAGAAAATGGCATTACAGTTCTCGTACCGAATAAACAAGAACGGGTCTTCATAGATCAGACCATCGCCCGGGAACTGGAATTTGGAATTATTAAAGAAAATTCAAAAAAAGAAATTGATCAGATCATCAATCGTATGATTTCAGAAGACGGCATTGACGGGATTATACTAGGATGTACGGAATTGCCGCTGATGTATGGAGACAACAGCTTTCCCGTTCCCTGTTTTGATACTATGAAATATCATATAAAAGGGATCGTAGATTATATGTTAAGCACAGACACCGGCGATACCAGCCAATAATCTGCATTTCAACGTAAAAATATAACCTCTGAGCCATTGCCTGTTCACTATCTGTATAGCAAATGTGTAATAGCTTAGAAGTTATATTATAATGAAGCTGTTGCCTGTTTTTTATTTTCATACATCTTTTTATCTATTTCACGCAGGGCATCCTGGATATCATTGACAGCCTGATAATGAGTCATGCCATAGGCGAAACTGATCTTGCGTTCACCTAATTCCCTCATAGACTTTTCAATTGCGTCCTTTAATACTGTCTCACTTTCCTTTTTCCCCATCAGCATAAACTCGTCACCCCCGGTTCGGTAGACGGTTGCAATTTTCCTCATATTTTTAATAATGACTTCAGAAAAAAATATTAATGCTTCATCCCCAGCCTCATGACCGAATGTGTCGTTGATGTATTTAAAATTGTTAATATCAATTAAGCACAACATGCAATCCTGTTTACTCTGTGTTTTACTGATCGCCAGATTAAACATCTGACGGTTATATGCCCCTGTTAAGGAATCAATGGCAAAAAAGTTAATATTTTGCGATATGTAATAAATTATAATGCCTAATGCAGAAAATCCATAGTTCAAGAAATAGTATCTGTATTCTACCTCTAAATAAATACTTAAGATAATAGTTACCATGATAGCCGCAATGGTTATCTGCTCCGTCTTCTTTCCCTGATCATATTTCTGAGCCGGAAAAAAGATCATAAGCACCAGATAAAATAATGTGGTAGCTGCCGGCAGGAAAAATAAGGCTCCCCGGTCATAACTGTTATCGGTTCCTATGTAAAATACAATTTTAACAAAAATGCTGATAAAACAAATGCCTGCATTTATTAATAACGGAATATAATATATCTTCTTAAATTTATCTTTATAAAAAATTCTCATTAACAGCATAGGTATAATGGAGCCGCCGGAAAAGTTAAGAAAAGAAGTAATTCTCCTCAAATACCAGACGGATGGATCAGCCTGCATTCTGAATATAAAATCAAAAGAGGTAACTACGATCAAGATAACATTGATAAAAACAGCACTTCTGAACAAACGGTTCTGTTCTTTGCTGAATAAATAATTAATATTGATCAGATATAACAGGAACAGTAAACCGGTCAGGGGAACGGCATACGAATATATAATTCTGCTCATAATACACCTGCTCTCTGGCTTTTCATCAAAATCCGCCTCTGAATTTACCATATATATTGGTCTTAATTATTATACCAAAATAAGATATAACTGTCATTAAATATTTCTTGTTAAATGGAATTTTTTAACAGTCCTAAGATATTTCCGGTAAAACTCAGCTCACTAATTCCCTTTTCATCTTCCACATCGCGAGCAGAAAACTGCATATGCATAATCCAGTAAAGAGCAGGATAACCGGCAATAACCGTTCAGCTAAAACAGGTTCACCCATGATCAGTCCCCGAAGTGCATTTATGACATGGGTAAATGGATTAAGCGATACCAGTATTTTCAAAATTCCCCTGAGATTATCAGCCGGGAACAGTGCAGAACTCAGGAAAAACACCGGCAATACGATAGCTGTCATAATCGTTTCATACAGGACTTCATTTGGCAGGCACAGACTGATGGTATATGCGGCTCCAGACAGAAAAAAAGCGGTCAGGAAAATGAAAATCCCAATGAGGAGGATTCCCACAATTCCATTTTCAAAACGTACCGCAAACAGGAGGCTGATGATGCATAAGATAAACGTCTCTAACAGCGATACTAATATCGCTTCCAGCATCTGAGCCAATACTATGGAACTGCGCCGCACCGGAGAAATCAGGATACGGTAAAAACTTCCGTTGTTCTTCATAAGAAAGTTCATAATTCCGCCGCTGCTACAGGATGAAAATGTTACCAGGAACATTACACCCGGCAGTATAAATGCCGTGTAGTTCTTTATCCCTGTTCCTTTCATGGTAGAATCGGCAACCACACTGTATAAAACCAGCCATAACATTGGCTGAAGAATAGTAATCATAATTGTAAATTTGTTTTTGAATCGCCACTTTACATTTCTCCACAACAAATTCAGCATATTGCACCTCCCACGCTCTTATTGCTGTTGAATGCCAGAAATACATCCTCCAGGCTTGGCTTTGCAATTTCAATTGCATCAAATAAGATCTTCTCTTTTATAAGCCGTTGGTTTAACGCCCGAAATGCTTCTCTATCATCCATCACACTTAAGGTTAGTACATTCCCGCTTCTGCCTGCTTCCAGTACAAATCCGGTATCCATAAGAAGCGGCAGATGCCCTTTTGCTTCCTTTGATGTTGGAAAAGTAATTCGAATCAGTTCCCTGTGCAGTAGATTCCTCAGGCTTTCAGGAGTCCCCTGAATCAATTCTTTTCCCTCCTTAATGATGCAGATCGTATCACTGAGCTGCTCTGCCTCTTCCAGATAATGGGTTGTGAGGAAAATCGTAGTCCCATATTTATCACGAATGCTTAAAAGCATCTTCCACAAAGAATTTCTCGACATAACATCCATGCCTGTGGTTGGCTCATCTAAAAAAAGGATCCTGGGATTGGATATCATATTCATGGCAATATCCAGCCTGCGTTTCACTCCCCCGGAATACGAAGAAACCGGGTAATTTTTATATCCTGACAGATCAAACGTTTCTATCAGATCTGCAATTCTCTTTTCTGCAGTCTTCGTATCAACATGATACAGCCTGCTCTGAAATACCATGTTCTCCATTAAAGAAAGATGCTCATCTACTGATATTTTTTGGGAAACGCAGGCGATCTGCGACCTTATCCAGGCCGCTTCTTTGCACAAATTTTTGCCAAGTACCGTTACCTGTCCTAAGGTGGGCGTATAATACGTTGTTAAGATATGAATAAGAGATGATTTGCCTGCACCGTTTTCACCCAGCAGAGAAAAGATTTCTCCGCTGTTTACATTCATATTCAGTCCCTGTAACCCGCAGACTCCATTTTTATATTGTTTAACCAAATCCCGGATTTCTATTGCATACATGCTATTCCTCCTCATATAAGGGAAAGACAACTTCTGTTACATACTTATCAGGATTTCCCTTTATCAGCATTCCGGGACCTTTTATATAGACCTCGCGAAACGGCGGCTGAATAATCAGTGCCCTCTCTTTAGCGTATTGTTCCACCGCCGTATATGCATTTTTTAATGTCTGATAAGAACCGGTATGCGTAGTGCAAAGTGCCCGTGTCCTGGGTATTTCTTTGATTTCAATACCATTTCCTCCCGGAATCTCATTCGTTGGAACACACAAGTCCATCTCGGCATATTTCGTATCCTGATCTATTTTATAGAAACAGAAAAATGGGGCACCACTGGACTTGCCGCTTATGGCTTTAAACACATTGGGAAACACTTTATTCGCTTTATCAGACAATCCTCTGTAACGCATATATGCAACGCGTATTGGTTCTATTTCTTTAATTTCCATATGATAATTCATCTGTCATCCTCCAATTTTTTTATTTCCTGGTTTTTTACGGCAATCCACACCTCCACTTTTTTATTCATTCTGTTTCCGGTCTGCATGGGGTATACTTCTATATCCGGCAGATGGGCATATTCATAATTGGAAAAGGGAAGCCATTCCGTCAGAAAACGTTTAAAGATAGACTGCACGGAATCCCGGTACTTATCATCCCCTTCAAATACCACCCAGGTAGCAGCAGGGATCTCAAGTGCTTTCATGCCTTTTGGCACATCCCGCTCTGAATGTGCTGCAATATAATAGTAGATATTCCCGGGATCTTCGTATGACGATATTCCAAATATAGCAGCATTATCCCGCTCCGCCACATTACAGATATCCTGGTATGCCTGGCTGTCCAGAATTTTTTTCCAAAATTTTGGTACTATATGAAAATTGTAATCTGAATCTTCTCTTAATACTGTCCTTACCCCCACAACGCGGATTGCTTCTTTTTGTTCTATGCGGTATCTCATATTTTCACCTCCTGTCACTTTAATGGAAAAGCTGATACGCGGGTAAGCACTCAGCACAGTCCCTTTTATCCGGGCTGCAGTTGGTGCTGCACCGTGAACGCTTTGAAACGCACGGTTAAAAGATGTTGGTGACTGGTATCCATATTTCATTCCTATCTCCATTATTTTGATATTGCTTGACTGTAATTCAAAAGCAGCCAGAGACATTCTCCGTCTTCGGATATATTCTGATAAACTGATTCCCGCAATGTACGAGAACATACGTTGAAAATAGTAAGTCGAACAACATGCCAGATTTGCTGCCTCTTCATAGGAGATTTCACCCTCCAGGTTTTCCTCTATATAGTCAATTGCCCTGCTAAGCTGCCGCAACCATTCCATCTCATCGCCTCCTTTCTGTTAACAGTTTAGCATAATATAATTTTTATATCCTCTCTTTTGATGTCATGTTCCGTAAGTATGAAAAAGATGAATTTTTCCTTTATTGTACGAAAAAACTGCCGGTTCACACCAGCAGCTTCTTACATTAATATTAAATTCCAATCCTCAGCATTTCCTCCGCCACTCTCTCCGTTCTACCCTCAAAATTTTTACCGTCAAATTTTGTGAGACGCAGTTCACTGACTATTTTACCATCCTCCATAAACAGAATCCGTTCTGTCCTGGCGGCTATTTTAGGATCGTGAGTCACCAGCATAACTGCTGTCCCCTCCGAATTAATTTCAGAAAAAATATCCATGATTTCCTGTGCTGCATTGGAATTAAGAGCACCCGTCGGCTCATCTCCAAAGATAATTTTAGGATCACTCATTAAGGCACGGCATATGCCTGCACGCTGTAACTGTCCCCCGGATACCTGGGTAGTATCACGGTTTTCCAGCTTCTCGATTCCTGTCTTCTTCATAAGCAGCCTGGCTTTTTCCGTAAGCTGCTTTACATTTTTTCTTCTGCCCGGCATGGATGGAAGAATGATATTATCCAAAATGTTCAGGTTTTTCAGAAGAGTCGGCTGTTGAAATACAAATCCCATTTTTGTTCTGCGGACGTCAGCCAATGCCTCTTCCCCATATGAGGTCAAATCCATGTTGTCAAACAGAACCTTTCCGCTGTCGATTTCATCCATCCCGCTTACCGCAAACATCAATGTAGATTTCCCGGAACCTGACGGCCCCATAACGGCAACGAATTCTCCTTCCTTTACAGATAGGGAAACTCCTCTTAAAACATTACACTTCTCAGACCCGCTTCCATATGATTTAACAATACGATCACCGGATATTATATCTTTATTTTCTTTCATTAGGCTACTCCTTTATATTGTCGGATATTTTAATTTTCCCGGCTCCTTTTGTGCCAATTATGGTTGCTATCAGCACAGTGCCTACCATCATGAGCGGGCATAGGATATAGGCGGATAATGGATTGACTACAAACTGAAAGGAAGACGCTCCCAGAGAGGAAATTACCATGCCGGCAATCAGCTCTCCCAGGGTATTTGCCAAAATAGTACCCAGCAATATCCCAATCAGAAGAACAAACACCGCCCGCGTAATATACTGTATAATAAGATCAGCATTTTTAAATCCTACCGCTTTCATTACAGCAATTGCATATCTGTCCTTTGCTACCATCATCTTCATAAACATCAGTGTAATGAAAGCGGTTATAAATAAAGCTGCCGCTGTAGAGGCGAAAGAAGCTTTTCCAATGGACCTGATTAAATTCCCAAGCGTCTGGTTCACATATTCATCAATCTCTGAAACCTTGGCATATGAAAATTTTTGTGAATATTCGGCTCCTTTGCGGGCTGCCTCAGAATGATCAGTAAGCTTAGCGGAAAACATGCTCCACATCATATCCGGTGACTGGTCGTCAAAAGAGGCTTTGGCCGTCTTTCCCCCATTCGTTATATCCGAATACAGCCCACACACGGTCAGTTCCTTTTCTTTTCCTCCTGCCAGTAACGTAATCACGTCTCCAACTGTTTTACCAAGCTCTTCACTGTTCAGAACAGACAGTGCTATTTCCCTATCTCCTTCAGGTGCCCTGCCTTTTGAATACTGGACCGGGAATACCGTATGGTCCCCCAGTTCAATTTTCATCCGCTCTTCCAGTCCATTTTCCAGCTTCATCTGAAAGGTTTTCGTTGTCAGAACCACATATTTTTCAATATCCTGATCTGTTTTCAAAGTTTCCAGAATATCCGCTGTTTTTTCCGTGATACGATCCGTTTGCTGAAGGTCAATACGTAAATCACATTTTCCTATCCCCATATAAGTAAAGAAATTCTCTCCTGAAATGGTATTATACAAATTCTGTGGCACAATTACGATAAAGGCAGCCAGCACCAGCACCGCAAGCATCGTGCCATAAATTCCTTTCCTTGCCAGAACATCTTTTACTCCAAGAAACAGATTTGTATCCAGGAAATGGTTTTTGCTCAGACAAAAGTATTTCATCCCGGAAGCTTTTTCCCTGGAAGATCCAAAACGGATTGCCTGGGCAGGGGATATTTTTCGAAATCGTCTCAACACGCCGTTTACATAGGCTGTAATCGCCGTAAATACTGCCAGAATGCCAATGATGCCAAATAGCAGGGCAGTAAATTCATGCTCACTTTTTCCCATATACAGCCGGATATTTTCAAGAAGCGTTCCCTTGAATAAAAAAGACAGGGCAAACCCCAATATAGATCCGGTCAATGCGATTATGATGTATTTTATAAGATAAATCTTTTTGATTTCAGATACACGAAGTCCGATCGCTTTCATGACGCCTATCTCCCGATAATCGTCTTCCATTTTAGCCAGCAGCGTAAATCGTATACACATAAATGCAATTGCTACCACCAGTACACTTACCAGCAGTATCAGCCCAATCATCATACCATCGGAGATCGCATTAATCATTTTAAATAAAGGATAAGTAATCATGGGGCCATTGGCTTCCAAACCAGCATTGGAATATGCTGTTTCAAATGCCGATATCCGGGATACATCTTTCAATCGGAACTCGATTAGATATTCACTGCTTTTAGATTCTTTTAGGTCCTCATAATCCCTGTCGCTTACCAGAAAACGTTTAGAGGACGAAAGAGTGGAATTCATCTGTGAATCCCGAAGAAATCCGGCAACAGTGAATTCCTTACCGTTAATTACTGCCTTGTCACCCACTTTTGCCGTTTGGTCCTTTCCATAGCAGATTGGAACATAGATCTCTCCATCCGAAACCCGGATCACTTTGCCGTCCAGGTCCAGAAGGAAATCGAATCTATCGCTCTGTACGCTAATCCCATTATCCTGTACATTATCGGTAAGGGAATTTTCACCAAATACCATTTGGGCCCCCTCTATACCAAAGAATTCCAGCACCTGAAAATCCTCTACATTTTCATTCTCAGACGCGAACTTCAGGAGACGGTCTCTGTCCATTTCCCCTGTATGCATCTGCATAAAATGAGGGGTTTCCGCCTGAGTCATCAGGGTATCAATGGCCCCGTATAAATTGACCCCCAGAATTGCCGCCAGGGAAACCAGCATTGCAGCAGCCGCTACAAATATTACCGTCATCAGAGTAATTGCCTTACTTTTTAAAATGTCATTTCGGATAATTCTCGGATTCATACGATTCCCCGCTTTCCATAGTTTCTTCGGATGCTTTCCCTGTACTTTCACTTTCCTTTTTTACACCAAACATCTGCATTACATACATAAGGCTTCCCTCTTCTGCTCCCAGCAGGCGCTCCAGATTAAAGACCAGTGCTTTTACCCGTGAAATGCGTTCTTCCACGGACAGCTCAACCATATCACCGTCAAATACCATATTGGTGTATGCGATAACCATTTCCATACATTCATATGGATAGGGTGTATGAAACATGCCTTGCTCTATCCCCTGCGTGATAATTCCGCTCAGTATCCCCGGCACTCCATTCAGTACGACTTTTTGTATTTTCTGGTGCATAAGGGCATTCTGTGGTTTGTGAATATGTTCGATAATTTCCCTGCCACTTCCGCTTCCAATATTGAGCGCCATGACAACGCGTACCATGCGTTCGTCTACCGGTATACTCTTATCATCCGCAATCTTCCCCGCTCTGCTTAAAAGCCGCACATTGTACCGATCAATCAATGCATTCATAATATCCTCTTTGGATTTAAAGTGATAATACAGCGTTCCCCTTGCTATATTCACCTTGTTCAGAATATCATTCGTACTTGTTCCGTCAAATCCCTTCTCGCCAAATAACTCGTCTGCGGCATCCAAGATCTCATTTCTGCGTTCCTCAGCTTCTTTCACAACCCTCATTATTTTTCCTCCAATTCATCATCACTGATTATAGACCGACTGTCTGTCGGTATTATAGTAACATATACTCTCTGAATCGTCAAGAACATCTGATGGTATTTATCCGGGTGTCTCCGATATTTAGATAAAGAAAACCGATGGTTTTGACTAAAATTAGTCTATACCATCGGTCTCTTCATCTCAGGTTGGCGTGTGAACAGTAACTTTTTTACAGCCCCCCCAATCTCATTCTATACACAACAATTATTTAACTCTGACTGTTTTTACTGCTGAATATTTACTGTAAATAGCAGATCCTGCCTTTACATATGCCTTAACTTTAAATTTGTATACAGTACCCTTTTTCAGGTTACTTTTTATAAATTTTCTTGTTTTTGCAGGACGTTGTGCCACTTTTATATAGCTGCCATTTCCTTTCTTCATATAGACAACCACTTTGTCTGCGGCTATCCTCTTCCACGAGAGTGTTGCACTCTTTCCTGATATTTTAACAGTAAGCTTAGGCCTTCCAGGTTTGGCAGCCGTTGTTATGGTAACCGTATTCTCTTCATTTTCTTTGTTAAGTGCTGTTATTCTGTATTTATATTTTGTTCCGGCTTTCAGCTTTGTGTCTTTAAATGAATTACCTGTAGTGGTTTTCAATTGTTTCCATTTTTTTAATTTGGAGTCATACCTGCTCACCTTATAAGATACAGCATTTGGTGATTTACTCCAGGCGAGCTTTAAGCTAGAGGTAGTCTGGGATTTTGCTTTCACTGTAAATTTGCCAGGAAGGGCAATCGGATTCTTCTCCCACTTTGCGGTTAATGTCACATTATTAGTGACAAGATCTGTCTGTGATACCTTTTTTGATCCATTGTACCAGCCAAGGAACTTATAACCGTCTCTGGTCACTGCCGGGAGTGCACCATACATGCTGCCTGCTTCTCTTGTCAGAACTGATGGTTTTTGGGCTCCGCCATTTGAGTTAAACATGATCTTGTATTTCGCCTTCGCAGCTTCTTTCCAATGGGCAAATAATGTCATATTTCCAGTAACAATTGTCTCTGCTGTTACCTTTGTTCCTTCTGTCCGGTCTGTGTACCAGCCTTTAAATTCATACCCTTCTCTTGTGACCTGTGCAAGCTTTCCGATTGCATTCCCATCTGTAACTGTTGTCACCTGCGGGTCAGGCGTACCTCCATTTGCATCCCATGTAATCTTAAATTGCTCTGGTTTATCTTCAGTGATCCTGTATACCTTTACTCCATGGCTTGGTACACTGGCCTGAATCGTGTCTGTTACATTGATTGTCTCTTCTGTCCACAGCTCCTTTACAGAATAAGACCCGGCATTTACAAAATTCTCCTGCCCTTCAAACTCTTTTGCTGATGCAGCCTCACCAATATCTGCACTCATATTTTGAGTCTGGGATGATCTGTTCAGCATTAAAAGTGCCACATCTCCGTTTGCAAGGGGCTTTACAAGATACTCCAGATCACCATCGTCACGGTAACGCTTTGCCTGGATTCCAAGTTCGTCCTGATTAATTGCGATCAATTCTTTATTGGACAAGATTTCGATAGCCCTAAGGGTATTGGCATCTGTATTAGACGGGTCACATCCGATAATAAGGGGCGATGCCATCATACACCAAAGGCTGAAATGGCTTACGTTCTCTTGGTCATTTAATCCATTCAGTCCAACGGCAAGCATATCGGGATCATTGTAATGATAAGGCCCTGCATATTCATCCAGAATTACATTTTTGTCATAGATCTGCATAATAGAGCTTCCGTTTTCATCATTATCCCATTTTGCCTGTCCCGGGCTAAAAGTAATGTCCGTGGTAGTTCTCCAGCAATGGCCAACCTCAGGCCCCCATTTCCATGGATTATTTTCCCCCCATTCACAGATGTTAAATAAAATATTAGCGCCTGCGTCATCAAATGCATCCGACATCTTTTTATAACTTTCATAAGCGTACCGCTCATTATTTTGGGCAATATCATCGTTATTTAAATAAAGCTGAATCTGATTGTCCCCGGCGTTCAAGGTAACCGGCAGCTCCAGTGTCTTGGAATCCGACAGCTCCCATCCCGATGTAGGGGGGCATGCCTTTGACTCTTTAAAGCCGTTTATATCCACACAGATATTTCTTTTTTCAGCTGACACATAAACTATTCCAAGGCGATAATCCCCTCCCTGCTCCATGGGAACATCCAAAGTGACCTTTCCTCCTGATGTCCCTATATATCCTACTACCTTATTTTCATACCCGTCATTTGTAGCTCCACCTTCTAATTTACCCGATTCTGCCTCCACTTCCTTTACAATATTGTTGTCTGAATCGTAAATCAACAACTTGTCAATATCCGGCGCAAAGTCTGTATAGTCAGGCACCCGGATTACTAACGGATTAAAGCAGAAGTCATATTTAAAGTAATCCACTCCCCACTCCGTAAATGTCCTGGCATCTGCTTCTTCATGCCCCCATGACCCCGGCAATCTTCCACAGGTATATGTCCCTGATGAATTGTACATTCCATACTTCAACCCCCGCTCATGTACATAATCTGAAACCTCCTTAAATCCATTTGGAAATTTAGATGCATTTGGAACCAGATTTCCGTCAACCTCATCCCTACGGTCTTCCAGATATCCGTCATCAACCACCACATATTCATAGCCTGCATCCCGAAGCCCTGTAGAAACCAAGGCATCTGCCGCCCGCTTGATTTTTTCTTCTGAAATATTCTGAAATTACGTATTCCAGCTATTCCATCCCATTACAGGTGTTGCCCCTACTGACATATCCGTCGTTTTGGCCTGCACTTCTATTGCAGATATTCCTGGAACTGCACTTGTAACTGATATAACAGCTGCCAGTACCAATGATACTCTTTTCTTTAATCTTTCCATACCTCTCTCCCTTTTTGTGCATTTTGTACGTTTTTTATATTAATCTTATTTTCATAATATATTTTTTAGCTATGATACTCCATACAAATTTATTAGGAAAAATATAGAATTTCTTCAAATACAATAAAAAAATAGATCCTCTTATATAAAAACTTATAAATGAGGATCTATTTTATCATCTAACTTTTGTATCCCGGACTTACAAAGCGTCTTCTATCAACTAAATCCTATTAATACGAATAGTAGGTCCTTAATAAACTGTTCGCTGTAGTATTAGTATCAATGTGAGTCTCATAATGGCTTATTACAATATTCTACAATTCATTGCTTCGATAAAATTTGCGCAAATTTTATTGACAAGCCTTGCACTCCTATTTTATAATAAAGTAAACAGGAATCACAGATGCTTACATAAAATTTAAAGAATTGGAGCTACTGCTATGGCAACAATAACAGACATCGCTAAAATGGCCGGTGTATCTACCTCTACCGTATCCCATGTTGTAAACAAGACCCGTTTTGTCAGTCCGGAACTTGTGGAACGGGTGGAAAAAGCAATCCAGGAGCTGGATCATCCGCCTAATTTCGTTATCAAGAAGAACAAATCTCTTACTCAGTCCTCAACGGATGCCAAATATGTCCTCTTCCTGAAATCTAACAGGAAAAGTAACTTTCAACAGCAGATTGAGAAACAGGCAGAAGCACTTTTAAAAAATACGCCTTATACACTGCTATCCTTTGAGTACTCATACGATCCAAACAGGTTGGATATTATTAACCGTTACTTAACTAATGCACCGGAAGCCGCAGGTGCCATTGTCTTTCCTGACGAAGAAGAAACCATTCAGGAATCCTTTTTGAACCTTGTAAATTTCCCTGTTATAATTCTGGGCAGAGAACTGGAAAATTATAAAGCGGACACCATTGTATCTGACAGCTGTGATGGGGGATATAAGGCAACCAGACATTTAATTAAAAACGGACATGA
>UQCR01000011.1 GCA_900539655.1 uncultured Robinsoniella sp.
CTTTGCGGAGTGCTTTTTGGCGGATAGTATTCGACTGGCTCCCAGCGGATACTAAGCGGGCACTGAACCGAGAAATGCATCAGGATTTCTCGGTGAATGCCCGCGTGCCGCCAAAAAGCGCTTCGGAAAGGTTAGAAAATACCAGTTCTGCGGCAAGCTGACGGAGTCCATATCAGTTTCCCACCCCCATCTTTCCGTACACTACCTCCATCTACAAAGCGTCCTTCCTCAGCAAAACCCAAATATAAATCATTTAATACCCCCTATAAAATGTTCGCTATAGTACAAGACTAAATGTGCATCGCAGTTTTGATGTTATGTGATATGCCTCAACCTGTCCATGGATGGCATATTGCGGTCTATTATATTGTAAATTGCTTTTCTTTATCTTTGTATTGTAATTTATTAATATTAGTGCATTTATTTCAGATTGGTTTTTAAGTTCCTTTATCACTACTTTTCATTACATCAAAGTTTACATTCAATACATTGGAAAACTATATAGCAGAAAATCTGTTAGACTTCATTAATAGCAGCCCCAGATAGAATATTCCCTCAGTTTGGATACCCCTTCGTTAATTAATAAAATCGTTGAGGTATTGTATAAAACATACATAAACTGTATAATTGAATGATATTTAGCGGGAAGCATCCTTCCGGCAAATTTACATATGATATCATAAAGTAAGATTCTATATGAATCAGGAGAGGAAAACTACTCTATGGAAATGAAGAAAAAGGAAATAAAGAGCAGTTGGAAAATGACGTTGGAAACAATTTTGTTCTTTACAATTATATTAGGTTTTATTTTGTATTTTGGCTGGTATGCTTTAAGATTTTTATCAGCGGGATTTATTTATTTCTTTTACCTCCAACTTATCCTGGAATGGCCCTTTAGTCTGGTAACGGGTTTTGTAATAGCTGTTATCATCGCGCTTTATCGAAAAACCAGCATTACCATGTTAGATGATGTAATTTTAATTAAGCGTTTTGGTTACCTCATGGAAATACCAAAAGTTGATATCATACGGTTTCATACGAAAAGAAAACAGATAGGATACAATTGGCTGCAATATACCATTCGCCGAAGATATCTTGTTTACTATAATGAGAAAAAAGAAGAAACGATGTTAAGACTATACGATTTCAACGCCTCGAATATAGAAGCTTTTTTTGAAAAATTGAGATTACAGCAAAGTGAAACCATTTCACCTCTGGAAAAATCTGAAATGGTTTATGAAGCACAAAGAGATCCTGAATCTTTTCATTTATTGCCGGAAGATATTTTAAACAATGAAAAACGCTCCATATTGAAAATAGCAATCTTTGAATTAATTTTATCACTTATCGGAGTAATTCTCATTCTCTTAACCGAAAATGATGTAAGCTTCTTGCCGCTTGTAGGATTTGTTATTTCCTTTTTTTCAATCCTATTGCTTCTGGTAGAACCTATTCGTTTGTATTTTCTGCATAAAAGAGGAAAAACTTGTCCGAGAAACATTACATACATGGGTACATTTATTGTTATAGACCACAACCACTATCGTTTAAATGAAATCACGGAAGTAAAAATGACATCACCAAGAAAAAAAAGCAACTCCATTTATCCAACCCAATACTTTTTATGCATAGAGCTGAATAATGGCACACGGGTTCGTCACTGGCTTGGCTCCGAATCTTCCTTTAGTGAGTATTCTGAATTATGTCGTTTTGTTGCTGATTCTATGATGATTTTTGCCGAGAAGTTTAAATATAACTAAATCCTATAAAAAGAGAGTATTGCCCGGGACCTAAATCCCCAGGCAATACTCTCTATCTCATTACATTAATTAATAACCCCGCTATTTTCTGGTAGTTACCCGTTTACTGCTTCCATAACTGCTATAACAGGATAAACCAGCCGATTTACGGTAGGACCTGACTGCATAATAATATTTCTTTCCTTTTTTTGCCTTCCGGTCCACATATGTTCTGACATTTGATTTAACAGTGGCAACTCTCTCCCATTTTGCTTTTTTGGAAGTCGTTTTACGATAAATCATATATTTCTGTGATCCCGCAACCTTTTTCCGACTGCACCTTTATTTTATGCTACCATATTATTTTCGGATATTCTCCATTCCATTGCCAAATGTGTTATATGTAGAATCTATTTAAAATTGTTCTGCCCAGGCTTTCAGTTCATCTATACCTGCATCTGCATGAAAACGTTTGCCATCCATCAGATCAGCACCCTTACAGGAAGCTTCCAGTTCCGCATTTGTCCTTCCCATTCCACTGCTGCCGGATGTTGCAAAGGGTATGATTTTTTTCCCTTCCAGATTATAGGCTTCTAAAAATGTATTGATAATAGTCGGAGCCACATACCACCAGATGGGGAATCCCACATAAATCACATCATACTGATCCATATTCTCTACTTTATCGGCTATAGCGGGACGAAAAGATTTATCATTCATTTCCATACTGCTACGGCTTTTTTTATTTGTCCAATCCAAATCCTCAGCTGTGTACTTTTGTGTGGGCTGAATTTCATGCAAATCCGCGCCAATCGCAGTTGCCAGTCTTTCTGCTAATCTTGCGGTTATGCCGCTCACTGAAAAATATGCTACTAATGCTTTACTCATTTTAGTTTCCTCCTTTATTATATATAGCGAACTGTCTCTGCTATTTCTTTACGCTGGGTATGCATAGGAAGAGGTTTCGTTCCCTCTGCGGCATAACCGATATCAAGGATCAGCAGTACTTCCTCATTTTCCGGCAGTCCCAGCTCTTTCGCTGTCACTTCCGGATCAAAGAAATTAATCCAGCAGCTGTCAACACCTGCCGCCTTAGCAGCCAGCATCATATGTGTTGCAACAATCGTTGCATCCTCTATACCAGAATCACGTTTTTCACCGGGATAAGTGAACACATTGTCTCTATCATATGCCACAACAATAGCTGTAGATGCCCCATATCTGCAGGGAGTTACCTTGTCGATTTTCTCAAGTCCCTCTTCAGACTGAACAACGTAGATACGCTGTTCCTGCAGGTTTTTCGCTGTCGGCGCCAGCCTTCCCGCCTCAAGAATAAGATCCAGCTGTTCTCTTTCAACCGGACGGCCATCAAATTTCTTACAAGAATAACGATTCTTAATTACTTCAAAAAATTCCAATTTAGATTCCTCCATTCAATTTGTAATATTCCTCAACTTAACTTCAGCCTGCATCGCCCCATATAAGTTAGTTTCCATATAATCTTCTTATGTGCTCTACAAATGGCTGGATTTACATGTTTTGTCCCACCTATCGAATAAAATTCATAGGTGCAAAGGACTCCTTTTCCGGAATCCCATAGGCTTCCTTTCCCAACTGAATGCTCTTGATCAAAAACGCCATATTCTTAGCCAATGTCCGCATGATTTGTAGCCCTTCGGTATCCTGTTCTGCTTCCCCTTTGTCCCTGCCATGAATCCCATTCCAATATTGGCTGGAAGCAACCGGCATACCTGAAATGGTAAAATATTTGTTCAGTTCATCAAAGGTTGAGGACAGACCGCCTCTTCTCGCCGCCACGACACTTGCACCGACTTTCATTGTCTTATCAAAGTGCGTACTGTAAAACAGACGGTCAAGGAATGCGATCAGGGTAGCATTTGCAGAAGCATAATAAACCGGGCTTCCTACCACCAGACCATCACATGCCTCAAACTCAGGTGCAATTTCATTAACCATATCATCAAACACGCACCTGCCCTTTTCCTTGCATTTATAACAGGCAATACAGCCCCGAATATCTCTGTTTCCCACATGTACAATTTCTGTTTCAATACCTTCGCCCATAAAAATCTGTTCCATTTCCCGCAGGGCTGTATATGTATTTCCATTACTGTGGGGACTACCGTTAATCATTAATATTTTCAAGTTAACATCCTCCTATTCTTTGTGTGTGTCTATCAGTTTAGAGCTAAAAATTACTTCAAATAAGCTCTGGCACTCTATCTGGACAGCAACATTAGTGACATCACTGACACTATCATTACTAACAGGTCGGAGTGCTATCACAGACTTGACAATCTGACTTTTCATTGCTATCATTTATATTGTACTCTTCGGTAGTAGCTACCGGTCAATAGTTATTTTATAAATTTTTGGAGGTTCTTATGTACACGATGAAACAAACCTGCGAATTAACAGGCATGAATTATGAAGCATTGAAATTCTATTGTAATGAGGGGCTGGTTCCCAACGTAAAACGCGACCGTGCCAACCGCCGTATCTTTGATGAGTATGATATTGCATGGATCAATAGCCTGACCTGCTTAAAAAAATGCGGTATGGGCCTGAAAGAAATGAAGGAATTTCTCACACTGTGCCTCCAGGGCCAGTCATCTATCCCTGAGCGGAAAATAATCCTGGAGAATAAGAGAAAAGACCTGCTCCTGGCTATGGATGAACTTCAAAGCTCAATTGACTACATAGACCAGAAACAAGCCTTTTATGATGATGTTATTGCTGGAAGAACGAAATATTACAGCAATCTGTTCCCCGGAGAGGAATAACTTTTACCTCTCCTTCCGATTATACGCTTTACATATCATCTGGGTCATTGTTCCCATAGGGCAGAATGCGCACCAGGTACGGGGTCTATACAAAAGCATTACTGTAATGCCAAGAATCGTCGATGTCAGCATAATACTATAGAATCCAAATGCAAACCGGGCAATCCAGGGTTCTGCAATGTTAGCGGTATAAGCCCAATGCCATGGTACTTTGATAGTCCATAACAATTTAATGGACTCATTCAGGCCGGACGCTCCGGAAAATACCAGATAGGTTGAAAAAACCATCTGAATGAACATTATCAAAAAAAAGATAAGGAAGCCGTAGCGAAACCATTTGGAGTAAATCCATTTCGGGGTTGGCTTATTTCTAGAAAATTTGCACTTACTGCCCAATAGGTTTAGCAGTTGTCCCCTGCCACAGAAATTATTGCAAAATGCCTTATTTTTGGCAAATAAAGAAATTGCCAGTGGCAATATAAATTCAATCATGCCAAGCCATGCAAAAAGAATATTGAAAAAACCCAAAATGAAGAAAATGACGGACCATATCCAGAGATAATCGTACCAGCGTTTTTGCTTCATAAGTTTACCCCCTCCTTCTTAACGATATTGATCGCATTGGTGGGGCAAACCTTTGTGCAGAGTCCACATCCTACACATAAAATCTCGTCTGCCTGAGCATAACAGCCTTTATAAATTGACAGTGCAGATTTGGGACAGATCTTCAGACATGCCCCGCAGGCTGCACAATCTTTTTGATTGACCTGTGCTTTTCTCTTAACCATATTGTTCCTCCATTCAAGTATTTGAATGTAATATAACATGATTACAGAGAAAGTTCTGTGATATGATCACATATGACACAAGCATAGCAATCCCTTTACTATTCCCCAGTCTCCCTCGCCGCAAGTATCGCAATCCCCGGTTTCCCCGGAAGTTTCACTTCTAAAATACCATTCACATGTTCAGCTGCAACCGCCCTTGTCATCTCCCATACATCGATAACTTCCACGGTATATAGATGGTCTTCCGGTAATTGCATTTTACCATAAATCGTACACATGTCTCCAAAGTACTTCAGATACACCTCTTTCCCCACATGAATAACCGGATCTGTGAAGAACTCCAGCATATGGGTGAATTCTTCGTCTGTCATGTTCGACATACAGATATACACAGGATTATCACTGACACCAGGTATATTCTGTTCCAGCATTTGATTTAACTGCACCCGGCTCTCTATTTGCAGACTGTCTTCCGGCTTAAATAAAACCGGCGTTCCCGGAAATGACTCCGTCAATTTTCTTAAGAAGCCTATCCGCTTCATGCTTTGTCCTTTTAAGATTCCGCCCTTACTCCACCATAGACATTGATTATCGTTCATATCATCCATATAAGTCTCCCCATGAGTGGCATATCCCCCATAGCAGACGATCTTCCAGAAACGGTTCACCATTTCAAACGCAGACAGATTTCCCCAGCTGTAAGGAATATTTCCTTCATAGCCAAGTTCATCATAGATAACCGGTTTGCCAAATTTCCTGAACAGTGCCGGTATTTTAGGGGCATCCGCATTCTGTAAGCAGACATGGGTGGTATCCGTATTGGAAAAATCCCACGGATGTACAAAATTGTGGTTGCTTAACAAATGCCCGCCCCCATCATTTCTTCCTAAAAATGCCGCCATTTCTTCCCAGCGTTCCTTTGTAAAATCTGTCATCTGGTCATATTCATTAGCCAGTGACCACCATACGTTTGGATATGCTGAAATCCTTCGTATCACATATTCCAGATAAGTAAGGCATTCGTCTCGATTAAGATGCATAAACCCCCAGTGATCATAGGGATGGAATAAAATTAAATCTACCTGTACCCCCATTTCATCAAACTGTGAAATGCGCAGCTCCAGTTCTTCCCAGAATTCCATGCATGGATGGTTCACATCCCAGCTACCCTCTTCATTTTTCTCAAATGCAAAGAGCTTTGGTTCGTTATCATTAAACGCAAAGTGTTTGGGGAATACGCAGAAGCGGATCTTGTTAAATGGTGAACCCTTCATGGTCTCCATAGTTTGTTCCACTACCTGATGTTCCTGGTGCAGCAAGGCATACACAGTGGTGCCAAAAGGCAGGTATTTTGTCCCGTCCTGGTATCGGAAAACAGTCCCTTCTGCCTTTACTATCCCATGTTTGTCTTCTGATGCCGGCTCTACCTGTTTTTCTCCAGCCGCCTGCACGATTCCGCTCACTTTATAGCGCAGAATACCCGGCTCTTCCGGCATAAACCGCACTATGTATCTTCCCTTTCCGGCATAGAAACCTTTTCTGGTATAATGCTTTCCATTCAGTACAAATTCTGCTAAAACATTTACATTCACCCAGTCATTTCCCGGATCGCATCCCATTAAATCTATTTCTAATACATCATATTGCTTCATCTATATACCTCCTCAATAGCGCAAGCTTGCTTTCTCCTTTTCCATTCAGCCGCTTACTCATAATCCTCGATCTTCCATTCCTCTTTCCAATCCACATATACCATGTCGTCCGTAAACCGCAGTGGCAGCCATACATAATCAGCAATAGAAGTATTTCTGTTTACATCATGGACCAGATGCCTGTCCAGCCCTTCGGAGGATATGATTTCTTCAATATCCTTCCTTTTCTCTTCATCCGGATGAAATGCCATCTCAAATACTTTCCGGTAATCTTCGTAGCCGGTGTGTACGAATTCAGGCAGCCACCTGTCGGCGCAGGCGATATACAGGTCTTTCTTTCCCGGCACTTTGAATACTGACGAAATTTGTGAATGGTAAGATGTCCCTGATTCATCATCGGGATGGGGATTTCCAAGTACACGAAACGGACCGTGCCAGGTATCCGCCACAGCAACTTCTGACGGATTGGGAAGGTAGCCGCTTGTTCCTGATGTAAGCAGGTAATGTTTGCCCTTTCTCATGAAATGTGCTGTTGCCTCCCTTACATAGGGTGGTCCACTATGGGGAAAATGCGTACTGTAATATCCGGTTACGTCCGTATAGTCAGGCGTCAGATCAGCACAGATCGTCTCACTGTGTACCCGTTCAAAATAATAATAGGCTTTTCCATCCGGCGCCACCGCCAGGTCGAAATCCCCGGCACTCATATTTAAGGGTTTCAGCCCTTCCCGAACTTTTGTATATGGTCCTAACATGTGATCGGACGTCAATATCGTTTCTGTCTGGGAGCCATTTCGGTTCATAATTTTTAACCAGCAAACATACTTTTTAGTATCCGCATTGTAAATAATATGCGGACGGTCCATCATCGCTGTGGGATGCAGAGAAGATGCTGGATCTTCTGTATCCGGTTTTATGATCAACCCCTTATCCTCCCAGTTATACAGGTCTTCTGATGCATAGCACCGCACTCCCCAATGCCAGATATCATCTCTGCCGGTGGTTTTTTCCTTATTTTCACCGTACCAGTAGTAAACACCGTCCAGATATATTACGGAACCACCGTGTGCCTGTATTCTGCTGCCGTTTGTATCCAGCCAGATTTGGCCGGGACGTATTGTATGATACATTAATATTACCTCCTCAAGTCAGTCTTTTGATTCATTTCAGATTTCCGTACGCATAGAAACCGGTCTAAAATTGCATGTTCACCTTATTCTTCTTACCGGTATCATTTTAAGCCTGCGTTCCATTTGCTCAAGGTCCATAAGTTCCCGAATTTGTTCCAGAGCAGCCGGATCCATTTCCTTAAGGGCATCACTCAGTGGTTTATTAAGATCCGGTGCCAGCTCCTTTGACATGATCCCAATCCTATCCGTCAGATCATATAAAACGTCTGCCGCCTCGGGTACCGTTACCATTTCATTCACCGAATAGTCAAATGAATAGCACGCCCCTGCATCCCATTGTAAATCATAGGTTATCTGATACTCTCCTGCCGGAAGATCTGCATACCTGTACCCGCCGCTGGATTCCTGTAGGAGCCGACTGTCGATCCCCACAATTGTTTCCGGTTTTGGACAAGGAAGGTAAACTGCCGCCTTAGCATCAAAAGGTATCGTAATATTCATCTGCATCTTATTATCCGCTACCTCCCAGCGGCTGAAAATATAGCCTGCCGGTGACTGATAGGCTGCCTGTGCATAATTCAGCTTTTTGCAAAGAGTAGGTTTTATTACAAACTGCTTAAATCCCGGATATTGTTCCTGAATCTGCAGTCCGCAAACGCTTTGGTACAACCACTCTACAATTGACCCATAGGCATAGTGATTCAATGAATTCATACCGGTGTCTGATATTCTGCCATCCGGTAATATGGAGTTCCATCTTTCCCAAATGGTTGTCGCTCCCATCCTGATCTCATACAGCCATCCCGGATAATCCTCCTGAAAGAAGATTCGGTATGCATGATCCGCATAACCATACGCAGACAGTACCCGGCAGAGATACGGTGTTCCAACAAATCCTGTAGTCAGGTGCATGTTATCCTCTTCCACCCGCCTTGCTAAGTCCTCCACCACTCTTGTTTCCCACTCTTTTGGTATCAGCTCCATATATAAGGCGAGAATATATGCCGTCTGGGTTTTGATTGTCAATCTGCCGTTGGGTGAAAAGAATTCATTTAAAATCGCTTGTTTTACCCTCTCCGACAATTCCTGGTAGTATTCTTCATCTTCCGTAAAGCCCAGTACCTTAGCACTTTTGCTGACCAAATCCGCCGAATAAGAATAGTAGGCAGATGCAATGTAGACTTTATCAGTGCCTCCCTGGGTCCCTCCTGCTGTCCTGCCATCCAGAGCCAGCCAGTCACCAAATTGAAATCCTGTCCTCCACAGCCAGGAACTGCCATCCGCCTCATCCTGCCGCCTGATCCAGTCTACCCAGGCCTTCATGCTCTCATACTGGCGCTTAAGAATCGTGATATCCCCATAATGCAAATACAGGCGCCAGGGTATTATAACTGCGGCATCCCCCCATGCAGCAGATCCACCCTGAATCGGATCGCTGACATCCGTTTTCGTTTTCGTAAAAGATGGAATGATATTTCCGACCATTCCATTCTGAAGTTTTTGTTCATTCCAAAGATCCTGCAGATATTTCGTATAAAATTCGTAAGTATCCATATTGTAGGAGGCAGTTTCGCTAAAAACCTGAGCATCTCCTGTCCATCCCATCCGTTCGTCACGTTGCGGACAATCTGTTGGAACGTCCACGAAATTTCCTCTCTGACTCCATTTTGCATTTTCAAACAGTTGATTGACCTGTGGATCAGAAGTGGTAATCTGACCGGTTTCTTCTAAATCAGAATACATAGCATATCCGGTAAAATCCTCTATGACCGGCTCTTTCGTAAATCCCTCCAGCTTAACATAACGAAAACCATAGAATACGAAATGCGGCTCTGCAATACGTTCTTCCCCATTGGCAATAAAGATGTACTCCTGTTTAGCACTTCGTAAATTCTCATTATAAAAGCAATCATCCTGCAATACTTCTCCAAAACTAAACTTTAACCTGGTACCATATGGCTCATGTATCCGTACAGCCAGTCCCCCTGCTAAGTTCTGTCCCATATCAAGCACCAGTTCGTTCTTCTTCGTTCTAAAAAGTGAGACAGGTTTCACCGTTTCTTTTTTGCATACCGGAAGCGACAGCCGGTCCACAATCCTGCCTAAGTTTTCCGACTCCCACCGCCGTACTGCATCCAGGTCTGCATTGTCCGGTTCCGGTGTACCAGCACCTTTATCCAAATTGCCCGGTTCCGTTGTTCCAGAACCTTTATCCACATTGCCCGGTTCCGTTGTTCCAGAATCTTTATCCACATTGAATTCAGACCTCTGACCGTCACGGATTTCTTTGCGGGCATCATAGATTTCTCCGTCATAAAGGCTATCTGCTATGACTGGTGCTTCTATACATTTCCAGTCTTCATCCGTCCCAATCTCCATTTCACTGCCGTCTAAAAGAGTGATGCGCAGTTCCATCCGCAAAGCAAACCTGTCTGATGCCCGTGAATGCACATCCGGGCCAAAGACACCGAAACGTCCTTTTGCCCAGCCATTGCCTAAAATAGCCCCGATTACATTTTCTCCGGTTCCCAAATACTTAGTGATATCATAGGTGTAACACTGTATTCCCTTTTCATATACGGTACAGCCCGGTGCAAAATACTCATTGCCCACTTTCGAACCATTTAACATTAGTTCATACATCCCCACGCCTACTGCATAGGCTCTGGCTGATCTAACCGGCTGTTCCAGGATAAACTTGTGCCAGATATATGGATGAATGGCGTTATCTTCCCATGCAGGTGTAATCCAGCAGGACTTCCACGGTGCATCACGACGCCCCGTCTCAAACCACGATACCTTTGAGACCCCTTCGTCTCCTCCATCTCCCCAAACTGATACCTGCCAGTAATATCTGGTAAACGGCAAAAGTTCAATGGGGATGGGCGTACCCAAGCCAGACAGTGTGTTATCCTTACCGGTGTCATATATGATCTTGTTCAATTGGGCATCCAATGCCACTACTATTCTGGCTGTTTCCTGCTTCTTATCCAAGGTTTCCGTTACTGTCCATGATATAACAGGCTGTTCAAACCAAAATCCCAACGGGTTTTTCATATGATTTGTTCTGCATTTTACAATTTTCATTATTTTCTCCATTCTGAGTCATTCCGTCCACAAAGGTTAAATTCATGGACTATCTCTGTAATACCGGACTATCCCCGGCAATTAAGCTTTACTCGCTTCTCTGATCTGCTGGCCATCAACCATAATCTCATTACGCTCTCCCATATTCAATGGTATTACTGCCCCTTCCCCGTCCGTATAGGATGCTTCCATACCCATGGGAACGAAGATATTCCCGCTAATTGCCCCCTGCTTCTTTTCCATCTGAAAACGCAGGATCCCCTTTGGTGTGATCAGTTCCCCTTTCAGATCACTGACAAAAGATAAATCGGGTTTTATGCTGATCTTTTTCCAGCCCGGTTCTTCTATTTGGATGCCCAGGATATGATGAATCAGCTCATAGATCGGTTGGGCACTCCATGCATGACAATCACTTCGGCTGTTTACCGGCACCTCAGGACAGGTTGTACAGCCCTTGCCCTTAAGATCCTGCCACTGTTTAAATATGCTTTTAGCCAGTTCATATTTTCCGGCAAGGGCAAGTGCTTTAAGCAACTCGAAGCTGGTGGAAAAAGAATACGAAACCACACCGGTACCAGTCAATGCCCGTTCCATTAACTCCCCTGCCAGGCGCCCTTCCTTCATTTTATTTAAGACCGCCCATGCCTGTGCATGAACGCTGTATTGTTCAAACTCCGGTCCTTCCCGATATAGCTTCCTCTTCTCTGACCAGCAAAGTTTCTCCACTGCATCACATATGTTTCTCTGGCGGTTACGATACTCTGCCGCCACGCCATACCGCCCGGTTTCCTCATTTATATCCGCCCCACAGGATAGTGCATAAGAATACATCAGATTAATAATCGTGGAGGCACCATAAGCCGTGGCCTCGGGGGAACCATTTTGTGCCTCCCATTCAGGCTGCCAGTCAACAAATTCCCAATAGCCCAGATTTTCAACAAGCCCGTTTTTGATCTTGCGGTCATAATAATCCAATATCAGATCCACATCCGGGCGATATCTTCTGATCGTCTCCCGGTCACCGGTCTGGATATAATATTCCTTTAGCATAAAAATATAGTGCAGTGAAAATGTGGAAATAATCTGTGTGTGGGAGCAGGGGTATTTCCCCTGAACCAGCCCATCCGGAATAATACTATAATGAAAATCTTTAATTGCCTTTTTTGCCAGCCTGGAATCATTGCTGCAAATATAGGTGTACAGTGCCTGAAGACGGGTATCCATGGGAAACTGCATCTGTTCATAATAGGGACAATCCATATAGGTCTCATTCATGCATCTCTTTAGCGTATTTACACAGATTTCCCAGACTTCCTTCACCCAGCTGTTAGAGGAATCCACCCAGGTCTGTACCTCAATGGGATATCCGGTTTCCATAAAATGCGGTTCTCGAAAATACACCTCATTGTCACCGGTTTCTATTACAATCTTAATAAAACGAAACGTGCGGTACCAGAAAGGTTCATATAGCAATTCCGTACCATCCAAAAAAATTTCATCCTGCATCCCGTCCAACGTGCCGTTTATATAATCATCCCGCCTGACATCCACCTGCCCTCCCATAAACCGTTCTGCATATGTAAAACTAACCTTTGCATCTTTTCCAGAGGAAAATGCATATTTCACAAACGCTGTCTTTATTTCACCCGCATCCAGGATAAACTCCCTTCTGGTATTTTTGCCAATCAGAATATCCCCTGGAATAACCTGCTCCAGCAATTCTTTTTGAAAGGTATTCTTCGTTTCATAGAGCAGCGGTATCTCCCTCTCTTTCATTACAAGCGCACCGATATTACCAAAACCTGCATTCCCATCATCTGTCTGTACCAGTTCCAGCACCTCAGCCCCTTGAAATTCTATCCGGCTTTCTGCCTTCTTCCAGGAAAAAGGCACTGCTGTCTTGGGAATGCGCTCTGCTATTGCCCCAAACCAAGTGAGATATGGTTCCTGAAACTCCAACTGATAGCTTCCTTCCAGGCACACTCTCCAGTCAGCGATACCAGTTGTAATATCCGCTATTTTTTCTTCTTTTTCGTTGAATACCCCTCCTTGTATTGCAAGACGGTGCCCCAGGGGAAGACCTGCATAGGCAATCAAAGGCTGGGTGCCGGTTTTCATCCTGTTATTCACAATATAAGAATCGCATGCCAGCACCTGAATGGCAATTCTGTTTGTTCCTGTGCGCAGGTATTTTGATACCATGATTTCATCGTAATACTGTCGATATCGGTCCCCTTTGCAGGGTCCTGATAATATAGAATACCCGTTTACCCACATGCGGTACCTTGCTGCGGCAGATAAACATATCTTCAGCACACCGGTTTCTTTTAGCGGGATATCCAGATAAAAATAAGCAAATCTGTTGTTCTGTTCTCCCTGTAAAATATGGCATCTTTGAAGCTCACTCTTTGGAACTCCAATCCATTTTGCATTTTTAAACATTGACTAAAACTCCCTTCACTCATCATACATTTCTCTTTCTGATTACATATGAACGCTTTATCTCCACTTTAAAATAGTCTCCCGGAAAATCTGCTTTTATCAGAGATTCCGAGAGGCTATACTTAAATCAGTTTATCTGTTTTTAATCTTCACGGTATTCTTTTGTCCTTTATTTTTCAGAAGATCTGTATAAGCTTTTAATTTTTTCCCGGGAACTATGATTTTGGCATTCCTGTTGATTCCTTTCAGCGCCTGTTTTCCCGTTTTACTTAACATGGTGCTTTTTATTGTAATCTTCTTTAATCCTTTACAATTCTGGAATGCTTTTGCCTCAATCGTTTTCACATTTTTTCCAATGGATGCCCTGGTAGCTTTTTTGCAGTTCTTAAAAGCACCGGTTCCAATGGAAGTTATCCGAAATGACTTTCCTCCGATCTTTACGGTATTCAAAACGGTGATGCATTTTAATGCTTTTGTTTTAACGCCGGTTACGGTTACCGTTCCTTTTCCATTGACACTGGCATTCGTCACTTTATACCTGTAGTTGCCTATTGTGTAGCTCCTGCCTTTTTTCATATTGATTGCAAATGTAGTGGACAGGCTGCCCTGGTAATTACCCTTGCCTGTGATTACAATTTTTGCTTTACCGATATTGACATTTTTGCTGTAAGAAATTGTATAATCCTTTTCCTTTGATAATGTTTTGCCATTACATGTTAATCGAACCTCTGGTGTAATGGCTTTTCCGGTAAATACCTGTGATGCAATTATACTTAAAACAGACTTTGAGATATCAATTTTAGCATTTCCTGTTCCTTTTTCTGGTTCTGTCTCTGGTTTCGTTTCTGGTTTTGTCTCTGGTTCTGTCTCTGGTTTTGTTTCTTCAGTATCCGGTTCCTGGGCTTTTACAACAACACGTGCACGTCCCAGATTCTCTACCCTTGCAAATGGTGTGTCTGAATCCCCTTCACGCTGAGAGGCTACCCGCACCTGCGGATAAAAAGTACCAGGCTGGGTATATACTGCAGAGCCCCTGACGATTACGCTACCGTCAGACAGCGTTTCATAATCTGTATCAACGAAGTTACCATCACCATATAAATCCCACTTGGCACTTACAATAGAACCGATTCCGGGCGGTACCTGAACTGCTGCTTCTAATGTAACGGTATCGCCCGCTGCGATGTCTGCCCTTTTTGCACCATCTGCATACAGATCAACTACCGGCTGTATTCCCCCGCGTGATGCAGCATCATCCGGCAAAACAAACTGGCTGTCAACTACTTCATAACTGGATGATTGAGGAGGTTCCACGCCTTCCTCCACCCAAGCCGACAGATCACGCAGCGCCTGATCCAGGCTGCCCACATAATTGATTAAACGCTCCGGAAGATCTTCCAGGGGATATGGATGATCTAAATGCATATATTTGTTCTCCTGATGATCCGCATACTGGTTAACCCAGATTCTAAAATTTGATTCAAGTCCCTGCTCCCTCACCCTTTGCCTGTACCAGTCTCCGTCCGTTGGAAAGGAATCAACGTCCATCAGATTCTGAATCATAATAACCTTCATGCCAATCTTCCCTGAGTAAGAGGCGCCGCCTGACATCATAGACGCTGTTCCAACGCCCGAATGCTGTCCTCCAATCTGTGCATAGTAAGGTGTCCCCTCAGCATCTTTTAAATGATCCCAGGTATGATAGCTCATCCCTGGATCTATATGCCTGTGATATGCAATATTCGAAAGTCCGTCCTGGTTGATCCCCGAATCTCTTAATTTTCTAAAAAGCCTGCCAAGCTCTGAATCTTCCGCCCCCAGGTACCCCGGCTCAGTCCAAAATTTTTCATTATATGAATTAGTCGTGATACCTTCTGCAGCAGCCAGGGAGTCTTGCAGAGTTTTATGATTATTCATCAAAAGCAGATATTCATAATTCTCCCATGCCTGCAAAGGCAAGCCTAACTTCGTAACTTCACGCAGAACTTCGCTTTCCATATCATTTAACACCGCATAAGGGTCCCCGCTGCCTCCGGGACTCACCGCATCCTTAATAAGGGGCGCTTTCTCTTCAAGAACAGCACGGGCAAATAATCTGATATTAAAATTGCCAAGTGAAACCGGAGAGGCTGTAATATACGGTACCGCTCCATCCCATATATTCTGCAGTTTGGTGTTGGTGGTTTCCATTGCCCCGACTACTTGCATGGAACCGCCGCTGCCACCATAAATATAGCCATAAATCTTATCCTCATAACCATAGTAATTTTTCGCAATCGTTCTGGATATATGCGCTGCTGCAGCGTCAAGATTAATTCCAACCTTAACAAAGCCGCTTCCGCTTGTCTGCAGGGTATATGCCCCACTGTCATAAGCAAGCGCTATATTATGATCGGACACATTCCGATCCAGAAATGTTGGGTGCACCAATTGGTAAAAGCGTCCCTCAAATTTATCTTTCGGAGGAAGATGCACATCAAATCCGCCTAAGCTGCCAATTGTAACCATAACTTTAAGATGCGGTACCGGTTCAGTAAGCTCTTCTATAGAGGTAATGGTGGGGCTGTCAGCCTGGTCTATCCCCGTCGTATTGGCATACCCCTCCAACAGACCCTCCGCAGTTACTTCTCTTTCTGCCTCCCTTTCCAGAATGGTATCCGATTCCTTCGCCAATGCCGGCAATCCGGCATTCATCACCATTGCAAAAGCCATAAAACCCGCCAACATTTTTTTCATAAGATTTAATCTTCTCAATTTCCTTCCTCCCAATAATCCTCTTTCATTTTCAAGTAAAAAATCTTCTATCCCAATAAATCCATTCCCGTCACTTCTAGTGCTCCATCCAGACAGTAATGATAGTGACAGTGCTGAATATTTTGTCAGTCTGCAAGGCGAAGGATGGAAGCGGAGTGGTTCCTCCGCTGACTGACGACAACGCGGCAGATGGCAAAATAGGCAGTGCTGTCACTATTGTTACTGTCCGGATGGAGCACTAATCTATCCCTCCACCTTTGCATAAAATCCCCGCTCATTCCCCTCAATAAAAAGGCTATCCGTTATTGCAAAGCAATCCTCTAAATGAATATCTTCTGAGGAACTGCCTATCATTACTCTGAATTCACCGGCTTCAATCTTCCATCTCATATCTTTATCCAGAAACGCCAGCTGTCCGGGCTCCACTGTAAATTTCACCTGCTTCTTTTCTCCAGCCATCAGCGTCACTCTCGCAAATCCCGCCAGTTCCTTAACGGGTCTTTGTAAACTTGCATAGCTGTCGGAAATATACAGCTGTACCACTTCTGTTCCATCCACAGATCCGGTATTTTTAACTTCGCAGGTTATCATAATGGTTTCATCCGGAGAAACCTCTTTCGCTTGGATATGCAACGCTGAGTACTCAAACTGCGTATACGACATGCCATAGCCAAAACAATAGCGTGGTGTATGAGGTAAATCCACATAATCCTGAAAACCTATGCTGCGTCCCGTATGCCATGCTGATCCCCAGGGATGATTATAATATACAGGCAGCTGTCCGGTGTGGTAAGCAACTGACACGGGTAACTTTCCGCATGGATTAAATGCTCCCAGCAGCACTTCTGAGATTGCTTTTGCACCACCCTCAGCCGGTGCCCAGGCCTCCAGTATTGCGTCCAGGCATTCATCTGCTGTATCACTGGATATGGGACGGCCGTTAAAATGTACGCCCACCATGGGCTTTCCAAGCTTTGCCGCCTCTCTGATAAAATGTTCCTGACACGCCGGAAGATTAATATCTGAACTGTCTACACCTTCCCCCATAGTCGCAATGGAACAGCTGCAATACCTGCCGCCAAGGGTCATAATTACCAGGTCGGCTGCTGCTGCAATTTCCAATGCTTTCCCATATCCGGATTCATCGCTGCCCGCTGCGGGATAACCGTATGCACTGCTAATTTCCACATTTGGCAGATCTTTTTTCAGTTGATCCAATAAACTCAGAACATTTGGCTTCTGGAGATTTAATAACTCCATAAATTCTTCTGTCTCATCACTTTGAACCTGAGTTCCCGATATCAGAACCGCGTCTTTATTCCCTGCAGTTCCTGATTCACCAATTCCTGCAATGGAGTTTGCCACTGCCAGCACTGCTGAAGCCATACTCAAATGGGTATAGTCACCAAAGAAGACCCTGGCATTCTCTGCATGACAACCAATAACGGCAATCTTTTTTATACCTCCTTTGAGAGGAAGTATTCCATTATTTTTAAGGAGGATCAGAGACTCCCTGGCTGCCTGTAAAGCAATTTCCTCTTCATCCCCTGCCAAAAATGTCTGCTTTAATTCCTGACCGTTAAGTGCATATGGATTTTCAAATAATCCCATTCTGAACTTCGCAGCCAGCACCCCCAGAACTGCCTCATCTAAACGCTTAATGCCCTTCTCACTATTTTGCAGCCTGATCAATAGTTCATTGTTAAAAGCCATACGGTTAGGCGTCTCCACGTCCATTCCTGCCAGCAGCGACTGCTCTCCAGCATCTGTATAGCTTTCACAGACATGCTGCACTTCAAGAATATTGCTGATTGCACTGTAATCCGAGACGGTCACGCCATCAAACTTCATTTCATCCCGCAGCAGCCCGGTCAGAAGTTTTGCCGATGCTGATGCCGGTTCTCCATCTAAGCTGCAATAACAAGGCATAATTCCCTTCAGCCCGCTTTCGCTGATTGCAGCCTGAAACGGCTTTGCGTACACTTCACGCAGCAGACGATCCGGAATTTCCAGGTGTGTACCATGAATACCTCCCTGCGTATGATGGGATCCCAAAAAGTGTTTCGCCACTGCTTCCGACTTTCTTCCTGCACTTTCTCCCTGCTGAATCCCCCTCGTATAGGCTGCTCCCATTGCGGATACCAATGCTGCATCTTCCCCGTAGGACTCACCTTGCCTTCCCATGCGGGGATCTCTTGCCACATCCAGTACGGGAGCTAACGTATGGGTAATCCCCACTGCCCGTTCCTGCCTTGACACAACCTTTGCAATTTTTTCCTCCAATTCAACATCCCAGGATGAGCCACGTGCAATTCCAGCCGGGAAACTGACTGCTTCCTGTATAAACGCACCGCATAAGCCTTCCATATGAAAAATCGCCGGGATGTGATGGCGGCTCTGTTCCATAATGATTTTCTGAACATCCCGCTGAAAATCAGCCACCGCTTCCAGACTTTCAATATTTCTCATTTCCAGCGTACTGATCTCACCAATACCAATTTTGCACTTCTCCTTTACTTCCTCCATGCGATCCTTTGCAGGCAGAAAACAGGTCAGCTGTGCAAGTTTTTCTTCGATGTTCATTTCCTGTAACAGCAATTCTGCGCGCTTTTCACTGCTCAGTTGCGTATTCCTGTATGATTGATTCATAAGCTTTATTTCTCCATTCATTTTTTACAGATTATCCTGTTCGTTACGGGATAATTCATTCTGTTTCATTCTGTGCAAACAATGCCAGCTTGCAATAAAAGTCTTCCAGCAGCAGCCGATGGTCGATTTGATCATACACCCGGATGGGACGGCTGGCTCCATGATGTACATAGGTCATATCAGAAGCTATCCGCGGTGCCCGCCGCCACTGATAACTGGCGCTGTCTCCATACAAAAGCACGCCAACCGCAGGAGAATCACCCAGAATATACCTTTCTCCGGTAAAATAATCCATCTTACGAACACCTTCGCATTGGTTAAATTCATCCAATTGCTCAAACAGATATTTTCCGATTTCACCCTGAGGACGAACGCGGTATTCCAGTTCGGCAAGCGTTACCGCTGCCTGCTTATATACATTTTGTGGAATCTGCCACAATTCCATCGGCGAGGCAAACACAACATTTGCTGCATTGATATCATTCCAGAGATTAAATTCATTTCCTCCGAGAGGATATGGACCTCCTCCAATCCAGACAGCGGTTAGACGCTTTGCAATTTTAGGCTCCATCAGATAGGCACTTGCCAGATCGGTTATGCCGCCCAGGAACAGTACAAACAAAGGTCGTTCATCCTCTTTAAGTGCTTCTTTTATAATAAATTCTGCCCCCTCAGAAATCTCTGGTGTAAGCTCATCCCTTAACGCACTCTGCGCTCCATGGTACAACATACCCTCTTTCTTTAAGCCCATCAAATCAAATATTTTCTCCAGTTCAGCATAGCTTCTGTCCACACTGTCCTCTAAGCATCCATAACGTGCGGCAATGAAACCAACATTGTCCAGCTTCGGACTCAGTAAAGCCTGGACAATGGCATACTGGTCATCGGCTTCATTCTTAGCATCCGTATCAATAATGACCCGAACCTGCTTTTCCTGAGGGATTGTAAATGAATAATTACTGTAAATCATCTGTTTCTTCCTCCTGTAATTTAAATCATGTAATAAATAATGCTGCTACTCCTTTACACCTCCCAGTGTAATTCCTTTTACCAAATATCTCTGGAAAAACGGATAAATGGCCACTATGGGGATGATACCAATCACAGCAATAGACATCCGAATTGTTGTAGATGGCAATTTTACATTCGTCGCCATTGCCGCACTGCTCGTTGCTGCAGCGGAAATCGCACGAATATCATTGCTGATATTATTCAATACAATCTGAATGGTATAATACTCCGAACCACCTCTTGCTGATAAATAGTACAGACCATTCAGCCAGTCGTTCCAGTAGCTTAGAGCCGTCATCAGTCCGATGGTTGCAATGATCGGTTTACTAAGTGGAATCACGATAGATATTAAGATCCGCACCGCACCGGCTCCGTCTATTCTCGCTGCTTCTTCCAAACTGATGGGAATACTGTTGATAAAATAATTCCGGATCAGTATGATATTAAATGCATTCATCATCATATTTGGGACAATTAATGCCCATATGGTATCCTTAATATTCCAGATCTTGTTATAACAGTAGTAAGTGGACACCAGACCTCCATTAAACAGCATGGTAAAAATCAATAAAAAGCTTACAATTTTCATCCCCGGAACCCACTGCTTGCTGATGCCATAGGCAAATAAAACGCTGATGAAAAGGCATGCCACTGTGCCTGCAGCAGTTACAATAATGGTCATCAAATAAGCATGGCCAATCGTCTGCCATTTCATAGCAATGTACTCATATGCTGATAAGCTCCATTCCTTTGGGAAAAAAGTAAAACCGTTGACGGATGCCCAGCTATTATCTGTAAATGAGGCAATAATCAAAAGAATGAAGGGTAAGAGTGCAACGGCAGTTGCAATTATACAGATTGCATTCGTGATGATTTGTGTCCTCATATTTTCTCTTGTTTTCATTTATGCCTCCTTTAGAACAGCGCACTGCCTGCCTGATACTTTTTCACAATCTTATTTGCGATTAAAATTAGGATGAAACCACAGATAGACTGGTACACACTTGCTGCTCCTGCCATTCCGTAATCCGCATTCTTCATCAATGCCTGATATACATATACATCTATTGTTCTGGTGAATTCATACAGAGGCCCGCTGTTTCTTGTCACCTGATAAAACAACCCGAAATCAGAACGGAATACCTGGCCTACACTTAAGATAAACAGCGTAATTACAGTAGGTTTTAATAAGGGCAGCGTGATATATCTGATTTGTTTCCATTTTGATGCTCCATCAATCCGTGCTGCTTCAAAAAAATCCTGACTGATTCCCACGATACTGGAATAATAGATAATCATACTGTAACCTGCATTTTTCCATGTATTTACAAATATCAGAATCAGCGGCCAATAAGTCTTATCCTGATACCAATTAACCGGTTTCAACCCTATCGCCGGAAACAATGTCTTGTTCAAGAATCCGCTTTCACTGGATAAAAATGCATATCCCAGATAACTGACAACAACCCAACTCATGAGATAAGGCAGTAAAATAAATATCTGGTACAATTTAGAAGTATGCTTTGAACGAATTTCATTAATCGAAATCGCCAGCAGTATTGCACAAACAGTTCCAATTACAAAAAAGGCTATATTGTAACAAATTGTATTTCTGGTGATAGACCAGGCATCCTTTGATGCAAACAGAAACCGAAAGTTATCCAGGCCACTCCAGTCACTTCCAAAAATACCTTTGGTATAATTCATTTTCTTAAATGCTATGACAATGCCAAACATCGGCAAATAGTTATTAATCAATAAGTAAATTAATCCTGGCAAAACCATCAGATAAAATGGCAGTACCTTTTTCAGTTCTATTCTCTTCTTAAATGCCGGTAATTTTCTTTTTCCGATCATGTTAATCTCCTATAATATATCGGACTGCTGCAAACCTTCATAAGGAACAGCAGTCCTTTCTCATGATAGATTATTTACTTGCTGCCCATGCATCAAGCTGCTTTTGGTTTTCAGCAATTATTTTATCAATGCCTGCTGATTTTAGCGCAGCATTAAATTCCGGTAAAGCTTTTTCAGGGTCCAGTGCTCCTGCATTAAAGCTATAACAATACTGTTCCATTACGGTCTCAACTGCGGCAATTTCCGTGCTTACGCTGCTGGCATTAAAGCTGTAACCCATCGCCGGTGAATAGCGGCTTTTTGGCAATGCATTTTCATAATCAAGCCATTTTTTACTCAGATCAATATCTGCCGGATAAACCGCCGGCAGGGTCAGGCGATTTCCCCAAAGCCCGTACACATTACTATAAGGAAGCTGTGTGACGTCATCTGCTAAATATTTAATTACCTGATACTCTCCATTATCTTCCACTACTTCATACTCTTCTCCTTCAAAACCGTATTGAATTAGTGTACCCGCCTCATTATTTGTAAGTACATAAGCAATCGCCTCTACTGCTTTACCGGGATTTACAGAGGTAATGGGCACATTCCAGTTAACATTAGAACCGCCATTCAGCCTGATAAATCCATCAACTGTACGGAACTGGACAACATCCTGACCCCAGGTGGAGTTTGTTGCCAGCATACCGCTCTCCGGCTCACAATAACCAAAGCTTCCTAAATAATTTTCTTCCATAGCCCGGTTTGAAAAGTCTGTATCCACTGCCGCATCAGGTGCAATATATCCCTTTGCTGCCCAGTCATACATCATCTCACAATATTTCTTATACTCCTCTGTTTCAAAATAATTATAAATAGTTGTATCCTCAAAACTTCTGTTTAACATCAATACGCCGGCTGAAAAACTTCCCGTTAACATGTCGTATTCCTGATAGCTGTAATTCAAAGGCTCATATGTATTATTCCAGGGAGTCATCATATAGAAATCTTTGCCTTCTCCTTCTTTTACAATTTCGAACATCTTTTCAATTTCTTCTAACGTATAAATTTTATTGTCATCCTGTTCAAATCCATATTTATCACAATATTCTTTTTTCATATTGAATCCATAAGTCTGAAACAGTTTGTTTACGCAAGATGGAAGGGAATACAGCTTGCCATCATAATAATTTCCACTGATCCAGTTTGGCTCAATCTTGCTGCCATACTCCTCCATGTATTCATCCAGCGGTAAAATCAGACCATCTTCAACCAGATTTCCCACACTGGTAAAAGCTGTCAGTGAAACATCCAGCTGTTCTCCGGATGATATCATCAATGTAGCATCCTGCTGGGAAGTCATAAGATCTGTCGGCACAAAGGTTACATGCACACCAATGTCTTTTTCCATCATCTCATTCAGCGCGTCTTCCATCCGGTAGAATCCTTCCGTTACCTCGCTGGTTGCCGGATACTGCCAGAAAATCTCTACAATATCTCCATCTGCTTTCGACTCGGTACCTGACGCTCCTTCTTTCCCTGTCTCTGAACTGCTTTTCGCTGTATCATCCTGAGATGTCACAGCTTCCGTCTTTGATTCATTATTTGATTCTTCATTTGTTTTTTTATTTGTTTCTTTATTTGTTTCTTTATTTGTTCCCGCTTTTGTCTCGTTCCCGCTCGTCTCCTTTTGTTGTCCGCATCCTCCTAAAATACTTACCGCCAGGCTGCTGCATACTAATAAAGCAACTACTTTCCTCTTCATAAATATCCTCCTTAATAGGTATTTGTTTCTATGCTTTATTTATACTTTTTTTTGACTCTAAATACCATACTATTTTCAAACTGGAATCTCTCGAAAACGAACTACTTTTTTTACTGCATATGAAAAACGAACCTACTTATCGTTTAATCTTCTCCACTATATTGGGATGGTGAACACCCAAATGATTTCTTAAACATAGAATTAAAATTAGCATAACTCTTATATCCAACCAGCTCTGACACTGCATTTGCGCTAAGATTCCTGGTCTTTAACAGATCTGCTGCCATCTTCATCCGCTCCGTAATTATATACTGGCCAACGGTTATATTCTTTTCCTTTTTAAAAATCCGATTTAAATATGCCGGATGTATGAACAGCTTTTCAGCTACTTCATTTAAAGAAAGCGTCTCACTGGACAGGTTCTCTACAATATAGCTTATCGCCGCATCCACCGATTTTTCCGTTTTCTTCTGTCCGAAGTTTTCTGTTGCCAGTTCCACTTTTTCCTTTACCGCCTGCCTGCCGTATTCCTGAAATCGGGCAGACTCCCGTTTATCTTTAATCCGGTTAACTACCTTTAGAACTGCCGCTCCGATATCCTCGTACATAGCAGGCATCAGCAAATAGTCCTGGCAGCCCAGCTGAATGGCTTCCTTTGCATATTCAAAGCTGGCATGGCAGGTTAAAAAAATACATTCAATCTCCTTTTTGTTCTCCCTGACCCAGCGCAGTACTGCTATCCCGTTTTCACCAGGCATCTCGATATCACAGAGCATCAGATCAATGGGATTTTTCTGGATACAAATCTTGGCGGCTTCTGCATCATAAGCGGTAAATACCTCTTCCACTCCATACTGCTCCCATGGAATATCTGTTTTCATTGTCTCAACTGTTAAAATAGCATCATTAATCAATAGTAACTTCATTTTCTACCTCCAAATTGTATGGGAATTGTATGATCACAGAGGTCATTTCCCCCTGTACTGACATTATTTCTATTGTTGCTTCCGGACCATAAAAATGCCTTAATCTCCGTATGGAATTGGATAATCCGATGCCAGAGGTAAAATTCTCCGGCTCTGTGTCTCCCTGCAGCAACTTCCTGCATTTTTCCAGGGATTCCCCGCTCATGCCATTGCCGTCATCCGTAATCTGGAAGACCACTTTTTTATCCACATATCGTCCTGTAACCGTTATATGAAGCATGGTTCCCTGCTTTACTCCATGCTTAACTGCATTTTCAATAAAATTATGTATCAGCAGCGGCGGAACCCTGACATATTGTACCTCCGGTTCTATTTGATACTCTGCTTCCACGTTTCCCGAATAATTGATGCAAACCATCTTCACGTAACCCTGAATCAGCTTAAGCTCCTTGGGAAAAAGCTCTAATTCCTTGTCACTTCTAAAAATATACCGAAAATATTCTGAGAGGTATATGATAATCTGCTGAACCGCAGTCATCTCTTTACGCTGTGACAGGGTATAAATCAGGTTAAACGTATTCAGAAGAAAATGGGGCCTAATCTGCAGCTGCAGATTGCGAAGTTCTATTTTCTGCCTTGCAATTTCCTTTTCATACCCTTCAATCCGAAGGGCCTTGATGTTATCCGCCATCTGGTTAAAAGACTGGTATGCTTCTATATACTCCACAGAATTAGCTTTATCAGTAATTCTGTAGTCCTGATTGCCCTTTTTGATCTGGCGGTGTGCATGATTTACTATTTTCAACGGCTTTATTAAAATGATCTTCAAAAAAATAAACAAAAGCGGTATTAAGGCCAAATATAGAAATGCCATTGTCTGCAATGCCGTGACATATTTAGATATTCCGCCTACAATTTCACTTTTCTTTACACTGATCGATAAATTAAGCTTCTTCAAATTCGCTGTAACAACAATGCGATCCCTGGTATTCGAAGGGCTTTTACCCTCTGACAAATCAATTGAATAATCGGTATAGCTCAATCTGTGTTCCAGTTTCTTTATAAGTGCATCCAGATTAAACCATCCTCCATAGACCATACTTTTTTGCTCCACTATTAGAAACAAATATTTATACGAATTAAATTCATAAATATGCCACCCACCTGTGATTCCGTCATCCAGCTGTTTTTCTATAAATTCATTCATCGTATGGTACAGTTTATTACTATCCTTAGGGTTTTCATCATAGACAACCACATCTTTCATCTTCTTCATATAGTAAAAATAGCCGTCTCCACCATCCGTCATGCTGCCCATAGATTTCAGGCTAAAATATAATTTCTGTTTTGAACTTTGATATGTATAATTATTTTCTTCCTGAAGTTTCATTTGGATACAATCCGGATTCTTGGTTAAAAAATAATATAATAAGGTATGGGTATTCGTCATCTGGGTCTCGATTTCCGACGTAAAAGTATCCGCCAGAGTCTGGGCGGACATTTTATTTTGGTTTACCATGGTATCAATCACCTTCTCATTGGCGATAATGGCAATCAGATTCAGTGGCAGCACCAATACCAGCATAAGCAAAATAACCTTAGTTGATATGGAGTTAAACAAATGGCAAACTCTCTTCCTCATAAATAATTCCTCCCTTTTCAGGTTAATTACAGCAACCTTGAAACCAGTTATACATACTTTGGGTTCCTGATTTGCATTTACCCTTAGTTTATCATACCTTGACCAAAAAACCGAGTAATAATCTCTTTTGAAATTAAAATATCATACATTATAAAGTAACAAAAAAGAAAAAAACCTCTTTTAAAAGACTAATTTATAGTCAGATAAAAGAGGGTTTATTATTCTATATTTTTTATTATCTTTGCCGGAACACCTCCTGCAACAGCATTTCGGGGAACGTCTTTTGTTACAACAGCTCCTGCCGCAATTACTGCTCCATCACCTATCGTGACACCGGAAAGTATTGTTGCATTGGAACCGACCCAGACGTTTTGCCCAATATGAATTGGGGCAGGAATCATATCCCCCCTGTATCTGGGATCCAAATGGTGATTCAGCGTTGCAAGGACCACATTGTGTCCAATCAGGGAACCGTCACCAATAGTAATTCCTCCCTGATCCTGAAATTTACAGCCCGAATTAAAAAATACATTTTTTCCAATGTGAAGGTTCTTTCCACAGTCGGTATATAAAGGCGGAAACAAATTGAATGTTACATCTACCGGTCTTCCTGTCAGCTGTTCCATCAGCGCTCTGATCTCCTGCGGAGTATGATAACTTCCATTTAATTCTGCTGTCAGACGCAAGGCCTCCTGTGAAAGCCAATGCATACACTCATGTATCTCAGATCCGCAGGTGATTCTTTTTCCGCTGTCCATATATTCTAAAAACTCTTTTATATCAATCATTTCTGTTCTCCTGACTTTATTAATTTATTTGTCTGCTTATCCTGTCTATAATTTGTTCAAAGTATGGGACTATTCTGTATTACTTTTTCATTTACAGTATATTCCGGATACAATATAATAGCCAATACTTATATTATATTAATCAGCATAGTTGAAACCTATGCATTTTCATGTTAAAGTATAGATAAAGTATTTATAGAAATAAAATACTAATGGCAGATAAGGAATAAATATAATTGCAAAGGAGATTTCCATATGGAATTACGGGTACTTCATTATTTTCTGGCGATAGCAAGAGAACAGAGTATTGTGCGGGCTGCGGAGTCCCTTCATCTCTCCCAGCCAACACTTTCGACACAAATTAAAAATCTGGAAGAGGAATTAGGAAAACAGCTTCTAATACGGGGAACAAAGGGATCGCGGAAGGTTACCCTGACCGAAGAAGGAATGATTTTGCGGAAACGGGCAGAAGAAATACTGGATTTGGTAAAAAAGACAGAGAAGGAAGTCACGCTTTCAGACGATATTCTAATGGGGGATATATACATTGGAACAGGAGAAACCGATGCGATACGTATGATTGCAAAGGCAGCAAAGAATCTACAGGAATCTCATCCGGGAATTCATTATCATATATCAAGCGGCAATGCCGAATTTGTTACAGAACGACTGGATAAAGGACTGATTGATTTTGGTCTTATATTTTCCAGCGTGGATTTTACAAAATATAATTCTTTAAAAATGCCAGCCAGAGATACCTGGGGCATACTTATGCGAAAAGATTCTGAATTGGCTCATAAAGAAGTGATCTGTCCAGAGGATCTGTGGGACAAACCTCTCATTTTTTCACAGCAAGAGGATAAAGGTGGACGCATTACACAGTGGTTAGGTAAAAAAGTCACAGAATTAAACATTGTAGCCACTTATAATCTAATATTCAATGCATCCTTAATGGTTGACGAGGGTCTTGGGTATGCCATTACTTTTAATGGAATCATCAATACGACTGGAGATAGCAATCTTTGTTTCCGCCCTCTTTCTCCCTGTCTTGATAATGAAATGAATATTATTTGGAAAAAATATCAGTTGTTTTCCAAGCCTGCTGAAAAATTTTTGTCGGTCTTGCAGGAAGCTTTTAATGAAAGATTATGACAACCCTGAAACGTCAAACGCATTCACTTCGAAAATACCATTCACATATTCAGTTGCAACCGCCCTTGTCATCTCTTATGCATCAATATACACCATCTGCTCAAACTCCTGTATGGAAAGGGGCTTAGAACACACATACCCGTGTACCTGATCGCAACCCCTGTTCCATTATGATTAGTTCTTGAAAACACTAATCTCCACATTACTTTAGATAGTGTTTTTCGAATATTTCCATTTCTATCGGTCTGCTAAAGTAATATCCCTGACCATTTTCTACGCAACATAGGTGTAGGATTTCCCATTGTTCTTTTGTCTCAATACCCTCTGCTACCATCTGAAAGCCAAAATCATGACTAATCTTAGAAATATGCTGCATTAAAATAAGTGTACGTTGATTTGTAGCAATATTATTAACTAAACTTTTATCTATTTTCAGAATATCAAAATCAACTTCTGACAGCATTGCCAAATTGGCACTATCCGTTCCAAAATCATCAATTGCTACTGTAAATCCAGCTTTTCTAAGCTCTGGTATTATTTTCTTTATATCGCAAGAAGCATCTTCACTTATTCGCTCAGTTATCTCTATAACAAGGTATTGTAAAGGCACTTGATACTCTTTGCAGATAGCTTGCAGGTCTTCTTTTAAAAGGGGGTTACGCAGAGATATCGATGAAAAATTAATGCAGATAGGAAAGAGTTTTTTTCCTTCATCCAGCCATTTTCTAATTTTTTCACATATCTTTGTAAAAACATATGTATCAATTTTATCTATTAATCCAGTATCCTCCAACAGGGGAATAAAGGTATTGGGTGGAATAATTTTACCATCAAGCTGATAACGAATCAACGCTTCGGCACCCATTACAGATTGATCTATTAATGAAAATTGTGGTTGAATGTATATAATAAAACGTCCACTTTCAATCTCTTTCTCTAATCCTTCTAAATCTGTCAGATGTAATATTTCATCATTGTGATGGCGATAACGTTTAGACGTTGGATTTTTACGATAAAATTCTTTTTTATCCACATACATATTTGCATCCGCTTTGGAAATAACTTTATTAATATCCTTAACAGCTTCTTCCCAATTAGCACCAATAGCTACTTTGCAGTCGGATCCAAATTGAAATCTTTTTTTAAGTTCTGCTACTTTTTTTTCAAATAGTGCACATGGTATTTGGGGATAAACAATAACAAATTCATCTCCCCCTATTCGATAATAGTTCGCTTGATCAAAAAGATTATTCATTCTATTAGCACAACGAACTAATAATCGATCTCCTTCTTCATGTCCCAATTGATCATTTACATCCTTCAATCCATTTACATCCAAGTAAATAACTCCTACTGAAACATTAGAATTATTTAGTGCTTCCGTATCTTGAATATAACGATTTCTATTATAAAAAGAAGTGAGGGTATCATAATAACTTAAACGCGATAACTCCTGCTCATTCTCTGCCTGATGATTAGCCAGCAACAGGAAATAACATACGGTTTGTAGAAGAGTAGCTATATTCATAAGCTTATCTGGTGGTGGATTATCAACCCCTAAATATCCAATAAGTTTTCCATCTTGTTCTAATGGAGAAACAACAAGACTGCTAACAGCCTGATCTTTTAGAATTTCATATTCTTCCACAGAATCATTTTTAATATCTTCCAAATTCGTGATGATAATACATTCTTTATTGTCAAACTTGGGAATCCAGCGTTCAATTGTAGAAAGTGGGATATCTTGTAATTTATCTTTCTGTGGCTCTATCTCTTTAGCACACCATTCATATTCATTACACATCTTTTCTCCAACAATATAAAATATATATGATCGGTCAGCATCCAGAAACTGTCCCAGCTTCTCAAGAACAATGTCAATCGCTTTTTTTATATCTTTGCTGCGATATAACACACCGATACAATCTGTAACCATTTGTTCTGCTTCCAGGGTAAATTTTAATTGCATTTTTTCATTTTCTATTTTTGTAGTGTCAAATGCAATTTCCATTCGGGCCCTTCTGCCATCCCATTGAACTAATCGGTCTTTTAACAGATAATGACGGTTAGTAAGTTCGTTGGTATGCTCCCACGTATAGTTTTCTCCTTCTTTTAGATAGGCATTCGTACAAAATTCACAGGGTTTATCTCTGCCTTGTAAAACTTTATAACATTTATGTCCCAAAATAGAATCTATCTGAAAAATTTCCATACCTTGTTTATTTAAAAACAAGAGTTCATAATTTTCAATATCAGCAACATAAAGGAGTTCAGAAATATCGTTCATAGGAGCACGTAAATCTTCTGCAAATTGAGCTAAATGTTCTGCTATTAGTCGATTTTTCTCTTCATTTTGTTCTAATTTCTTTCTTCTATTTAAATGTTTTATGCTGTAAATTTAAAACAAAATTGCTAAAATAGAAAAAACACCATTTAAAACAATTAAAAACATTTGTGCCTCAAAAACATTTTGTTCTGTTGTTACTTCTGCTATCTGCACAGCATCATTGGCTAGATTAAAGAATTCTTCACTATATGTATAAAGTTTTTTAGAATCCCCTCCTGCTCTCACTGTTTTTATTTCCTGCTTTATACGATCCCAATCCGTTTTCAGTTCCTGCAATAAGCTTTGATATTGATCGCTATCTAATCTTACCAATCCAATATCTCCCTCTCCGGCTTGCAATTCTTCAATTATTTCATCTAATTGCATCACTAAAGAATTATTCTCTATACCGCTTAATTCTTGTTTTACCAATCTTTGTGATGCTCCTCGTACAACTCCCGTATAATTAATTACTTTCGCATTACCCTGAAGGTTATCGATTAAGTTTATGGATGTAAAACTAGAAATAAGAATCGATAGGATCAAAACAATTAGCACTTTTTTCTGCATATAGCCACCTCAATATCTTTAGAATCGTTTTCTATTTATGAATAAAACCATGATCAAATTAACTTGATAATTCAAACCATTGTATATTAATGATATATTACATAAGGTCTTACGCTTCTTCCTGATGAGGTATTTGGCTTCTTGATACATCCAGCAAGCACCCTTATAGGAGCAAAGTTTTACGCAACTAAATACCATGCCGTGGCAATTTTTAACAACGTTCTTCCTTGTTCACATACATATATAATTTAAAGTATAGCAAAATAAAATGAAAATAGCAACACTTTAGAAGTACTATTTTGAATGAATAAATGCTATAATAAAAAAATCTTCATATGATCGAATGCTGCCCTTTGCAGACGAACAACGTTTGGAAGCACGATTAGTAACATTTATTGAGCGGTTTTATTGCATGTCAGTGGAGTATGGGAGAATGGTACAGAAAAATTTAATGTTTCATACGAGGGAGGTAATTCTTTGGAAAATAATATGGAATTGCAACAGGTTGTTTATAATGTTATGGTCATGCAAATTAAATTCGGTACGTTCCGCTCTGGTGAACGTCTTTCACGAATAGAGGATGCGGCGCAGTGGCTATTGGTTTCATTGGATACTATGCGTTATGTTTATAGTCGTTTAAAACGTGAAGGCTATATTACTCTGGCAAAAAGCGCTGGAGCTTACGTTAAAATAAATTATACGGAACAGGAGATTGAACAACACATTCAGGAATTCTTTTCCTGCCGTGCAACCGCGCTCATGGATTTGTGCCAATCACTTCCCTCATTGTACACGTCAGTCCTGTGTGCCGGAATGAAAAAATCTTCAGAAGAAAAGCTGGATGAAATTGAGCGGCTCTGCATAGAAAGAGGTCCGTTGCCACCCTATGAAATGATCCGGCATTTCCAAAATATTTACGGTGTTCTGGAAAATGACATGCTGATGCGCCTGGTCTGGCAGTCCTTCATGTTTTTTCATGCACCTTTTCTGAGTGTCCGGGAGCATCTGGTCTCCGTAAATGAGAGCAGCCACCCGCTTCTTAAAATGGTCACCCTTTGCCGAAATAAGGATTTTTCGGCTTTACCTGCTGTAATAAACGAGGAACAGGATCGATTGTATCTGGGGTTATGCCGGTTTTATGAAAAATACAGCATTAAATCTTCTTCACCTGAGCAAATCGAATTTTCCTGGAGTGGTTACAAAAAAGCCTCTCAGATCTGTTACTCACTTGGTCTGGAGATGTTAATCGCCATCACCAATGGGATATATCCCGCCGGCGCTATCCTTCCTTCTCTTGAAAGTCTTGCAAAAGAAAAACAGGTTTCTGTGAGCACGGTGCGGCGAACCCTTTCACTGCTAGGCGATATTGGTGCCACAAAATCCATTAACGGAGTTGGAACACAGGTTCTCTCTCCCGATCAAACAGGCGAGAACTGCGACTTTACCAAGGCTTCTGTCCGCAAAAGGCTGCTCGACTGTGTGCAAAGCATGCAGGTTTTGACATTATCCTGTAAAGAGATATCAAAAATTACTGTGGCCTCTTTGGATACTGTGGCAATTACGCAGTTTCGAGATCACCTATATGCGATAGGCAAAGATAATCGGTATGAACGGGTTCCCTACAGCATATTACAACTGATTATCAATCGGGCGCCTTATAAAGCGATCCGAACTGTGTATGCGTCACTGTTTCAACAGTTGCTGTGGGGCTATCCACTTCGTGGTCTGCGTGGCAGCCAGGAAAAGCTCAATGCATTTTTCCTCCCCTATCTCGACGCTTTATTGCAGTGCCTGGATCTCGCTGATGCCGAAGAATTTTCCGTAAAGTTTGAAGAACTCATGCTGTACGAAATGCGGTATACCATAGATCAGCTTGTCAAGCTGGGAGTTGAAGAAGCCGCTGGTCTTTCTTTGTAGGAAAGGGAAATGCCTTCCATCTCCTCCTGGTGTAACGCAATATATTGCATCAATAAGCATAAATTATTATTGGTGCCAATCGCATCCAGCAAGTCCTAAGTCCCGTGCATAAAAATACAGGACATCAAATAACTTTCTGAAATCTGATGTCCTGTTGTAAAACTTTTTCTTATGTAATTCTCTTTATGATTTAATTTAAAGGTCGGGGTTTCCATATAAAAACCATAGATTCTGAAAACGCAACAGCTTCTTTGGCAATGGCGTTAATGATGAGAATAAGATCAGATCAAATCGCAGTGCACTATTTTCTTCCGGTTTATTGTCATAATGCTCTTCCATCCATTTCTGAATCCTGTTTTCCCATTCTCTCGTAACATTCTCCGTAGCTCCTGCCTTTATACAAACAGGCGTTTGCAGAAAGATCGGTAACTCCATAGGTGCCAGCTCATTTTGAATGATTCGGATATATTTTGCCTCCATCTGAATTTTCATCTCCATTCCCATACTCTCCCGGAATAATTCTTTAAAAAGATCTTCAAAGCAGCGGCTAATCGGGCATTCTTTTTCTTTCGGTTTGATATCCAGTTTCTGACTAATATCCTTGAACGCAAAGTATGGATTTTCAAAAGCTACATTCCCGGTACTGTAAATAAATGGCTCTGCAATCTCCCGGTTCTGATCCAGGGAAGAATCCTGCATCAGACAGCTATTACGTATTACCGATATCTGAGCTAAGGCATTTTGCATTTCCAGCAAGTTCAATCCTCTCAGGCAGACAGTTCTCTCTTTTATCTTCTGGCCATCTGCTGCACTCAGATATTCTTCTTCTGTGTCTTTGCGTCTATAAACATAGCTTACCATTGGATCCCCCAGGAGATTTTGTGCTGTTTTCTCTGTATTTGTATAAGGAACGGCTTCATAGTATTGCGTATCCAACAAAATTTCAGGAATTATTCTGCCTTTTAACTTTTCTCCAAATAGTTTTATCATATAAACTTCTCTGCCCTCTATGTCCACGGATGACTCTGCTATAAGAAAGGCATCGTTTTGTGCATCATCATTCCTTTTTTCAACTGTCAGGAGATGTTCGGAAGCCTGCGTTGCCTCATTCAAAATTGTACTAAAAGCACTTAAAATCTTCTGAACCGGCTTGATGTCCCCTTCCGGACTTAATATGGCTGCTTCTCTGTCCATATCCTTCTTAAGATACGGATACACTTCCGTAAACTGTGCCAAAGCTTCAAAGAACAGATTTGAAACGTCACTTTTTACTATGTCTCGCTGATTCCATAATATTTTGCAGTGCATCACATCCTGAGGATAATGATAACTCAGCGAATACGTAAAAGAATAGTCCCATACAAGGAGCCTGCTGTAATCTTGACTTACATTTTTTAAAAAGGTATTATCACTTCCCGCAGCAGATAAATCTTCCTGCTTAATCATATAAGGAGAATCCGGATAACTTCTTAAAACCATAGGAATTGCCAGTTCTCCCATATCAGCTTTCACATTCTCTTTCGTAACAAATCCAAGCCATTTCGACGCTTCAAATTCCTTTATATTTCTCATCTCATGTACATCATGTTCCACATGGGTAATATGATATCCCAATCTTCCTTGAATATTAGATACTACTTCGCCAGACACAGAGCGCGCAAGTTCCTGAGCAGACACAGATACCGCCATATGTCCCTGTGGTTTCCCAAGCTCAATTTTCCCGTCAGAAACCATAATGTCTACATCCGATCCTTTGGTTTCGAATTCCGCCTGCCCGTAGAAACGAGGTGCTTTTCTGTCCTTTTCTACAATCCCGCCATTTACCTCTGCCTTATAATCCAGAACGGCATGCACCTGATAAAAGCTTCCAAGCTTATTTAACAGCCTTTGTCTGAGACTTTCTCTTGCCTTTTTAGAAAGTGTTCTCCCTTCATCAGCAAATACCGGCATCAGCAGATAGCTAAGATTTTTAGCAAGCTGTTCTTTCGATAATTGGATTTGTTCCAGGTAAGCCCCTTGCCCCTGTCCTGCCTGATCCGCTAAATAGATCGCAGCCGCATTTCTGGGCGTAAGCATATCATCCACCGCCAACAGGACAATTTTCAGCCAGCGGTCCACATCTATATCCGTAAATGATTTTTCACTTACAGGCTTTTGCTCCAGCCCGCCTTCTGTGGTGTATCTCTTCATGGGTATTGGTTTCACACTACTCCATAATCGGTTAGATACAGGCCGAATGACGCCTATAACCGGTTTTTCCCTGAACTGAATACCAACCCCGTTTTTTCCAAGACGGATCACATATAAAGAAGTGTCTGCACAGTTTAAATCCGTTCCGGATGCCATCACCCGAAGCCCATATTCTTCTTTAAAAGCTTCTTCCATATGGAATGCAAATTTCTCTAAAGTCCTGGTGCCTGATTCATCTAAAATCATATGTGGCGGTATATTGCTTTTCGTCTCTAATATGCCTTCTATCTGCTCCATACCTTCCATCATAATCTGCCTTCTTCTCTTAATACCCAGATTGACTGTCAGAGGGAATAATTCTTTTGTATTTAATTTTTTATCCTGAAGAGAAAATCTGATAATTTTCTCAACCGGCACAACTGGCCGGCCACCGGAAGACACACTCTGCAAATAACAGGAAACAGAATCGTCCGCCTGAAACAACCACCCTGTTAACTGCTGCCACTCCTCCTCTTCAAATGGAATTTCCTCTCCTTCTAACAGGGAATGTTCCATACACAGATCGATTCCGTTTGAATCCATCAGCTGATCATATAAAGTTTGATAAAACCGTAACGTCTGCGCTGCATTTCTCTGCCCGTCCTCTGCTTCATACCTGGAAGCATCAAACTGCAGTAAAAGAAGTAATTCCGGGTTCTCTGATATTTTCCGAACTTCCCATTGGACAGTCACTGAAGGCCAGGAGGAAATGGGATAGAGTTTATCACCATAACCAGTGTGAATTTGTGACATTTCTGCTTTTCCTGACAGGCGGTTCCCATAATAATCCAGCCATTCACTCTCTACCTGAAATACTTTACCGACACCTGCATAAGGGCTGGTTCCTTTTAACATGCCAGGATTTTCAACTGACACAATTTCCTTTTTGGTAAAATTACTGTACGGCAGAGAGGTTTTGTAAAGCAAAGTATCTTCACCAAGCGGACCACAGGGCATTCCGTAATTACTGCCTTTGAAATCTCTGTTGTCCACTATCTTGCTGGATAACAAACTGAATTGATTGGACAGAAAATGTTTCCCATCCTCAATATTCTGAATGTCTCCTGTATCTATGGGTTTTAATCGCTGACAGCCCAGTGAGAGAACTCCGGGAGCAGTCATGGGGCTTACGGTAACACGACCGTCATCAGCGCTTGCCAGGGGAAATGTCCCTTTTTCTAACAGGTATCCGCATAACAGGGTATTTATGTAGTCCCCGCCTTTATATTGCGCCGAATCATATACCAGTACAAGTGTGATACTTGCCGTCCCGTCTTCCTTAAAAGCACTCTCCGGCAACCCTCGTTTTTTCTCTTTGTTCCAATAATAGAGATAATAGCCGCCACTGTTAGTCACACTGCCTTCCCAAAGCTGCTCCAGAAATTTCTGCATATCAGAATCTTGTCGATCTCCCAAGCCTGAAGGATGGGTCTCTGTTGATAAATTAAGCCTGAGCATTGCCATATCAACAGCATTTGGTTCGTCACATTCCATTTGATACTGATCCCCGGTGTTAGAAGTGTACCCTATCATCCGATTGCAGATTGAATATTGTTCCCTATTTTCCAATAGCTGCTCCAGTTGCTTTGTCTGTGTTTGCTTCATTCCGGTCAGTTCATAAGTGCATGCACCTTCCACGTTATCCGTATTTCTGCAAACAGAAAATGTTAGACTGGTGCCCCATCCATAATTCACTGCCCTTTCTTTTTTCAGAACTCCTTGGGCCTCTTCATAAGCTGCATAATACAGGCAATAGCTTCCCTGCATTCCATCCGGTAAAGGATAGGCTTGAAACTGTACCGTCTCTTCTCCCAAAACGGGCAATACCACACCTGCATCCGGCTTCCAATTTACCGGATTCGCAAAGCTTGCAGTAACCGGCTGTTCAGACTTCATATCCAAAATGTCCAGATGGCAGTTTTCCATGAATCCCCCTTCTTTTCCTGCAGCTTTTAAGAAAGACAGCCTTTTCACTGTTTCATCGTTCGGTGCTATTATTAATTCATAAGTTTTATCACATTTTACAGCACCATTCTTCCAGTTCTCAAATCCCAGCCACATGACATTAGCTGCGTTGAACCGGATATATAGTTCCTCCTTAAGGTCAGCCGGCACCTGGAACTGCTGCCCAGTCAGAGCATACAAGCCTGCCGTTTCCGGAAGCATCCATTTCTCCTTCTTCTGTTTTACCCACATTCCACCAGCCAGCGGGGTAATCCCTTCCGTGGGAATTCGAAGGCCATGCATATGATATCTGGATACCATTCCGGCGATCTGCTCAACAGATCTGTTTCTCTTTATCCCAGCAAGAAGGTGCACGAGCCGAAGCTGCTCCAAATGGGGAAGATTTAATATCGCATTTTCTCCCTCTCCTTTATGAAACAGGCCGCTGACAGCTTCATTTTCTGTTCTGGCAAGCATTTCTGCCTCCAGACCCTTACTTCGAATAATGGACTGCAGTGTATCTCCTTCCTTAATCCGATATGTCTCTCCTTCTGAGATTACCAATATTTTATCTTTTTCCAATGGATGTTCCATATTTCCAGCCATAATATCATAAATCGAATAATCGGTACCACTTTCACTTTTAACCCATGTCAATATTTCCTTTATTGTTTCCTTACCGGACAACAGGAACTGATAATTACGCAGCTGTTCCCTTAACGCCTGCGCCACCTGCCTTCCCAGTAAAAGAAAATAATCTGCGAATAAAAACTCTCCCATAGAACATCTATTTCCATCCCTGATTCCCATTGTGCTTTTGGAATCTTCCTCTGCAACCTTAACCGCAAGCTCATCAAACATCCTCCGAAGAGACAATAGTTTTCCTTCCGCTACCTGATTGTAGCTTCCAAACGTATAATCCACAGAAGACACTTTAGAACCGATACTGATGGAAAGGCCACCTGGAACAGGAAAATACACTGCTTTGATCTCGCCATCTTCTTTGGGTTTTGATAGTACCGTAACTGCAAATTGTTCCTTAAGGAAACGCTCCATGTGGTCCTTACTAAGAGGTGTAAGATTTTCTTGTGTAGATGCCAGACCAAAGTCAATCATCCAGTCCAGTTCCTTTTTTGAAAGAATCTTATTCTTTGCATCCCACTCAGAACAGCTTTCATCCCTCTGAATTGCCGCTACCAGAAAACATGCAAATCTTTCAACTAATGCCGGGAAAGCCTCTAAGGATTCCAGCAGAAGCATTACCGCCAGACAGGTACGGTCTTCTGTTTCTTCCCACTCATCCGCTGCCAATACCGGTGAAACCATTAAAAATCCTGAAAGAGGCGTCTTGTTATCTATTTCTTTTAAGGCATTAAAATTCCAACAATAATCCCCCGGCTCCGCCATTTTGCTCAGCCGCCTGTTCACCGGCGAAGCTATTACACCTCTGTTCTCTGTTCTTAACTCATCCCATGGTGCTTCCAGAAATTCCCCTATTTGAAAACTTTCTTTTATTTTTATGGAAAAGCTGAAATGGATTTTAATTTTAAATATCCCTAAATTAATCTGCAGAGACAATGAAGCAGACAGCGATGCCATCACGGTTAGTACTACCGGACGATATACCTCAAACGTAAACTGTACTCCAATCTGAATAGAGATATCCACCTCTGCTTTGATTATGGCAAAATCAATACTTCCAAATAAATGACCTGAAATACCCGCCGTTCCTGTCAGACGGAAATAATAATCTTCTGAAAGATCGGTTGTCTTTGATATTTCATCTTTTGCTTTCGTTTCTACGGCTAATTGATATGGGTTGTATTTTGCCAGTACACCTTCTAATATAGCATAAACGGTAAGCGAAAATCCTGCGCTTAGAATCCCGTAATGTACAGATTTGCCAAGGCCAACCTGCAGACCAAATCCAAAGATAATCACCGGCTGAAATCTCCCTTTTGACGTATGGGGAATAGCGTCGCCTGCCGTCTCATCCGACAATTTTCCAAAATAAAATCCAGCCGCACCCATAATTGGAATACCAGGGTAAACGATTGCTTCCACTGCCATAGATCTGGTAAAATCCCCGTTCCATGGAAAACCAACATCTACCTGAAAGTCTCCATTTGTATATATGGATATACCAAATACCGGCAATGTCAGACTGTAAGCACCAATGTTCAGATAACGGATTTTGTCCGGCAACGTGACTTCCGCTTGAAATACACCAATGGAATCCGTCACTTTCCGATACAATACCTGCACATCCAGACCTTTAAATACTTTTGCTGCCGTTCCGTTCAGGCGCAGACGCAAAGCATAAATATCAGGATCATTGAATACCACCTGGGCATCGATCATATATGCAGTTTCTCCCTTTTCTTTCAGTATGCCAAAATCAGCGGCAAACAGCCATGAGCTCTTTGCACAATAAGATACAGGAGGAAGTTTTTCTTCCGTTGCCGGCTGAAAACTCTGTTCTACTGCTTCCATAGCTTTTTCTACCAAACCGGCGCTGTCTAATCCAGGTATCCATAAATGCTGCCCCATTGCCAGCGTGCGCAAAGTAAAGTAAGAAGTACCGGATGCAGGCGGTACAGGAGCTTGTCCGGGTTTACTGGCATCCCATCTCATGGATTCTCCCTTATCCCATATAAAAGAACCTTTTATATCTACAAACAGTCCTTTTCTCCCGGAATCATTGGAATCAGAAGCATATGTAAATCTGATGCTGTCTATCCGGGCAATCCCTAAGTCTATCGACCCAATATCCCAGAAAAATTCTACTTCTTTAGTTCTAAAATGATAGATCAGCTTCATACCACCAAGTGGAATTTTCTCTAATAAATTCCATGGTTCCTCAAGTCCGAATGGACTTCCCGTACACCAGGTAATCATTTGCCTTATCAGATCCCCTACTGTCAATGTAGGTTCCAGCTCTATTTCCGCTTTGTGCCCACCCCCTTCATCCGGCGTCAGTGATGCACTACCGATTCCTTTACAAGTAATACCCAGACCATAGTTCTTCTGAATTCCGGAATAATTATACCATATGATTAAGTCTACATTTTCCCATGAAAACTCAGCCCATACAGAAGCAAAAAAAGGATCTTTTTCTACGATTCCCGTTTCTTGTCCTTGTGGCGGAATCGTTCCGATTCTCACTTTAGCAGACAATTTCAAATCATTCAGCGCCTGTATTTTCCACGGCTCCTTAGACCCTGCTTCGAAGCTCCACCTTTTTGATTCAGTCTCAAATACTGCCTGTATCTTACCCAGGGGGAATTGAGGGGCATTTTCGTCTGATGCCAGGGTAATCTGCTGTGGCGCATATTCTGCTATTAAATCCGAAACTTTTGCTTTACCACCGCTCTCCAAAGTCCCTATAAATCGAAATCCTGCTCCGGTATGGTAGTTTGCCTCCAGACGCAATAAAAAGTTTGCTGTTTTTGGAAGAAACTGCATGGTTCCCTTAAGGTTGGCCATAACCTCTCCACTGGTACTAAATACACCTGCCGACAGGCCGGTAATTATAAACCCTTCCGCTACTTCCAGGTCTGTATCAATTGCTCCATATATAGAATAACTTTTCATTTCAGGCTCTATATACATCTGTAATGCACTGATTGCCAGGGAAGTACTCATTTGCGCATGAGGTAAGAACATACGTAGAAGATCCGTAAAAAATATATTATTTTTTGTAAGTTGAGCCTGAATTTTAAATGGGTAACAGCATGCTGTTACCGACAATTCCCCGGCAGCTTCCCCATCGCCAATGCGAAAAACCCCGGTGACCTTGCCGCTTATGCTTCTTGTATCAAAGCTTGTGGGATTTAAAATATTCAGCTCCACTGACGGCTTCATAGACAGGTTCGGATTTTGGTGAAAAATCCATTCTTCTTTTGCAGATAGTCCGATAATTATTTCTTGCAGTTTTTCTTCATTGGTGTCATATAGAAAACGTAATCTGTCCACACCAATTCCTGACAATTCTTTTAATCCTGGAGGGAGAGATTCTAAAAAATTCAGATTTCCGGACAGTTTAAAGAATATATCCATGGCGGTTTGTGGCGTATCAAATCTGGCCTCCAAATCCCATTTTCCGTTTCTGGTGGGATATAACAGTCGGAATTTTGTCTCGATTTCTCCAATACGACCTGTAATCGCCCCATACGGAGGCAGGCCATTTTCCGCGACAGTCATTTCGAATCCTACCTGTTGTATATGCACCCATGGAAGAAACTCCCATGTCTCCAATGATTCACAACGAAAAGTAGATTCCATTGACCATCCATCCATAGCCTGAACAAATTCCAGTTCTGCATCCATATCGATGCCATATACCTCTGTACGAGCGTTTCGAAGTATTACTTTACTCAAAATCCCTTCACAATATTCCGGAACTGCTTCCATGGAATCGCCTGTAATTCTGATTTCACCCAGAATATCCTTCAGGGAAGACTGCAGACTGGTTTCAGCAAAAACACGGTCCACGTCCAGCACTCCACTGGACGCAGCTTCTTTCAATTGCTGTAATATATCATCCAGTACCTCAGGCATGACATTTTTTTTACGATTTTCAATTTCTCCTCTTACTAATCCCCAGCCTGTTATCATTCCCATAAGAAATTTATCATTTACTATATTTCTTGATTGTTGGGAAATATGCTGGAAATAGGATTCATACTGTTTATTATAACAACTATTTATAAATGAACTAAACTCTCGAATGCTTGCTATCAAAGCTTCTTTCTTTTCGGCAGGTGGAATTAACATTGACGCATTCTTCTGAAGAATTTGCGATATATCTTCAGGAACCCCAAATACATTATAGTTATTAATACCTCCATTATTCCCGCCGTTAAATTGTATAAATGGTTTTCCCGAAGAAATCATCATGCTAGATGTCCCCTGTCCCTCAAATACTGGCGGCAAATCAGCTTCGGAAAAAAATTTCTGAAATACAGGCATTGGTACATTTCCCAGGAACAGAACATGGATGGAAATGCTTTTATCCTGATTTATCTCCGTTATTAATGTTTCTGTGATATCATGATGTATTTTAATATTTTCCAAAGGGTCAAACATATTATTTATTGACCATATTTTCTCCGGGATACTCTCTAGAATTGGATCTGTAAAATTAAACACATTATTATAAGCTCCATATAAATTTCTTAATTCCTTTATTTCCTGAATGTATTTTTTCAAAACTGATTGAGTATTTACAACATCTTTTAGTAGGAATGAGTTTAAAAACTCTATTAGCGTCACTGTATCATCTTTGAAATCACTAAGAAATACCATCAGGACTGGTTTTTTTAAGCTTCTGGCAGTAAGAAGACCACTTAATATAAACTTAAGGAGAAGCTCTGGAATAATACTGAACGCTTTCATTGCATGAATTCCATAAATGGGCCACAAAAGTTCTTCAGGATTTTTTGTTTCAAACAAACACTTCGCCAAAACAGTATTTTGCCGAAGCTTTTCCCAGGAAAGCGGTCCTGTATACCAATCCAGCACCTCATTCGTTAATGTATAATCTACCGGTTCATAGCTATAAACCATATCAGAAAATGGACCACTTGCCACATTTTCTGATATTTTATCAAAACTGAACGTCTGCTCTTCATAAAAAGCACTTGGATGATTCCACTTATATGGCTGTAGTTTCCAAAACATCTCTGTAATAAACTCTTCATTCATCAATATGTCATCGTAATCAAACCCACCAGTAAGACCATAATTCATCATATTAAGTTTTGTACGACCATAAACGAAAGGAATAAAACGTACTGATACCCCTTCCATATTCACCGTTTGCCTATCCGGTATTTCCTTATTAAAAAACGGAACCAGTATTTGCAGCTTTTCCCGCATACTCCCATATTGATCATTGTCATTATCGTAAGCTACTTCAATTTCACCTGACCCTGCATTTGGCTTAAATATACGCAAAAAATGCCTCATAACATGAATCGTATTCGCCTGATGGCCAAAATTTGGAGAATTACATATTAATATTCTCATTGTATGGCCAGGTTTATGCATCTTTTTTTGCATTTCCGCAAGTAGCATTTCGTACAATTTTCTCTCTTCTGCATCTGCTGCTAACAGCACCTTTTCAATAAATTCCGTAATTTTTATAGGCATTACTCTCCCCCCTTCCCTTTCTCCGTATGATAAAATCCATACCAGCCAACTCCCTTTTCCCTGATTTCCGCTCCGGAACCAAACAGGTAAAAACTAATATTTCCATTGGGAGGCAGTTTACCAATTCCAAAAGCCTTCATTGCGACCTCGTTGAGCATCAGAATAAATGACTGATTTTCTTTATCATATGCAAGACGTACAGAGCCAATGGAAAGCCTTAGTATATTCTGCAGAAAGAAATCTTCCGTTTTTCCGGTCCCCGGCATTTTTATTCCCATAAAAGCTTTTATACTTTCACCGTTACTCGCTGTATTCCATGCCAAAAGAAGCTGGCTCTTCAGGCCTGCTTTTCCAGCCAATTCCCCTATAGATCCAAGTTCAGCCTTCCACTCCAGACCTATCCAGGAACCCTCTCCTTCTTCCGAAAAACGTACACAGGGTATAACTTTTGCATACCCGTCCCCCTTCCACCCATTTATATTGCCATCCACCATTCCCAGTAGCTGAAGATGCAGCTGGGAACAAAGACTGTGTATTCCTGGCTCGCTTTTTAATAAATCAAATTGTGTACTGCCTGCAAAGAAAGTAAATTCCTGGACATTCTCTTTTAGCTTCATTTCCAGTTCCGCATGGGAAAAAATCAAACCGCTTTTGCTTTCCTCTCCAAACGAGAACAAATCAACCATAATCTCAGAATCTGAAATAACGGGGACGGTATGGAAGTGTAAACTTCCGCTTAGCGCAAAGCGGGTACAGTCAAAAGTGGGGGAAATCATTTCCACATCTGTAACGCGTACTACCTTTAAAATATTGCTGTCCAATTCAAATGTACCGGTTTCTTTGTTTTGCAGTAAAAATACTTCTGCTCCATCTCTCAACTGGTAATGGCCTTCCAACAGCAATGCACGATACGGATTTCCGTCCTTCATGGCCTTAACTGATGAACCAAACAATCGGGCAAATGAAATCTGCGCTTTACAGGACTGCTTTACCACAGCCGAATCCCGAAACAGCACTTTTAATTCCAGCAGACGAAATTCTTCGTACCCAAAATCCTTTGGCAAAACTGCCTCTACCTTTCCCTGGCTCAGAGTCGTATCCCTGTAACAAATCAATCCAAATAAGGAACTATTCTTATCCTGCTTTATCTGTCCATTCTCCACACTTATAGTATTCAAAGTGATTCCTAAATGATGAACACATAGCTTCTCTGCATTTGCTGCACCAGACAGAAGCCCTGCCATCTGTGCGGGCATGTTTTCTGCTTCCAGCGGAAGTCGCAAAAACAGTACTCCCTGCCAGTTTTCATCCGTTATAACTTCACAAAACTGTGAAAAATATTCCTGGTCTGTTTGTTCATATGCGTCTTTAAAATAATTCTCAATCCATTTCATCAGTAACGGCTGCTGTGACATATCCCCCTTACTTCCTGCATTGGTTACCGGAGAAGAGAATTCCCCGCGACAGGTCCATGCATCTATACAACTAATCAGGCTTCGCTTTTTCTTCACTTCCTTCAAATCATCCGGGTCAAATAATTTTCCTTTGCATCCTTTGATGATCATTACTCCCCCATAGCTGCCATATTTGCAGTCAAACCCCACTTGTGCCCGGAATGTCCAATCCTGTATGCTGCACACATTCCGAAAACAGGCAGCATTGGCTTCATCATCCATTTTTCCCAAATACTGGGGATTTACTGCCACCAGGCACAGACTTGGAGACTGAAAAACCTGCACTAACTCCTCCGCAGGATTGTAAAAACAAATGCCATCCTCCCCTTCTCCATTTGTAAGCCTGATATTTCTAAACCGGTTTCCTTCCATATTTGCCAGGAACCCCGCCGGTGTCACTATAGTGGTATTATCCAAAGTAATCCCGTTTCCGGAAATACACCTTTCACAACCGTATTTTCCAATCTGCTTTTGACGCACATTTGTCAAAATATTATCCTCAAGCTTTTCCAGTTTCTGTTTATCACGAACTAAAGCCTGCTTATAAGGCATCACAGGAAAACAAATCCCCTCTTTTGTATCACGCAGAAGGATAGACGGCGGCTGATGCACCAGTATTTCCGACACAGCTTCCGGTTCTATGCCATAAAGTGCAAACCCAGGCGGCTCAGACACATATTTTCCTTCGGTTACACCTATCCAGGAGGTTCTAAATACCTTTGTAAGATTCGATGCGTTCGCATCATAATCTTCTCCAACCTGAAATGCCCTTCCTTCCACGATTGGTGCATGAGCATTTTGTCCTGAAAGAAAACGGATTTTCTCCCCTGTCTGAAGCTGCAGATATTCTGTTGCGTTCCTTCCGCATAAAAGTGATATCTCTTTTGCTCCTTCTGTTCCGTACAGATAAAATTCTCCCTCCGGACAGAGCCTGTGATGCTTATCCTGCTTCGTCCTTGAGAATGTAAATCTTGACGGATAGTGGCTGTCTTCTTCATTTACAAAATCCAGATAAACCGTTTCTCCATAAATTGTAGTAAAGTTTGTAGGAAAGGGCGTATCAGATTTTTCATTCATAACATTCAACACCGTTCGATGATTTCTATAATCTGACATCTGTCCCGACGGCTGCCTCTGTTCATTGCAAATGTCACAAGGATCTATCATTACGCAGAGGGAAAGCAGAAAATCCTTCTGCTCTATTTCTTTCATTTGATAAAAGGGGGTGTATACACTTTCTTCCTTTCCTTCTGTCACATAGCTGTACTCTAATCCAGGTGTCAGTTCTTTTAAAAATTCCGACATCATAATATCCATGTTAAATACAAGGCAGCCGCAGCATCCTTTCTCAAATGAAATTCCACAGTTAAAAATATTATAATCACCTTTTTTTAAGCCGGGTAGAAAGTCAAATACGTTGTCCCTGCTTTGTGTATTATGTATGCTGACTGTGTCTTGTTCTATTTTTATCTTTGCATAGCTCTTAATCTCAAACCGAAGATTATCGACTATCGGGAACTGACAGTTTCCATAGGTAAATGCTTCCTCATTCTTTTCTGTTATAAGACCAAGTCTGGTCATATTCTCCGCTAATGGTTCTTTTCCATCACATAGCCAGAATATAGCCCTCTTAATCGTGTTATTTCCCAAAAGAACACTTTTCATCTGCTCACGAATCTTATCTGCTTCTTCCGGTGATAGTAGGAACTGCCCCCCTGGAAACCAAAAGCAGATTCCTAAATTATCCCTGTCAAGGAATGCTTCCTCTAATGATATCTCCTCTGGCCCACACTCCTCTCCCATCAAGAACAGAAATGCTTCAGCCATATTTTCCTCTTCGTAAGCTGTATAACAGCTCATTGACATTTTTCTAAACCGCATGACCGTCTCCTTTCCGGCAATACCTGCCCATTATCTGAATTCAGACGGATTAAAACCAAAACGCCATAAAAGTATGAGATGATACTTTTATGGCGTTTTCACTATGCCGACATATAACCTATATATCCTCCAATATCTTATTCGGCCTTTTATTCAGCCGTGAAGGTTGTAATAGCAGCTAAACCGCTGCGGGATAAAGCACTCATTTTAACATTCCATCCGTCTGTAAAATAGCCCACTATGTAACTATGTCCGGCTACTACAGGAAAGCCATCCAACGCAATTTCCCCTGACTGAGTATTGCTTTCTACTCTGGATGCACATTTGGGTAAATCTACATATAAATCATTTAACGTATCCCATATTCCAATCCAGTTTCCATTGTCATTTGGACGATAATTTACACAAGTATCATATTTGATCATAACAGAGGTTGGTTCAACCGAATCTACATCCACGCAGATAGATTGATTAATAACTTCTGCACCTGACGTTAAGGAAGAAACATAAACCGTTGAACAAAAATTGTTCGTTTGAGAACCCGGGTTGTAAGCAGCAAGAGAATATCCTATAATATATCCTCTTTCAAATAAATTTAAATTCTCCATGGTGATTGTTCCATCTTGATAATCTGATTGCATTACATAAGTTTTTAACGGCTGCCTTCTCCATGGTATCGCAGGTCCTTTCACACTGTCATCTGCCGGCCATATCGCAAAATAGTTCTTATCTGTTCCAGGCATCGTTTCCATCAGTACATGATAATCCAATCTCGCATGATCGCCATTGATTTTATTTAATTTAATGTTTACACTCTCTTTCTTCAAAACATTAGCCTTCATAGTAAATCCTCCTAATTTTTATAATATTTTTTTCTGCGTTTAAACGCACATTACGCACTTTCTGTAAGTCGAACTTTATCACTCGCACATAAGCTCTTTATATATATTTTTATATTTTTTCACTGGTACAGGAATATGTGACCCGGAAATCATGATTAATTCCGAATTACGCAAAGCTTTCACATAACTTCGATTCACGATGTAACTGCGATGAACTTTTACAAAGTCTTGTCCCAGGATTCCATGACATTCTTTCCAGGAAATTCTGGCCTCAATACAGTTCTCCCTAACAGTGTGAAACAAAGTATAATGGTTTTGGGCTTCCGCATATTCCACTTCCGACTCTTTTAAATAGTGTACACAACCATACTTATCCCTAATTTCTAATCGATGATCTTTTCCATTATCATTTTCTATCAGTTTTTTCAGATATTCGTAAGTCATTGAACCTCTTTTACATGGAAAGAGCTCATAATCCCCTAGGTACTCAAGAGGACTTGAAATATGTATATATATAATTTTCAATTCACCATTTTTTAAATGCCAGCTAAATGTCACCCTTTGCTCCTCTTGCAATAACAATTGTGTTTTCTGATCTGTAGTCACCAGATAACGTCCCATCACCAGACAAGATTTCCTGTCATGGGCAACACACCAAAACTCCTGTTGCATTAAATGGCATTTAGGATTGGCTTTACTGGTTTCCACCAAATCCTGTACGACCATATCCTTTCCATGTTTAAATTCTTTCTTTAATGCCCCTATCCAGACAACCTCTTCGCTTAGCTGCCGAATAATGTAAGAACTGTCTTTTTGCCAAAAAAAATTAAGGCACTCCTGAGTTCTTGTAACCGCTTCCTGAATTTTCAATTTTTGCATAACACCACACTCCCAAAGCTTTTTTAAAGATCTTAGATGATAGTAACGATTAATGTCAAATTTTTTCCCCTAAGTTGTGGTGAATTGCATATTTTCGATGTGAATGTACATACGTATGATCACACTCATAGAGCCCCAAATTATATCCGTCTGAATCCATTCCCTCCTTATTTTCACCTCATGGAATTTTACCCGGTCATTTTCATGTATAAAATTTACTATTTTACCCGGTTTATATTTATATATAGTTCACCTTAAATTATATCTAAATTTCATTTGTTTTCCTATGGATATGCACCAGTAACCCATACAAAGCGTGAAAAACTTTATTTTGTATATTTTAAAGACAGCCAATCAAGGAGGCATATAAATATCACTAAAAAATGACATATATGTTTTCGACTGTATAATCCCAAAATAAAAGCCCTGTAACTTTTCTATAAAGTTTCAGAGCTTTTAACTTCCATATTTATTTTATCTGTCCGTTAACGGTTCAATGATGTATGATTTTACAGTTCTATTCTCATATTAACCCGCCTGTATTCGCTGGGTGACATCCCCTCCCGCCGTTTAAAAAAAGCCGACAGGTAGTAAGCATCACAAAATTGATACTGCACAGCCAGTTCTTTGATGGTTTTATCGGTGGTTACCAGTTCCTGGCGGAGTTTGGCGGAAAGCAGGTTTTCCGAATATGTTTTGATACTGCAGCCGAAATCCTTTTGAAATGCCCGGCTGAGGGTAGCAGGATGCCAGCCATGTCTGGCTGCGATATCGCTCATCCTTAATGCAGCAGACAGATTGGCATCAATCTCATCCAGAATAGCCCGATACCTCATGAACTGAATATCCGGGGATGTCCAGTTGTCCGGTAACAGATCTGATAAAATCCTTAACAAAAAAGCATCATACCAGAGCTTGTCGCAGAAAGTACTTGGCTCTAGAACAGTAAAAGCCGGGTTATCTCCCAGGGTTATCCGGCTGTTGCTGCGTCTGACTACGTCCAGAATCTCTTCCCTGGCAAGGGGGGCAGAAGCAATGCCGTTTTCGGCACCAAAAATATCCAGACCGGGCAGCAGTTCGGCGTGTAAGTCGATGTATATCTTTTCTATATAATGGCTGCACTTGCAGGAAAACTGTGTATTAGGCGGGATTAGATACGCATGCTCCGGCAGCAGTCTGATAATCTTTCCATCAACAAGAATTTCACCATCACCGTCCAAAACTAAATAGAGCGTATTATAGGGATATATATTTACCGGATAGTTCCAGCTTTCGTTATTACGGTAATATACGCAGTGTACAACTTTAGTGGTGACATCGGGAAAAGTCAAAAAATCACATCCTTTCATTATAATATTACATTGCATTTTTCATGGTGTCAATCTTATAATATTGGTATGTTAATACGAATTACTTTAAGTTTTTTAACTTCAGACAAGAAAAATCAAAGGAGATGCAGCTATGTATGATACAAAACAGAAATGGTTTAAAGAAGCCAAATACGGAATGTTTATCCACTGGGGACTCTACTCCATCTTAGCAGGAGAATACAATGGAAAAGTTACAGATAATATCGCAGAATGGATCATGAATGATCTGGATATTCCTATCCCAGAATACGAAAAACTGGCAGCTCAGTTTAATCCGGTTAATTTCAATGCCGACGAATATGTCCGTCAGGCTCGTGACTGGGGAATGAAATATCTGACATTTACTGCAAAACACCATGATGGATTTGCACTTTATCACTCACACTGTTCATCTTATAATGTTGTAGATGCAACGCCTTTTGGCAGAGATATCGTGGCAGAACTGGGTGAAGCCTGCCGTAAGTATGATGTGAAATTCTGCCTTTATTACTCACAGGCTCAGGACTGGCATCATCCTGATGGTTATATCCATAAGAAAAATAATGATGGAAAAAACTTCCGCCGTTATTTAGATGAAAAATGCCTTCCTCAGATTAAAGAACTCCTTACCGGCTATGGGGATGTACACATGCTCTGGCTGGATACGCCTATGGGCTGTACAAAAGAAGAGAGCCAGGAGATCTATGACCTGATCAAATCCATACAGCCTGCATGCATTGTCAGCGGCAGAATTGGCAACCAGATTGGTGATTATATGACAACCGGTGACAATGCAATACCGTCACTGCCATTTAACGGAGACTGGGAGGTTCCTGCGACCCTGAATGATACTTTTGCCTACAGTAAGCATGACCATAATTGGAAGACACCGGAGGAGATCATCCACTTAATGCTTAGAATCAACAGCCGTGGTGGTAACTATCTGCTGAATATCGGTCCGAAAGCTGATGGAAGCATCCCAGAAGAAAGCTGCCGCATCCTTGACAGCATAGCGGAATATTTAAAAAGCTGCGGAGACAGTGTCTATGCAACAAAGCCAGTTCCCCACTATGTCTATGAAATGGACAATGTGATTTTTACCGGCAAAGACTATCGTTTATACATTCACTTGAAAAAACCAGTGAAAAAACTGTTGCTGAATAACATCGCCAATACCATTGAGAAAGCGTATCTGCTTCACAGCGGCAAGCCTGTTATCGGAAACTGCGTCAAAAGCTGCGAAGGTGACTCTTGCTGGATGTTCGAAATCTCGGAAGATGAGTCTGATTTCCATCCCATCGATACCGTGATCTGTGTTGAAATGGGCGAAAAGGAACTGCTGCTTGAGACATTGAAATAGAAGTAAAATGGAAGGCTGCGAAAAATGAGATATCATTTTTTCACAGCCTCTTTTTTTCACATTCTCTTTTCATCCTTATAAAACTAGATCAGCGAAAAAGTAACTTTTCTTAATATGGTATGCCCCATGGGAATTAATTGTATAGCATATTCCGCATTATCCATCCATATACTTCCGCAAATAGTTCCTGCTTCTCTGCTTTTTTCAGCCTGTACATTTTCTCTATATTGGAAGTGGGATAACTCCTGTTCCTTAATACAGGCTCTCTCTGATTCCCGGCTGACGGGCAGATAGGCTTTTTCGCTGAACCCCTGTACTTCCATCTCTTTTAATACTATTTCTTCTGATTCAATTGGCAATGCATAAACCAGAGGCCCTCTGCTAAAAAACACCTCTCCATTAAAATCTCTTTTACACTGTACGGCACCTGTCAGGCTGATCTCCACCACAGTGGTATCTTCCCAGATTTTGTGAACGGTTATGCGGTTTTCCTCTGCATCTTTCTTATCATAAATGTGATTATCTATTATAAGCTGATCTGCCCAGCCGGGAAAACGAAAGGAAAGCGAAAACTCAGAGGGATTTGATACTGTTACCTCAAACCGGATATTAAATGCATATGGATAGTCTGTATATTCCTTAATTATAATCTCCGTTTCCTGCCGGGTGTCCTTAAAATTACATGGCCCATATAATACAGCCTCATATCCGGACTCCGTCTTTAAGAACATTGATGAAATAAAATAAGGCACAATCCTACCCGAATTAGGCACACAACATACTGCCGCATCCTGGTGGGTTGGTGAATATTTATATCTTGGGTTATAGTGTCCATCACCAGGATTGCGATACTCATTTGCCTCATAGCAATTATCTGTCTTACAATACATAATGCTGCTGTCTAAAGGGTGCATCATCCCCTGAGCCGCATTATAATACAGCCACTCAGCCTTGTCTGCCCATGACAGATCACCAGACATGGACATTAGCAATAAGTAGCTGTCCATAAGTTCATGAACAGAACAAAACTCATATCCCGTTATCGTAGCGTCCGCAGTCCTTCCAAATATCCATTCATCTCCGATTGGTGCCCCCGAGGGCGTTAAATAAAAAGGCAGTTTTGTTAATAACTTTTCAAGCAATGGCTGATACTCTTTTTTTGTATATGCAGCTATAATGAGCGCTCTGATGTGCTCATAGGTATGTACTCCATGACTTCTGAAAAAATAATCAGGATTATCTATATTGCACATTTTAAGATCTTCCTCTGATACCGGATGCCTGGAAAAATCCTCATATAACCAGACAGCATAATCCACGTATTCCTGATTGCCTGTGATACAATATAACTGATATAAGGCATCTACAATCGTCAGCCCATGGCAATGTCCCGCTGAACTGTCTTTCACTGAAAAAGGACATGATTTATATATGGGATATCCCTGCATGATTCTTTGCGCTGCGAGCTCCACCTTATGTAATATTTTTTTATCCCGGACAGCTTCATAATATCCAAGCAATACCCGAAGCAGCGTAGATTGTGCCCATAGTTCCCCATTTTCCGTTTGAAATTGAAATCGAAGTTCCTCTCTGTAAATTCCAATATAACCATCCTCGTCCTGGGTATCTGATAACCGCCAGACTAAGTCAGCCGCTTTTTCTTTCCACTTATCATAATCCAGTAAAAATGCAGAACGGCAATATCCATCCAGCCAATTAGACTGTGATTCACTGTTCCACCAAAGGTATTGCTCCTTTGGACCTTCCATTTCAGCCTCTTCCGTTTCTTTTCGTCCCAGATCCGTTAATTTGGCATCGTGTCCAAGGCGGTCTCTTCCGTATATCTCCTGCTTTACAAGCAGCTCCGGAACTAATTCATCTAAATGCCCGATACATCCCTGCATATTTTTTACCAGAGAATCTTTCAGCCATCCCTCTGGTTTAATTGCACCCAGAGCTGCTCTATGTTTCATTTTTATATCCATTGCAAATTACCTTCTTTCCATAATCTTACGAGCTTAACCAGTGCTCCATCCGGATAGTCATAAAGTGACTGTCAAGTGCTGTCACCATCGTTACTGTCTGGATCTAATACAGCATTTACGTTATTTTTCAGATGGATTTGATATAAATCTTGCTGTAGTTCCTCCTACATATAACTCCGTATCATAAAGTTCATGAACCTGCACATCCGTAAATTTGCCCGATATGATACCTTCAATCAATTCCAGGCTATGCTTCGCTAAAAGCTCAAATGGCTGTCGGATACTGGTCAGCTTGGGTCCCATATAAAAATTAGGTTTCACATGCTGACAGTCGAATCCAATAATTGAAATATCCAGGGGAACCTTAAGCCCTTCTGACTGGATAACCTCAATCGCTTCAAAAGCGGCAGCATCATCAAAGCAGCATATGGCAGAGGGCCGTACCCCGCTGTCTAAATCCAAAAGTGCATGAACCGCCTCTTTCACTCCGTCTATATCATTATCTGCATACTGTATATAATCCTTGTGTATAAATATATTATGCATTCTCATTGTCTCTATATATCCATTTACCCTGTCTGCCCAGACCATTAAATTGGGTGAACCAGCCAAACATGCAATTTTTACATGTCCTAAACCCAAAAGATATTCCACAGCCAGCTGAGAGCCTTTTCTGTTATTGATCATCAGCGTATTTACTTCTATCCCTGGAAAAGAATTGTCAATCACCACAATCGGATATTTATTTTCCTGTAACTTACGGATTAAATTGAATTCATTGACATAAGAAGAAAATAATATAATTCCAGCTGATATTCTGGTCATCATTTCGATTTGATCTGACAGATTGCAATCCTCACCTAAGGTACTGTAAAACATCACTTCATAAGAAAGGCACTGGGCATATTTTTGAAAATAATATAACAGGTCATGATAAAATGGTTTATGAATATCATGCAGAACAACAGTTATAATATTGTTTTTTATAATAGAATTACTTTTTTTGAACATTATTTTATCATATCCCAGCTCCCGGATGACTTCGAGTACCCGCTCCCTGGTATTCTGATTTACATTTTCTTTTCCATTCAATACTCTTGAAACCGTTGCAAGTGATACCCCTGCCGTCTCCGCTATCAATTTTATATTCATAACCCCACCCTCCTGTAAGACCTGCTTTATTTTAAATATAACCGACAGGCATTCTGGTACAAAATCTTTTGGCATATATCTTTTGCAGATTGATAACTTATTAATCCATGGTCTGTTTTTTCTCCAAGGACGCTGCCCAGCACATGCTTCATAGCCAGCAGCGCTCCATAACTGTCTTCTGCAAGCCAGGTATCACATCCCCAACACACCTTGGATATGTCACCGATATCCATAAGCTTTTCCAAAAACCGTTTTGCTTCACTGGTGGATATAATCGGCAGCCAGCAAAAATCCACATATACATTCCGATAAGTGCAGACGAGGCCGCAGAGATCATCTATCCACGGATAATTTCCATGAAACAGCACGAATTTCGTCTCGGGATTATCAGAGATCACTTCCTGAAGATAGATTGCACTTGTTTTATGCAATATTCCCAGCCCTGTATGGCATTGCAACGGAATTTGATGAACCGCCGCAAAATTGCAGATATCGTAAAAGATATAATTTTGGAAATCTTCAATTTCTTTCTTTTGTATTAATCCCGGAGTTTTTCCTGATTGAAATGCCTTTTCTGCTTTTTCTTTTTCCGTCTTTTTAAAGTTTAAGCCTCTGTCATATGCAGCAGCACATTTCAAAGCAACACATCCATTTTGAATCTGCCTCTTAAGTTCTGTATGCATGAAAGCAATGTATTCATCAAGATCTTTCACTGATTTCCATTGATTTACCTGATATGGATTATTTCCATTGTGGTCCACCGCATACTCATCGTATCCGTATAAATACATATTAATGCGATAGGCAGAAAGAAAGATATCTGACATGTGTTCGATTTTTCCGGGATTCCAGTACGCGTCTACTATCATATGCTCATAACAGCAATCATTTTCCAAAATGCGAATGTTATGTCCGTATTCTCCATAAGCCTCTTTTATTGCTGTATCAGTCTTTTCTACATTCTGTATATCTAATGGATCCCGAATATCATATAGCGTCTGAATTCCTTTTTCCAGCCATACAAAATATGAATTATATTTCATGCGTTCTATAAAATCTTTTGGTACTCCGGCTTCCATGCCATTTTGTATATTTTCTCCATTGATATCATCTTTTAAATAGGTGAGGCGCAGCATTTTCATCAAATCCATATCTGCCTGCTGTTTATGCGGGTAATGATGGGAATGTGTATTAAACACTGTTATTCCTTCCATATATTCTAATAATCTTTCATAATTTCCAGTCATCTAAGTCTCCTTAATATATGTAAACGCCTGCCGCACTTATCCTTTAACTGCCCCAGCCACTACTCCTTCTATAATATATCTCTGACATACCATATAAAATACTACGATGGGGATGATAGAGAGTACAAGTAAAGCCATCATCGCTCCCATATCGACAGAACCATATCCGCCTTTTAAATATTGTACTGCAATAGGTATCGTTTTGTATTTTTTCAGATCCAGCACCAAATATGGCAGCAGATAATCATTCCATATCCACATTGCCTGGAGTATTGCAACAGAAATGCAAGTAGGCTTCAGGACGGGAAATACAATTTTAAAATAGGTTTGAACAGGATTACACCCATCTATCATCGCTGCTTCTTCTATTTCAAGAGGAATGGATTTCACGAATCCGCAAAACATAAAGACCGACAAGCCGGCTCCAAAGCCCAGGTATATGATAATAATTCCAACCGGATTTCCCAGCTTCAGTGTATCCGAAATTTTGGACAGCGTAAACATCACCATCTGAAAAGGTACAATCATAGAAAATACGCATAAATAATAGATACTCTCCGTTACTTTCGTCTTCACACGGGTAATATACCAGGCACACATAGACGTGCAAAGCACAATTGCGATTACGGAACAAATGGTAATAAATGCAGAGTAGCCAAATGCCTGGAAAAAATCTGTCTTTTTATTTCCGTTTAAATAGTTATCCCATCCCACAAAGTTTTTGCTCATCACCATTTTAAATGGCTCTTTATTTATGTAGGATTTCTTTTTAAATGAATTCATGATAACTATAAAAATAGGACTGATGAATACGACAGAGAGAATGGAAAAGCAGCAAGTCATGAATCCTCCATTTTTCACCTTATTTTCTTTCATTATTGCTGCACCTCCCTGCTCCTGGTCATCCTCAGCTGAATGACGGCGATTGCTGCCACCATTAAGAAAAATAATACTGCTTTAGCCTGTCCAACGCCTTCAAATCCTGTTTTTCCATAAAAAGTATTGTAGATATTTAAAGCCAGCATCTCTGATTTATTAGATGGTGCCCCGGCAGTTAATGCAAGATTCTGGTCAAATAGCTTAAATGAGTTAGTCAGGGTAAGAAACGTGCAAATCGTAATGGATGGCATTACCATTGGTATCGTAACCTTTTTCATAATCTGCCACTTCGTTGCACCGTCTATTTTGGCTGCTTCAATTAATTCTCTTGGTATATTTTGAATGCCGGCAATATAAATAATCATCATATAGCCAATTTGCTGCCAGTTCATCAAGATAATCATGCCCCAAAAACCATAAGAAGCATCAAAGGTTAACGTTCGTCCAAAAGAAGACAAAATACCATTGAGAATCAATTGCCAGATATATCCCAGCACAATTCCACCTATTAAATTCGGCATAAAAAATACGGTACGGAATATATGAGTGCCTTTGAATCCCTTGGTCAGCAAGTTTGCAACAATGAATGCCAGTACATTTATGGTTAGCATCGAAACTATTGTAAAAAGTACCGTAAATCCAAGTGCATGGAGAAATGTCTGATCCTGGAAGACCTTTAAAAAATTTTTAAGACCAACAAATTTTGCATTTGTAACTGTTGAAAACTCACAGAAGGCCAGATAAATACCCATTACGAAGGGTATAATAAAGCCTATACAAAATGCAATCATCGTTGGCAGTGCAAATAAAGGAAAATATCGTTTTATAGCTTTTTGCATGATTATCTCTCCTCTTCTAAAAAGGAGGCGGTATTCTCACCTCCTTTTTTCGTTACCTGGTTCTTATTAATTATCCACTTCAGTTGGGTTTGATTTTTCCTTAGCCCACTCATCTACAAGCGCCTTTTTTACTCCATCCCAGTCACCGGTTCCCTGTGTATATTCCAGCAGAGCTGCTCCCAGATTCTTCTTGTATGCATCTCCGGGCATTGTAGAAAATGCCCAGTTCACTGATTCTTTATCCGATGCCGCATATTCCAGAATCTGTTGTGACAGTGGATTGCCTGGTGCCTCATCAGCTTCAAATGTATCAAATGGTGATGTAAAGTTTAACTTATTAATCATAAAGTCTTTTCCCGAATCACTGGTAATCAGCCAGTTTACAAAATCCTCAGTTGCTTTCTGATCCGCCTCAGATACTTTGCTGTTAATACACCAGAAAGCTTCTGTTCCAACACATAATCCCTGATTTTCCTCGCCTTCTACTCCTATATAGATAGGCAGAAACTTCACATCTTCTTCTGCAACCTCATTATCCTTAATGTCATTCCATGCCCAGTCGCCATTTTGTACAAAAGCAACTTCACCCAGAGCAAACTCTGACATCGAATCACCGGTTCCAATGCTGCTAAGCATCTCTGGTTCCACGGTAGAATTATTCAAATACAGATCAAAAAGTTGTTTATAATTATCTAAATAGGTACCATCTAATGTGTCTGCATCCGATATCCCTTTGTCTTTATACTCGTAGTAAATTGGCATATTCATCAGATGTGTGTGCCATCTCCAGTCATCACCTGGGGACATCCCCGTTGCAGCAAACGCCCCCTGTATACCCAGATCATCTTTTTTGGCCTGTATATCCTCTGCCACTTCTTTTAGCTTTGCAAAAGAATTAATCTCAGATGCATCTTTAATCTTTGCTCCATCCAAAGCACAATACTCGCTCAGGATCTTATTATTGTAGATAATCCCATACCCTTCTACCGCATATGGCACTGCATGAACGGTATCACCTGTGGATAAAGCCTGGTTTTTATTAGACAAATGACTGTATAACTCTGTATCTTTTAAATCCATGCAGTAATCTTTCCATGTCTCCAATCCAACGGGGCTTACCTGAAATAAAGTAGGTGCATCGGATTTTGCAATTTCAGATTTTAATGTTTGTTCGTAGGTTCCCGCTGCTGCAGTCATAACAGTTGCCTGTACTCCGGTCTCCTCTGTATAAACATTCATAATTTCTTCCCAGATATCTGCCACTTCCGGCTTAAAATTTAAATAGTATACCTTACCTTCCTGTGTACTTTCCTGTTGGGCTTCGTCGGTTTGAGGTTCTGTATTATCCTTATTGCCTTCTGAACTGGCTGTTTCTGCTGTTTCTGCTGTTTTTTCTGTCTGTGATGTCTCTTTTGCGTCTGACGAACCACATCCTGATAAAAGTCCCATGATTAAAACCGTTGATAATCCAAGTGCTGTGAATTTATTTAATTTCTTCATATCCATCCTTCTTTCTTAATACGTAATTATTTAATATTCTTTCTGGCTTCTCCGGAAAAGCCATGGAACATCATAAATTTTATTACTGATATGTACATATTTGTTTCCTTACAAACTTCAACTTGCTTTTGTCTATATCCTATATTAGTATTAATTATATCAATGCACTATTGTAAATTCTTGCAAAATTTATCAATTAAATAACACAAAACTATTACAGAGGTGAAAATATTTTCATGGAAGGTTCAAAAGAATACTTAAACTATAAAGAGTCAAAAAGTCATGGAACTCCTTTATTTCCATGCGCCGTATATTCAACAGTTATCCCGAGTACACTAACTTATTATCCAACGCACTGGCATAATGAAATGGAAATTATATTAGTAAAAGCCGGAACGGGAACCATCATCATCAATTTTATCCCACACCTTCTTCATGAAGGGGATATCCTGATAATTCCTCCCGGACTGCTCCATTCCATTGAGCAGAAAGATAATCTGTTTTTCTCCTACTACACATTGCTTTTTGATTTGAATATGCTGATATCCGGCACCTCCGATATTTGTTCCATTAATTTTATTATGCCATTGATAAAAGGGAAAAACCTGCTTCCGGTTAAGATAGACAGTGAAGCGCCTGTGTCCGGTGAGCTTAGAATATGCCTGACACAATTGATTGAATGTCATTTCAAACGACCTGCTGCATATGAGCTTTATGTCAAATCACAGCTGTTTGGGCTTCTGTTTCTGCTGGTAACAAACCGCTTGTTGGTCACACAAGATCTCTCTATTACCTCGACTCCGGAAATGAAAAAGCTGAAAATAGTAATCGCTTATATTGAAGCTAACTATTTTCGGAACATCACACTTGAAGAAGTGTCCCGGCTCCTGAATTACAGTGCCTCACATTTTATGAAGTTCTTTAAAAGTAACACCGATACCTCATTCATTACATATTTAAACAATTACCGTTTAAATGTGGCTTCTGAATTACTTCTGACTACAAACCAGGCTATTCTCAGCATCTCAGAACGGGTTGGATTTGAAAATCATTCTTATTTTATCAGATCTTTTAAGCGCAAGTACCATCTTACTCCTGCGGCTTTCCGCAAAAAATACAGCACGCAATAGCGTGCTGTATTAATATAAGTCAGTCAACAGGCTTTACCTGAACAAGTACCCACCTTGCCATTCGTCTGACCTGGGCTTTTTCGTCTTGACATGCCCTGCGTACAGCGGGCATATATTCTGGCTTCCAACTATTTCTCATTGCGTTCAATGCATTTGTTTTATAGCGCCAGCATTTATTCTTCGGGATATACCACAAAAGGGGATTTAACACTTCCTCCAGCCATGAATATTCAGCTTCTATGAGCTTTATAAGTGAAATCTCCGGTGCAATCATTTCCAGGCTTTTACTTTCTTTTTCTCCTGTCCATGCATGCTTGTTATAAGGACAGATATCCTGACACGCATCACAGCCGTAGATCCAATCTCCCATCGTTTTGTTCAGAGGCTCTTTGTCTAAATCCCAGCCACTCCATGTGGTTAGATCAGATATACAAGTATTACGGTTCATTGCATAAGGTGCACACAGAGATGCAGTTAGACAGGCTGTGGCACAAAGTGTACAGGCGTCTGAGCAAGGGCGCAGGCTGTGGGTGTTTTGATAAACCAATGGCTGGTCAATTAAAAATGCTTCTATATGTTGCCAGGAACCTTTTTCAGTGTAAAAGAAGTTGTTCTTACGGAAGATGCCAAGTCCTGCTTCCACTGCCGCCCACCTCAGCGGAACAATCCCAAAATCACGATCAAATGCAATTTGAAAGCCCTGGCTGCATAAAAAACCCTCAAAATCCACACTTGTCTGATACCCTTCCGTCAATGTATTTTTTCTGCTGTCCGTCAAATAATATCTGGCAATATATCCTTGCAAATTTTGCGGAATCCGGTATTTACCATAATAAAATGAACAAACTACTACCGCTTTTGCCCAAGGAAAACTTTCTTTAGGATTCGCCAGCTGAAAAAGCTTTTGATATCTGCCCGTTGTCTCTGGAAACCTGAGAATTCGCTTTGTCAATTTCTCCGTATATCCGCTTAATGCATCCAAAGGGATAATTCCACATTTGTCATATCCCAGATTTATAGCTTGATTTACAAGCTCTTCTGCTGTAATCATCTTTTATCCTTTCTCATTCCGTAAGCTGAAACTGTCTGGAGCGGCAGTAACCTCCTCCTTGACCTTTTTATCTATCTATTTTATAATATCAGCTAGAAACAATTCAGTAAAATAGAAATAACAAAATATTAAATTCGATAATTCTGAACTATATACCCGGAGGACTTTTTATGGAACTTAAATATCTGCAAACATTACGCACCATTTTAGAGGCCGGAAGCTTTCAAAAGGCAGCCGAGCAGCTTAACTATGCCCAATCAACGGTTACTTTGCAGATATAGATTTTAGAACAAGAGTTGTCTGTCAAGTTATTTGACAAAATCGGACGCAGAATGGTTTTAACACAGGCTGGCAAGGAGTTACTTCCCTATGTGGACACTGTACTGGACGCGGTTGAACAGATGGAGAATTATGGAAGAAAGGATCGTGAATTAACAGGAAATCTAAATGTTGCACTTCCTGAAACTCTATTAAATTATAAAATGCAGCCTGTTATAGAGCAGTTTCGGCAGCAAGCACCTAACGTCAGACTTTCTTTGCAGCTATCGAATTGTTATTTGATTCGGGAGCAGGTATTAAGTGGCGGGGTTGATATGGGCATTCATTATGATGTAGATGGCTACGGTTCTTTTGCTGTGATAGAGCGCTTAACCTCTTATCCGCTTGTTCTTGTTGCAAGCCCCATGCTTACCGGAGATGAACTGAATTTTACAGACAGGCACCAGCGCAAGAAAAGCTGTCTGCTGACTGTGGATAAAAACAGCATTTATCACAAACGTTTTGTTCACTATCTGTCTGTTATGGACATTGTTCTCAATGGTGAAATGGAGATTGGCAGCTTAGAGGCAATCAAACGGTGTATACAGAGCAATCTTGGCATTGCCTGCCTTCCCCGTTTTGCGGTTGCAAAGGAATTAAAGCAGGGAATCCTGCAGGAGGTCATAACATCCATGGAAACTCCTGAGATTACTGCTGTTTGTGCTTATCACAAGAATAAGTGGGTTACACCAGCTATGGATTTGTTGATTCGGCTGGTTAAAAAGTTTGAAAATTGAAAAAAGCCCCGGGTACTGAAGGATTGATTTGATTCTCTTTCAGCACTCCCGGGCTTTTTATTATTTTTCTTTATGACTTAAAATTCACTGATTTTCTCAGCTGCATACTGAAGAATTGCCGATGCGTCACTGCTGTCAGTTGCGGCATCCCGGTTTACATCTCCTGCTTCTGCCTGTTCCCGGCTCAGCTCTTTTAATTCTGCATTGTACTCCAGCAGTTCTGCGGCATCCTGAGTATCAACGATGCCGTTCAGATCCACGTCACCAAGAAGGCGGGCCTTCAGAATCTCTGCAATCAGCTTCTTCAGCTCTTCCCCGGTGGTGTCGGCATCTGCTTCCCCATCTTCATATACTGCCTGGGCTTCTGCCTTTACATCTGCCAATCCACTTATAGTGCTTTCCACATATTTTTCGGGTTTTGCCAGAATTTCCGCTGCCTTGTCCAGGGCATTCCTGAGTTCTGTTTTATTGGCTTTTCTCACAAGTCCGGTCATAGACTCTGCAAGAAGGTTGTAGGCATCACTGATTTCCTGTTCACTTGCCTGTGTGTTATCACGTACTGCTTTTGCACGATCCAGTGCTTCCTTTAAGCGCTGCACACTGGATGGTGTATATTGCTCTTCATTTTTAATCAGTTTTTCTGCTGTCTGAATCAGGATATCCAGTCTTGTGCTGTCCTGTTCTGCCAGAAGGCATGTTACGGCAGTCAGAAGGTTTGTTGTAGCTGAATTTATGGTTCCCTGGTCTGCCGCAATGTTTTCATACACCAGTCTGGCTTCTGCAAGCGCTGTTTTCACTGCTTCTACACTTTCAACCGTATACTTTTCCAGGTTCTGCGTATCATCCAGAATCGCTTCTGTTCCTTTTATTGCAGCTTCCAGTCCTACTTTCTGCGTGCTGTTCTCCAGCAAATTACACGCGGTAATCAGGGAAATAAAAGCTTCATCTGCCTGTTCCTGGGTTAGATCTGATTCCAGTAATGCTTTTGCAGCATCTAAAGATTTCTGCACAGCCGCCCAGCTTTCCTTCGTATAGCTTCCCTTTTCTGCCTGCTCCGCTGCCATCTTCTCTGCCATGGCAATTGCAAGTTCCAGGCTTGTGGTGTCAACACCTTCCGTTTCCTGGGTAACTTCTTTTAATATCCACTGCTGTCTGTCCCCATATTCATAATTCCATAATTGTACATTTCCACCATCTTCCGGAGAGACTGCTGCTTCGTCTATACAGAATCCGCTGTTTCCTTTGGAATGAATAGAATAGTATCCGCCCCCTGTGGGTTCCAGCTTCCAATGGCGATTGTCCGCACCATCTCCGTACTCCCACAGCAAAAGATTTGATCCATTTTGATAGTTTCCGCCATCAATATCAATGCATAAATCTGTATTGGCTGCCGGACTGATTTTATAACTGTCTCCTACCGGTGTAAAAATCCATTTTTGATTTTCTGCTGTATCGTCTTTAGACGCTATCTGTACATTTCCATTATTTTCTGCATCCGTGGCATATGCCAGTACAAAATCCGGATTGTTTCTCAACTGTAACTGATAAGCCTTTCCTTCCTCTGGTTCAATTGATTCTGGAATCTCTGTGTTCTTTATGATCTTCACTGCAGCAATTTTATCGTTCCATGCCCCCAAATCACTGGCATCCTGATCCAGCACGCCATACGCTCCAGCAGGCTCTCCTTCGTCATATATATAGGCTGTGTAGCCTTCCGGAATCTGAATGGAAGACGTTGTGTCAGTAGTCACGCCAGCAGCCTGTAAATCAGCGGCATTGTAGACTCCAGGCACAAGAGAAGCTGCCGTTCCTTTAAAATCATTTTCGGACCATAAAGTAACTCCCTGAATATCCGGAATCGTTTCATTAAATACAATTTTTACTGCCCTTCCATTGGCATCAATAGAATCCTGCGTCTCCGGCAATGTGATATGAAATCCCGCTTCATCCTGGGTATATGCAAGCGGTGTCTCCGTTCCATCCGCCATATATACTCCTAAAACTGCTGATACATCTAAAACATTATTTTTTAAAGTTTTAATATCCAAGATTTTGTTATCCGGATTACCAAGGGCAATCGCGTACAGGGTGGTATTATCCTTGCTTCGTGTAAACCGGATATCATTACTGGTTCCTGAAACAGGAGTCTGCCACACGCCGCCTCCCATCACAGTTGGACCTTCCCCATAAACGGACCATGCCCTTGTACTGTAAACGGCTTCGCCATATCGCTCCAGCCAGTCACCAATTTCCAGCAGAACATCCTGCTGCCCTTGCGGAATAGATCCGTCCGCTCTGGGTGAAATATTAAGCAGAAGATTTCCGTTCTTACTGATTTTATCTGCAAGAGCATTAATCAGGGTTTTAGCACTGTAATATTGCATACCGTCTGTATAACTCCAGGTCCCCTGGCTTACGGAATCATCTGTCAGCCAATAAAAATCCCTCATTCCACCCGGACCGCCCCGTTCATAATCCGGCACTGCACTCGCTTCCGTAAATCCGTCATTTACTTCATGATTATATTTATATGTAGCTACAACACCATCTCCATTTTCTACCACATCTTTATTATAGAAATATGAAAGAAATTCAAGCCTTGACTCTTCGCTTAGTAAACCAACCTGAAAATCCTGCCAGATAATATCAGGGTCATATTTATCAATTACTTCCTTTAATTTAGCCAGCCAGTATTCATCTCTTTCTTCCACGGTTGAGAACTGGCCATATAGTTTTTTCATATCCTCCGCTGTCATTCCCTCTACAGGTGTCTCCCATGGCTTTTCATCCCAGGCAGAATCGTAAAATCCCCCGGTGACATTATAAGCATGATGCATGGCTGACAAAACCTTCAGGTCCTCACCACGAATTGCATCTACGAAAAGTTCTGCCAAATCCAGCTTTGGACCAAGATCCACAGAATTCCAGGGGTTTACATCACTGTCCCACATAGAATATCCGTCATGATGCTCCATAACGGGTCCTGCAAACTTTGCTCCTGCATCCTTGAATAATTTTGCCCATGCATTTGGATCAAACTTTCCTCCCTCATTTCCCTGGGCATAATCTGCTGTTAATTTCGGTGCAAACTGCACCCAATTTCCAGCCTTATCCTCTGCTCCCAGAATAAAGTTATGGTACGGCCATTCTGATGGCCATCCATAGGTGTTTACATGATAATCATGAGCTGCTCCAGATCCGTTGTACATATGCTGTCCATACCATTCATCCACACGCTCCGGCGTGGTAAATGCTCCCCAGTGAAAATAAATGCCGAATTTTGCATCCTGGAACCATTCAGGCGCCGTGGTAACCTGCTCCACAGACTCCCAACTTGGTTCATATGTTTTTCTTTCCGGTTCTTTAGCCAAAACCTCCATAGCCTGGCTTGCCGGCAAAACACTGCCCGCCATTGCTGCTGTCAACACCAAAGCACACAATTTTTTTCCTTTCCTCTTTCCTGCCATAGTTTTCTCCTGTTCTTGATGTACATAAATGAAGTAGAAGTACTTCCTTTATTTAATTTTATAATCTAAGATCCGCCTTGTGAACATTATATCATCAAGCTTTTTAAATCATTTAGTATTATCTTTCTTATATTTTTCAATATTTCATTATGTACTTAAATGATTTAGAACTTTTTTACGAGTTTAGGATTTTATTATGATACTCTGCTGGATTTAACTAATTATCCTGTATTTGGGGTTGCAAACATTATTAAATTTAAAACCGCCAGCCATAGCTGACGGTAACATAAATATATAACGGTCTATTCTCTCAAAACAGCTCCTCTAATACAAACATCCCTTCTTTTCTATAACATTCTGATAAAAACACATCATTATGTCCCGTAGACCCCTGGTAGAGATGATAAGCCGTATCCATAAGACGCTTCATCTGTGTCCCCTGCTCCAATGGTGACTGCAGCCCATTGAGCCCTGGTATGAATTTTGCATACTGTGCCTTTTTTTCTTCACTGGTCAGCTCGCCGATAAACAGAATCTGAGACTCCAGAGAATCCATCGCCTGGCATTTTTCATCCCACACATCAAAAATATCAACAAGGCAGTTTGGATTTTCCGGTGTCATGTAATAAATATTATTACATCTGCAAGGCTCCAATCCCGGCAGTTTATCAAGTGCATATGCTCTTCCGGCAAGTGCAATTCCTTCCAGCAGTACGGTCATTGCCGGCCTCCTGCCCGGATCCAGGTCACTTACGCAATGCTCCGGATCCTGAGTGATTATGATGTCAGGCCTAAAAGAACGGATCACTTTTACGATTTGCAGCTTTTCTTCCAGGGTACCGCTTAATTCACCGGAATCCATACCCAGATATTCTATACTTGTATTTAAAATTTCAGAAGCCTTTTCAAGCCCTTCCCTCATCTTCTCCCCTGCGAACATAATACTTGCGTGGGAAACTCCCCCATTCCTCGCATTTTTGCAGAGGACGCCGCCGCATTCAACCATTTCCATTCCATATACTCCTAATAATAATATCCTGTTACCCATTTATATTACCTCCATTTTTATACCCCTGCATACCGCAGACAATTCTGCGGTATTGCACTATAGAAAGTTTAAAACGCTTTTTGTTTTAAACTTATCCCCACCAGGGGCTTCATTTTATTTCCATTTACATGCTATAATTTTTTAAAACATAAAAAGGACTTTATCAACTATGAATACTTCTTCTTCACATTGGATATCCCTTTGGAAAGATGCGGCAAAACAATCCCTCTTTCGAAAAACCTTCACAGATGAAAGCATCTGCTGGAACGCTTCCGCCAAATATTACGACCAAACCATGGGCAGCAGTACCAGGCGTGTCACTGCCGTACTGGATCTGCTCTCTTCAAAGGGCCTCTTAAATCACGAATACAATGTTCTTGATATCGGCAGCGGCACCGGTTCCTACACGCTTCCCCTCTCCAGGTTCTGCAGCCATGTAACTGCCATGGACATCTCAGACTCCATGAACCGCATTCTTTGTCAAAAAATGCATTCACAAGACCAGAATAATTTCGATATATTAAAGGGTGATTTCTGTTCCTATGATTTTGGCTCCCGTAAGTTTGACATCGTTCTGGCAAGCCTTGCGCCAGGACTATATCACCCGGATGCACTGCTTAAAATGATTTCTGTATGCAGCCGTTTCTGTATTTACATTGGAATTGATCCCATGCCCAATCCTGACGCCCCATCAGCGGACTCCCTTAACCACCGGCTTCTGGGTCATTCCCTTTCTCACAGTGGCAGCAATCATATCACCTATCCTCTAAACCTGCTGCGTTCCATGGGATATAACCCTGAACTTACTCACGTCGTATGCTCCTGGAATCACAGAGAGCCTATTAACGAAGCCATACTACGGCTGACCGGGTATTACATGTCTATACCAGAAGCATCAGAAACATGGCTTCCCATTATAGAATCCTATATTCATGAACATGCAGACCATGGATTTTATAATGACTCATCCAGTGTCAGGCTTGGAATTCTGTCTTTTAACTGCCAATAGCTCTCCAGGTCTGTTGCCGCAAAAAAGAGTTTTTTTGTATATGCATTTTCTGGATTCTTCCAGATTGCCTCTGTATTGCCGGACTCAATGATTTCACCGGATTTCATCACCAATATTCTGTCGCACAGATTACGGGCAAATTCAATATCATGCGTGACCAGCAAAATTGCCATTTTTCTCTCTGCTGAGACAGAATATATGGTTTCTCCCAGGCTTGCCTTTACCTGATAATCCAGCATGGATGTTGGTTCATCGAGAATCAGAACATCCGGCTGCAAAATAAGTGCCCTTGCGATACATACTCTCTGACGCTCTCCACCGCTTAATTGATGGGGATGTCTCTTTGCATAAGTTTCGTAATCCAAATGCACATCTTTCATTACTTGCCAAACTGCCGTTTTGCATTGTTCCATATTCTTTGCCAGTCCGGTAAACAGCAGGGGCTCTCCAATACAGTTTTCCACAGACAGCCTTTTACAGAGTGAACTGTATGGATCCTGGGATACAAATCCCACCCTTCCGTTTCTTCTGATAACTCCCCCATCGGGCTTCAGGCTTTGCAGAACCAATTTTAAAAGTGTGCTCTTCCCACATCCACTGGCTCCGATAATTCCCAGCCGTTCTCCCTCAGGCAAATCGAAAGAAACGCCCCTCACCGCTTTTGTTTCCTTTTTCTTGCTTCTCTGTCTTACTTTATATGTCTTAGAAACATCCTTCACTTCCAGTACCATGTTCAAAATTCAATCCTCCTGTCACAGAAAGCATTGGCAATCCTTGTGTCATGGCTGATAAACAGCATGGACATATTTTTTTGCATCCTCAGCTTTTTCAGCATCCATAAAATATCCGCTTCTACAAGTACATCCAGTCCTGTAGTTGCCTCATCCAGAATCAAGATCCGGGGATGTAAAAGTATGGCTAAAGCAATTGCCGCTCTCTGGCGCATACCCCCGCTCAGTTCATGGGGATAAGAATCCAGTATGTTGGGTGAAAGCCGGACAAGTTCCATTAATTCCATGCAGATATCCCTGCGCTCATTTTTTTCCTTTATCTGATTTTGAAGACACAGCATTTCATCTAAAGTTTTCCCAATTCTATACACTGGATTAAAGGATGACATGGAAGACTGGGGTACCAGCGCAATTTCTTTCCAACGGATACTATCATATTTTTTCTCCGATAAACCGATCAGTTCATTTTCTCTATAACGCAGACTCCCCTGTACATATCCCCCTAAAGCCTCCATCATCCCCATAACTGCCCATACAACAGAGCTTTTACCACATCCTGACTGTCCATGCAGGCACAATGTTTCTCCTTCCCCAAGAGTAAAATCAAGCCCTGCCACTGCTGGTCTGGCGTTGCTGGCGTAACCAACCGTAAGATTTTTTGCTTCTAATATTGTTCTTTCCATACTAAGCCTCCCTTCCGGGATTTACTTTTCCCTCTATACTATATCCAATCAGCATCAGGCTAAAGATCAGAGCTACAATCATAAATCCCGGTGGAAGTACAAGCCACCTCCAGCTTGCTGTCAGAAAAGCGTTTTTAGCCTGTGCATAATACAGCATAGAACCCCAGCTTTTTACAACTGCAGACCCAAGTCCCAGAAAGCTTAATGATGACTCTGCCAATATGGAAGATTTGAACCGAATGATCATATGGTAAGCAATAAAGGATAAAAGTTCCGGCAAAATGTGTCTGGTCATAACATATCCATCTTTTGCCCCCATTGCCTGAATGGCCTGGATATATTCCTGCTTCTTGATCTTCAAGACCTGGGAACGCACTACCTTAGCCATTTCCGCCCAGGATGTGACTCCCAAAATGAGGGCAGTGGTAATCAATCCGCCTTTTAATAAAGCTGCAAGAAGTATCACCAGGGGCAGGTAAGGAATAGTCAGAAAAAAAGTCGTAATTTTCATCAGAATACTATCCAGCCAGCCCCCGCACCATCCTGATATAATTCCAAAAGTCAAGGCAATCACCACAGAGATAGCCATAGCCAGAAATCCGATGGCAATGGAATATCTTGCTCCATAAAGCAGCTCCGTCAATACATCCTGTCCAATATCATTTGTCCCCAGCAGATGATCTCCATTGGGTGCCTGAAAGGATTGTCCGACTATTTCATCCGGCTCATGAGGTGCCAGCACCGGAGCAAATACTGCCAGAAGCAGGAAAAATACCACAATAGCTATGCCTGTTATAAATAATTTTCTATTCTTCATTTTCATCTACCATCCTGGGATCAATTCTGGAATATAAAATATCCGTCAACAAAGAGGCTGCAATTACCATAAATGAGGAAACCAGAAAACCATACTGCATCAGCGGATAATCCCTGGATAAAACAGCATTATACAGAAGATTGCCAAGGCCCGGATATGCAAAGACACTCTCGATCACGACGGAACCGCTTAAAACGCTCCCAAGCTCCATCATAAAAACGGTAAATACCGGAATCAGAGCATTTCTCATCATATAGCAAAAACGCACTCTTTTTTTGGGAATTCCCCTTACCTTTGCCATAAATACATAATCCTGATGAATCGTCTCCAAAACGCTATATCTTGACGTGGTGAAAAAGACCGAAATGGAAACGATAGTCATAGTCGTAACCGGAAGTACCAGGTGTTCAAATACATCTTTGGCATATGCCCACCCTTCCAGTCCGCTAAACATAGAATAGGCGCCATAGACAGGAAAATACCCAAGGCCTACACTGAAAACGGAAATGAAAATCATACCTATCCAGAAAGCAGGAAGGGAACTGCACAATATCACCAAAAGCATCAGCTTCATGTCTTTCTTCTTCTTCCTCAAAACGGCAGATAGTGCACCTAAAAACGTTCCCAAAATAGTAGAGAGAATCAAGTTACAGCCAACCAGCAAAAGTGTCCAGGGGATTGCTGCCTTCAATAAATCAGTGATCGGTTGCTTTTTTGAGAAAGAAATCCCCCAATCCAGTGTTATAATATTCCTGATATAGGTAAAAAACTGCACTGTCAGCGGCTTATCCAAGTCATAGGCTGATAGGATCCGATCTCTTTCGCTCTGTGTCATACTGCCCACTTCTTCACCCGCCAGCTGAGCGATGGGTGACCCCGGCAGCATCCTTGGCAGAAAAAAGTTCAATATGACCACTGCCGCCAGTAAAACTATGTAATGTGTTATACGATATTTCAATATTTTCTCCTGTGTGAAAAATACACAACAGCAGTCCAATGCCATTGTGTATCTTTATTTGCATTTGTTATTTTTCCTGGGGCAGGAAAGAGAATGTATTAAAAGCATAGGTTCCTTTTGCTGATACCCATCCATCATATAAAGATGTATTTACAGCACTGATTGTATCTTCAAAGAAGAGCGTTACAAAGGGAGCTTCCTCAGCCGCCAGTTTCTGCATTTCATGTGAAAGATTCAGTCTTTCATTTACATCCGCACTCTTCAGATATTGTGCCGCCAGAGTATCAAAAGCCTCACTCTTATATCCTCCCAGATTATCTCCTCCCTCTACAAAATCGCTGTAACAGGAGGTGAGAATACTGCCTGCTTTCTGAATAACAGGCGCTGACCAGCCCCACATAGCCATGTCATAATCACGGCCCTTTGATACATCGAATTCCGGCCATACCTTTTCATCCACGGTCTGAGATTCCATAGAGTTCACGGTCACTCTGACTCCTGCCTTGGCAAGTTGCGCTGCCAGAAGTTCAGCCGTTCGCATGCGAAGCGTATTACCGGACTGCACAAGCAGTTCCAGATCCATCTTCTCACCTTCTTTTGTAAGACGCATTCCATCACTGTCTTTTTCAGTATATCCCAGTTCATCCAGCATCTGTTCTGCTTTCGTAACATTGAATTCATAGTCCAGTCCTTCTGTATACTCTTTCAGACCGCTCTTTATATATCCCGCTGTTCCTTTCTGTGCTCTGCCCAGACATACCTGGTCTATAATTTCGTCCAAATTAATCGCATATGTAAGTGCTTTTCTGAAACTAGCTTCGTTAAATGGCGCTCTTTCACAATTAAATAAAAGGAGGGCAGACGCATAACCTTCCGTTTCAATCAATTTAATGTTTTCTGCCGCTTCATAGGTATCAATCATTTCAGGCGTAATACTTCCTGTATATGCCGCAATTTCACCTGAAATCAGAGACTGCTGCCTCGCAGCGCCATCTGCAATAACAGGCATCTGAATGGTCTTTACTTTTGGCGTTCCTTTAAAATAATCTTCCTGAGCTTCCAGTGTATAATACTGTTCCGGCTTATATTCAGACATTTTATAAGCACCACTTCCCATGTTCTCCACAGTTGTGCCATCAGTTACCCCTTCATACATATGCTTGGCAACAATTCGCATATCAGCCAGCCCTGAGCGGATAAAATCAGGATTCGGATTAGTTAAGGTAAATGTTATATCATTCCCATTCACTTCTATGGATTCCACCTGGGATGCAATCGTAATCCATCTTCCCAGGGTCTGCGTCAGCACATATTCAAAGGTAAACTTCACATCATCTGCTGTAACAGGTTTTCCATCATGCCACTTCTGCCCTTCCAAAAGCGTTGCCTTATAGGTTTTATAATCTTCACTTACTTCGTAGGAATCATCCACCATCCAGGGTACTGCTTCATTCTCCTGATTGATCGTAAAGAGACTGTCATACATAAATCTCATGACATCAAATCCCGGTGTTCCATTAATATAAGTGAAAGGGGTAATTGTGCTCTGATCCTTTGTCATCGCCACAACCAGACTGTCTGTACCAGCTCTGCTTTGTGCTGCCTCGCTTACTGACTCATTTTCAGACTCACTTGCTGGTGCCTCACCCGTACTTTTTTCTTCGTCTTTCTGTTGCTGAGACGTAGTTTCCAGTGATGCAGTACTCTTCCCACATCCGGCTAATACCGCCATGGTCAATGCTGCACATGCCAGAATCGCTGCAATTTTTTTGCATTTCTTTTTCATTTGTAATCCTCCATTTTTATAATTCTCTCGTATGATAACATGATCTATTCTGTCCCTTCAAGCCCCCCTAGGGGTTGAAACTTTGAAAAACAGACATGTTTCTTCCGCTTCCTCTCTCCTAGCGAATACCTAAAAATAATTTCTCAATATCATCGAGGATGTATTCATATTATCTGTCGTTATAAACCTGGAATATGGCATGTTATTATATATTGTATAATTAACATTACCCTTGAATCCATCATTTTATAAAAATGTTGGATTCAAGGGTAATATCAATTGCTATATTAAAATTAACTCTATGGTTGTTTTATATCCAACTGGATATTTGTTTCAGGAAATTTTCGAATTTTAAGCCTATACACAGCGATCGTAAGGGAATCTGTATTCTTAATGCTTAGCGTATGGCTTTCACCATCCAGCTTATCACTTTTGAATAGTAATATATCTCTTTGAATTTTTGCATCACTGCAATCAATAATCGCAGCAGTTACCCCATCTATGAGAATCTCCATGCTACCATAATTGGGGGCTTTATTTCCCCAGACTTCTATCTGGTCACCATCAAAACTATATGTCAGACCCGCTCCTGCTTCCTGCGTTTCACGACTGTCATTCCTGCTTGACATCACGTTTCCAATTTCATTCTGTTTTGTCCAATTCCCCTGTACCGTCCATTCATCACTGATTCCCGGTACCTCCATAATGTTGTCCGGATCAGCCGGCTTCACCCGCTCTACCTTTACGACTGTATCCAACTTGTGCCATGTTTCACCATTCGGCAGTGTGATTTGATATCCATCTGCATTCTTCTCAAATTCCACATCCTTTCTTGTTCCATCATATTTTAATAACTCCGCTTTTCCACCCAATATGCTTCTGTCCTCTGTATCAGGCAGCTGAATGTGATTACTGTTTTCAGGAGGAGTGATGATGTGGAGATACACAAATTTTCCATCCTCTGACTCTGTAGAAACACCCCAATCTTCGTTTGCAAGCCAGGAATTATTTTTTGTTTTATATGCCTGTCCTGCATTTGTATTAATGACAGATTCCGCAATGGGTTTGAGATACTGTTCATTCAACGTTATGAACTCCCGGAGTGTATTTCCTTCCCATAGTGTTCCATTTGTCTGCTCATCTGTACTTCCTGGAAATACTCCCATTGAAAGAGCGGCACCGCCTGATTTAGACACTGAAGCAGCTCCAACAATATATAAGAATAAATTTTCCTTGGTAACACGCAGGTTATTATTCTTATTTACTGCCCACCAATTCTTTCCCTGGGTAACCACCTGGGCTGCCTGGTGTTCATTTAAGGTCCAGGTTCTACCATTATCTTCTGTTGCTTCAGGATTGTAATAGGTATCCCCAAAATTATATAGTTCCTGACAACGATAATCCAGGGATGTCCACTCCGGGTATGGATCCTTCTGTCTGTTTCCACCTATATTTCCTACTAAAGCAAGTCCCGGATCGTATGCCAAAAGTGACTTTCGGTACTCCTCCTGATCAATTACTCCATGGATTGGTCCGGTTGTCCCGGCAGGTCCATGAATAAAATATCCGTCAAACCAAAACCCTTTTATTTTACCAGCATAACGCTGTGCCATTTCATCTGCAATTTCCTGTTGAAACTGATTGTACCTTTCATGGTCTCCGTCTATGTTCCCCCCGCAGTCATCCCAACCCGTATTTTCACGGTCCTCTGCATTCCAGTATAATCCATCCAATTCACACAGATAAAGATGCAGATCGATCCCATAGGGTTTTAATTCCTGATACAACTCATCGATAACATCAACTTCATCCGTATAAGTTTTTACACCTCCGGCAGTTCTACGGTCATCCCTCCAACGTTTCATTGTTTTACTTGGATATAAATTTCGCTGTTGGGAATGAGCCACCGTAAAAATAACATACTCAAACCCCATATCATGTACATCCTTGGCAAACTGCGCTGCATCAAAATCCTCTGCAAGTACATCAATATCGTTTACTGTATTTCCATTTGTGTCTCTCGTTAATCCTGCAACATAGTGTACAAACAATCCATATTTTTGTCTCTCAAAGCGTTTTCTATCTGCTTTTACCTCGTCTTCTGACGCATTCGGTGCTGTATATACCGGAGATAAAGGTACCGATAGGGTTCTTATCAAATCATTCTCACTATTGAGTGTATCTGTAAGCCGGAAGGTGATATCAATGTCTTGCTCACCCTCTTCAGTCAAAGGGCGTTTCAGAATAGTTCCATCATTCCCAATATACCCCTCTGGACTGGAAGTAAGAATTTCTATATCATACTGATCAGGTATACCGGGAAATTTTATCTGCTCCTGATCTCTTAGCGGCTTGTAGATAATGGAAGTACGCTTTACAATCTTATCAAATTCAAGTTCACCCATATCTCTTAACTTTCCTTTCACGACTATATTATCAAAAGAAGCTTTTGTTCCCATACTTATGAATCCAAAATATCCTCCCTTATAATCACCGTCTTGCCAGGTAAGTGCATGGATATCATTTAAGTATACCTGTATTTGCCCGGATTCTTTTTTATAAGTAATCCTGACATGTACTTCTTTACCGGTGTCAATTCCGGAAGGTATCTCCACAGTTCTATATACATTATCCTTGCAGTATTGAATTACATTTTTTCTTACATTAATATAATAACAGCTCTGGTCATATGATCCTGCGCTGATGCGGCCTGCAGAGTTGAATTGGACACCGGCTGCACCATTTGCAAAAGAATCAATATCAAACTCATATTCGGCATCTCCTTCTATATAGTACTTTTCATCTGCCGTGGTTATCTGCATGGTTTTTCCATCTATTACTTTCATTCGACCTTCAATAATCTCAGGCATGTTTTTGAGAAGCTTCCATTGTGACAAATCTCCGGAAAAATCATCCGAGAATACAACCTCAGCTTCTGGCTCCTCCATCTTCGTGCCAATAACCTGAAAGTTCATAATTTCAGCATCGGGTTTATTTCCCATTGCAGCAATTCCAAAGTATCCATAGGTTTGTGTGGCATCCGTAACCGCAATCAGCGCCTGTGCTCGATTATTAAAAGAAATTTCTATATTTCCACTTTCCAGATAATTTATTTCTACGTGGTTGAAATCATTTTTCTTGAAATCATTGACTTCTCCGGTTCCTATTGTCATTTTTCTGGTTCCGTCAGATACAAGGAAATCTACATGCCCGCTTTGGCTGATATTCATCAGATAACCGGCCGTATCCCAATTATTTTTTCCAGTTTCCTTCATGTTAAACTGGAGTCCCAGTGAACCGGAATTAATCTTGAAATCATATGAGAATAAAATTGCTCCCACAGTCTGAATATCAGGAGAAATCTGCACATTCTGATTTGATTTTATTTGCAGAACATCTTCTATAATACTTACCTGTTCCTTATTTTGAATATCTAACCAGTTATCCAGTTGTAATGCATCCTCATTGGAAAACAGATAATTTTCTGTATTTTCTTTTTCCGTTGCATGAGCCTTAAGCATACCACCGTCCCTATTTATCACAAAGCCTGCAGGCATAATCAGAACCATCGCAATAACTATACTGCACCACTTTTTCCATTTCCCTCTCATCCTTTTACACCTTCCCTTCATACCATTCCCGCCTGGCTGCGTCTGTGATTGAAGTATAATCCTCTGTCTGCTTGATAAACGTCAATATCATTGGTTTCTGGCTTCGATATATTTCAATCCTCACCGGAATATTTAATGGAATTTCACCAAAAGCCTTCCTGAAATCTTGAATGCATTGTATCTCTTTCCCTTCAATTTTGCGTATTACATCTCCTACTCCGATTGGAAGTCCGAGTTTACAGAAGATCCCCAAAACGTCTCTGTCCAATATGAACACTCCATACAAATCCGGGAGTCCTGCAGCTGACCGCATCCCCTCTCCTGTAATGTTAGATAACCGGACATCATAAAACTGCTCCGTTTCCTCCTCCTCCACTCCCTCAACGTATACAAAAGCAGGTGGTTTGGGGCAATCTACCCTGCCAAAATCCTTATCAGACATGGGGAATTTAAGAAATCCCTGCGACAATGCATGGGAATCCCCACTTATTTCATAATTTCCTTCTTTAAAATTTACGAACCCGGGATCTGAAATAATGGATTTATAATCCGGCTGAGGCAGATTTTTTATTTCATGCCCCATATTCCAATAGGTATTAAATGAATAAAACGTCGTAGCTTCCTCATTAATACACACGTTATTACAGATTTTCGGAGAACAGACAATATTACAGTAAATCAAATCATGATTGTACGCAAAACTCATATGATGCTCAAAATTGGATCCTATCAAAACGTTGTTATGAACCCTTCTGTCAAATCCGTCCCTGAGCTTAATCCCCACACCGATACATAAGTTATTACAGATATCATAATTTGAAGCACCATCATCAATATCAATACCAAAAGCATATGTAGCATATACCCGGTTACCGCGTATCACTGTGGTCTTCCATGCGTCCAAAAGAGCAAATGCACGTTTATCCTTACCGAAATATCCCATCGCATCATGTTGGGGGACCGACCAGTAACGGTCTCTTCCCCAACAATTAATCGGTCCGTGGTCTGCGGTCTCTGTTACACAATCGAACAAATCATTTCCCTCAATTACATGTCCGCCGAAGGTACCGTCATGAACATTAATTCCTGCGCGCGAGGTATGATGTACCGTATTTTTTAAAACGGATACCGATTCGCTGATAGACATGCAGACTGCGGCAGTCTGTTTCTCATAATTACCTATATCATAAAAATAGTTGTCTGATATCATAATTTCCCTGGGGTAATCCTCAGATGCCGGTCCCGGTAAGAAGTCTCTTATTTTTGTCTGATGATTCTCTCCATCGTAGGTTGAGGCATTCCTGACAGCACAAAGCTTTCCGGCAATCAGCACTCCGGTTGCACCAATGTGGCAGAAATCGCAGTTGCTCACCTGATTATCCTTCTGGTATCCGGACATCATAATAGCGTTGCCGCCCATATCTTCAAATGTGCAGTCCTCAATCCTGATCTTCTCTGCGTTTTCCATAAATACAGCACCGCCGCGAACAATCCCCCAGTCCCCCCTTAATGGACGCTCATACGGTCTGGTAAACATCGTTCGATGTGTCCGATTAAAATGAATACCACGAATGTGCACATTGGCTACAGGCTTATCCCATGATTTACCTTTTATATGGAGAAACTCCTCAGTTGTCACTATCTCACATTCTGCCTGGGACAATTCCGTCTCATTCTCAGGGTAATAATAAAGAATCCCGCTGTTCGTGTTATAATACCATTCACACGGAGCATCCAGTTCTTCGAATATATTCTCTACCATACGTTTCACAACATGCATGCTGCTTCCCCGGTTATTATCTCCTACCCACTCGTATAATAATTGATTATCCTTCGTCTTTCCTGTTATAAGGTAAGAGTTGCCTCCCCACTCCGCATGATGAAGTGCCCGGATATAACCGCCTCTTGGATTCTTCCAGCCAGCTGTGCGCTCTTCGCTTAACGCGTCTTCAGCAAATCCCCCCAGCACCTTCCCCTCTTCATAGTTTGGATATCTGGCCATAATCTTCCGATTTCCATTAACATACAGACCATCGATTTTTCTGCCCGGTCCAATATTGGCCTGATAAATACCATCCTGATAGCAGACCCATTGCAAATCTATCGGACCTGCCCCGGTTATGATTACCTTCTCATTATCATAGTTCTCAATCACAAGTGGAATATCTCCGCCCCCTGTGGTTTCCTTAGTTATCAAAACCGGTTTCTCCAGGTAATAACTGCCCCCTCTTATCTGAATTTTTGCACAGCTTATTGAAGAGGCTTCTTTTCTAACTTCCTGTATAGATCTGTAAAGCGATGCAAAAGGACGTTCCAAAGTACCTTCCCAATCATCTTTTCCATCCGGGGCTATGTATATTAAAAGTTGATTCATTTTACCACCTGACCTTTCTTATATCGGGTAGGCTCCTCCGTCGCCGGAGTTCACCCCCCCTAAGAACGCAACGTACGATTTTCACCGTATTGCGCTCAAGCAATTGTTAGCTTTAGCCTTGTAGGACTAAAACCGATGACGTTAATTGTAATTCTGGGTGTAGTTTCCTGTGGCATTCCGGATGGACGATCTCTGTCTTTCCTTTTCCATTTTGATGTGTTCTCCATCCGGTTTCCACCACTACACCTTCCATACACAAGGTGCACTTTCCCTTTTATCCTTTCCATATATTGTTTAATGCTTTTCTTCCTGACATTCCTTCAAACATCCGCCCAGTTTCGGTTTCCTTCCCGGTGAAAGTATTTCTCTCTGATCCGTTCTAAGAGGTTCTTAACGTTTCCCTTTGACGGTTTTATCAATACCTTCTTTTTATACTTTCGGATGTCCTGTCCCAGAAAGTCAAATCCCTTGCTGATGTGGGTTATCTTTGTCTTTTCCAGTGACAGTTCCAATCCACGTTCTTCTAAGAATCCTCTTATTTCCGGTAGTATTTGTTCCTCCAGCAGTTCACAGCTTTTACCCGTCACCACAAAATCATCCGCATACGCAATGGTATGTATCTTTGAATACACGGTCTTACCTTTTACGTAGTGCACTGGCTTTATCTTCTTTTCCAACCGGCTTCCTAATCCATTAAGCGCAAGTCCTGCAATACACGGCGATATAATCCCGCCTTGCGCGGCTCCTTTTTTCGTTTCATGCAGACTTCCTTCAAAGATGAATCCCGCTTTCAACCACTCCTTCAGCATTAGAGGGATTCATTGTCACAACAGCTTAACGAAAGATTGTCACCAATCCTACATTGTTGCTAGGTTACTCTTGACGGAACAAGAGGTTCATAATATACTGGAATCACCAGTGTTTATCAGTGTTTCAGCATATCCAAACATTCATCTATGCGACCTCGTGTCGCACTTAGCCCTTTACGGCTCCGCCTGTTAATCCGGCAATGAAGTATTTCTGAGTAAATATAAAGAAGAAAATAACCGGAAGAAGTATAATGCAGCTTGCCGCGCTCAATGGACCCCAGTCAGTTCCGGCACTTTGAACAAACGCCGTAATCCCAAGCGGCAGGGTTTTTATGCTGGATGTTGATAAGTCTACCGATGCCCAGAGCATCTCTCCCCACCAGCTGAGAAAGCAGAAGATTGCATTCGTAGCTGTTGCAGGCAGCATCATTGGCATTACAACCTTTCGAAACGTTGTTGACTCAGTACAGCCGTCAATTCTCGCTGCTTCTATAATTTCAGTGGGTACCGTTTTAAAAAAATTCCGATAAATATAAATTGCAAAAGCAAGTCCCCAGCCTATATAGGGCAGAATTAAAGATAAATGCGTACCCAATATACCGATTTTACTAATCATGAGATACATTGGCATCAATACCGATTCTGACGGAAGCATCGTAAGCGTAAATATTACAATCATAATAGTATCGGATTTGGGTATATCCAATTTTGTAAGTGCATATCCCGCCAGAGAAGACAAGATTAAAGTCACAACCACTACAGATGCAGCAACTATGATACTGGACAAAAAATATCTCCCAATTCCAGCAGTTGTCCAGGCATAGCTGTAATTTGCCCACTCAATTGATTTGGGAAATCCCCAGATATTATTATAAAAATCATTTGTTGTCTTTCCGGAAGTTAAGAGCACAAATAGCATAGGGTAAACTGTAATTAATACAAATAGCAGAAGAATGATCCGAATTACCCACTTGGAAACCTGTTCTCCCGGCTTCAAATGTCCCGCCTGCTTTTTGAATTGTGATTTCGCTGCTTTAGAACTCATATTCTTCCCCCCTCAATAGTAGCTTTACTATCAGAATACTGGCTAACACCACAACCGTAAATACCACACCTGCAGCAGCAGATTCTCCAAATTTTCCATAAGAGAACGCCATTTTTGTCATTCGTATTGGCACGGTAGTCGTTAAATCTCCCGGCCCTCCCTGAGTCATGGTAAATATAAGATCATAAGATTTATATTGTGTCCCAAGTGTATTGATCGTTGCCAGCAGAATCATAGGTTTAATAAGTGGCAGGGTAATATACCGAATCTGCTTCCAATAACCGGCACCGTCCAGCTTTGATGATTCATAAAGTGATTCTGGTATTGTCTGCATAGAAGCAAAACATAAGAGCATGACCTGGCCTGCACTCTTCCAGACCGCCACAAAGATAATGCACAGCATTGCCGTAGACTGATTTTGCAGCCATACACACTGCAGACCACCCAGACCAATCACTTTCAGAAAATTATTCAAAAGACCCATCTCAGGATTGTAAAAGAATGTAAACATTAACCCTACCACCGCAATAGGAAGCATGGCCGGGCTGAACAGGATCAGCCGAAAAAAAGAGCCTTCCTTTCCTGACAATCGAAAAACCAGCGTTGCAAGAAGTATCCCAACAATAAGACCTCCAAATGTGGATACCAAAGCATAGTATACGGAATTTCCAATACTTTTAAAAACCGCCGGATCCTGAAATACCGTTGCATAATTTTTGATTCCCTGAAATTGACTATCCCCAAATCCATCCCATTTCTGGAATGATAAGAGAAAATTCCATATAAACGGAACAACTGTTGCAAACAAAATAAATACCATAGCGGGAGACAAAAAGACAATGCCAGTTAATCTTTTTTTATTTATTTTTCCTTTTTTCTTCATTTTACCACTACCCCTTTATCCATTTCACCATTCAATTACCTCATTTTTTGCACAATTTTAGCAGGCAGCAGAGTCTCTACCACCTGCTTATCATCAGAAAATCTTATTACTACTTATTCGCCAGCGCACTTTTACGCTGTTGCTCAAGATTATCAATAACGGTATCCACTCCACCGTTTAAAATCAGATCAGGTATCAAATTATTCATTCTGTAGTCATTCATTTCTGCGGGCCACACAACATCGGGTACACATGTCAGTGACTGTTTAACCAGTTCCTTAGTAAATTCATCACTGATTTCCACATTTTTATTTATTGGAATATAACCTTCTGCCGCATGGATTCCCTGAATCTCCGGATTAGTAAAAGTCTTAATCACTTCTACCGCTTTATCTATATTTTTACTTGACTTGGGAATAAAAAGGCAATTGCCTGCACCATTCAAAGCCGGAGTATTTCCAGCACTTGGCCATGGGATAACGACTGTATCTATACCAGATTCCTTCATTTCCTCAGACGTTACCTTTGCGCCTGCTCCAATATCTGTCATCATAGCCAGTTTCCCCTGGGCAAATGCAGCTTTCAATTCATCACTTTTTACTGTAACTGCTCCTTCACCCGGATACATATATCCAGCATCATATAACGATTTAATATTCTCCAGGGCATTCCTTCCTTCGGTACTCGCAAAAGATAAATTCTTTGCTACATAGTCATCGTAAGAACTCTGATCCAGAACCTGCGTCAGCATTGCCGGGCGGAACATCCATTCACCATGCTGTAAATCCGCAGAGTTTCCAAATGGAGCGATTCCGTTGTCTTGCAATTTTTTACATGCTGCTTTAAATTCATCATAATTCCATCTTTCCGGTATCTCCACTCCCGCCTTATCAAGCAAAGTTTTATTTCCCAAAATTACCGTAAAATTAGACTCCCACGGAATTGCTACAATCTTACCGTCTATGGTTACAGGCTTCAAAGCATCCTCACCGATAGCTTCCATCCATTTTGGGTCTTCTTTCAGATAAGGAGTCAGATCTACCGCGGCATCCGCAAAACTAGTCATATCGTATGTACCGAAATTATATATATCACACGGTTCCCCGGAAGCAAGACCGGTACGGATTACCTTCTCCAGATTACTCCAATCTACTTGAATTGCATCAATATTACAGCTGTCTTTCATCTGTTCCTTTAGCGCCTCAACCATCTTTGGTCCGGATGTATATTCGATAACCTTCCCATAAAATTTTATATCTGTTTTACTATCTGCTTTTTTCACAGTTTCTGAAGTTGAAGAATTGCTTCCTCCACCACAGCCGCTTAATATTAAGGTTGTAGCCGCTAGCCCTGTAAGTATTACCTGACATATTCTCTTTTTCATATCAATTCTCTCCTTTTATTTGGTTTTGTTTCCTGTCACATTTGATAGTCTAATCATACTACCTGCTTTACCATACTTACAGATCATAGAACTACGATTTTTTAGAATATTCTACGATTTCAATTTATTTTTTCTCTTCTATACCTCTGGTTTTGCGATATTGTAAGGGGGATATCCCTACGATCTTTTTAAATACAGAGGAAAAATACCTTTCATCCTTATAACCTACCTTCTGACCAATTTCTCCCGTTAAATCCAATGTTGTCTCCAGAAGTATACAGGCCTGTTCAACACGATATTTGTTTAAGTATTCTGTAAAAGACACTTCCATTTCTTTCTTAAACAAATAGCTAAAATAATTTTTAGATTTGCTCACGTAAGCTGATATCTGGTCAACAGTTAAGTCTTCATGATAATGTGTGCTGATAAAGACGACAGCTGTCATTACCACCTGGCTTACATTCTTTTTCGAATGCTGCGATACCCCTTTTAAGATCAGATAATAGAGACTGCAAATCCAATCCCGATACTGTTCTATTGTATACAATTCAGGGACTTCAAGAAGAAAATCCTTATTTTTTTCCAGCACCTGCTCCACCTCAAGACCGGTTTCCCTTATGCAGCGAAATAAAAATTGCTTAAGGGTAAGACAGACACCTTTGACTAAATCATAAGATGATATTTTTTCTTCTTTCATGTTATTAAAATTTTGAATTATATATTTCTCAACCTCTTCGTATTGAAAACTAATTATATACTTTCGAATCTGTTCTTCGTCTTGCATATAAAAAGAGCGATTTTCCCCGCCAGATTGTTCTTCATAAGGGATAACCTTTCCATTCCCCATATAAAGCCTTTTTTTCAAGAGGTGGATACACTCGTCCACTGCATCAGCTAATTTACTGGCCGGACAGTTGTCTGAAACCGCTGCTGTTGCTGTAGGCAGTTTTTCCGCCTCCAGATCAGCATTCGCTCCCTGCATGATCTCTTCGATCCGCTTAACAACCTGCCATCTTGATCGGCTTAAATCCATACGGATTCCATACAATAGATATCCAGGCAGGCTTAACACAAAATCATGTTCATTTGCTTTTGCCTCCTCTGCGAAAATCTGCCGCATATCATCGCATATCTTTCCCTTCTCTTTTCTTAATGCAGTATCAGGTTCAATCAATACGCATACAATCTTATCTCCAGTTGTAAGGCCGGCAAAAACCTCCAGTAGTTGTAATAACTCTTCGTTATACAAGTCTTTGGTCTGTAGATACTGAATAAGTTTTTCTTCTGTCAGATGCAGATCGTTTCGCGTTTTTATCTTTTCTTCCTCTTGTATCGCTTCTACAATTACATTCACATTATCGGTCAGTTCTTTTACCTTGATCGGCTTAAGCAAATAGTCTTTTACACCTATATTGATTGCCTGCTTTGCGTAATCAAATTCCGAAAAACCACTTAAAATAATAATATGGATATCTTCCTGTTTTTCTTTCGCTTTTCTGGCCAGCTCCAAACCATCGATTCCAGGCATACGAATATCTGTAATTAAAATATTTATTTTTTCTGCCTCCATTATTTCCAGTGCTCTTACTCCATTTGGTGCAGAATGCACTTTACTGATGCCAAATTTCTTCCAGGGAATACCCTTCTCAATGCCTGCCCTAATTTGAACCTCATCATCAACAATCAGCAATTTTATCTCCATATAAGACCCTCCCTTCCATACAATCGTATCCTCTTACTGCCAGAAAATTTTCTTAAATTATCCTGTCACAACTGGCAGCCTAACCTCCACCTTTGTACCAACATCTACAATGGAATGGAAGGAAATCCCATACGCTTCACCATATTTTATTTTAATACGCTCATCTATATTTTGAAGAGCAAAGACATTGTGCTCCTCACTTTTTTCTTTCAGATACCTGTTAATCCGTAATTCATCCGTTCCGGCTCCGTTATCTTCAACCAGATATTTCAGTGTACCATCTTCAGTCCACACAGTTACCCAGACCTTTCCGCCATCCATCTTTTTTTCTATACCATGCACAATAGCATTTTCAACCAACGGTTGTATAATCAGCTTTAATACCTGACAATTCTGCACCCCTTCCTGAACCTGAATATCTACTTGAAGCCTATCTCCAAAACGGTTTTTCTGTATTAAAATATAGTTTTTCAGATGTTCAATCTCTTTTTCTACCGTAACGACTTCTTTACCTCCACTTAATGCATGTCGAAAAATATCTGAAAGAGCTTCTACCTGCTCGGCTATCTCTGTCTGTTGCTCCATCACAGCCATCCAGCGGATACTGTCAAGCGTATTATATAAAAAATGTGGGTTAATCTGACTTTGCATATATTTTAATTCGATTTCTCGCCTTTTTATCTTATTTTCATACTGGTTTAAAATCAAATCTTGTATATACTCTACCATCTGCGTCAGATTATGATTTAACTCTCCGATCTCATCAGCGCTGTCAACTAAAAGCGGCATCTTAAAATCTTCTTTTTTAAAATCTTTTGCTTCCCTGGACAGTCTGACAATGGGTGTGATCATAGTTCTTCTTTGAATCATCATAAATATAAATCCGAAAATAACCGTAAGCAGAATACATAATGTGATAATGCGATTGCCTAATAAATTATTTTGGAACAGTTCTTTACCTGAATCCACTTTTATAACTCTCCACCCCTGTTCTTTCATGGTATACCAAGTGAAGATATCATCCCCCTGAATCCGGTAACCATCCTCCGATTTCAAAACATTTCCCAAAGTTGCGGCTACATAGTCCTTACCCAGCAAATCCTTATCCGAAGATGACAGAATCTCTCCTTCTTTGTCTAAAATAATTACCTTGCTTTCACCTTCCACCAACCCTTTATATTGCTCATACAAATCAGATTCGTCGATTGTCAGCCTTTCATAAGCAATAATCTCGAAGTTGCGCATATCTTTAATTGCCTGCATCAAATAGATTTTATGATAAGAAGCACCATAATTCGTCGTTTTACCACTATGTATACTGCTCCACAAAGGTATTCCGTCCAAATCATCAAGCTGAGGTATGAACCGTCTATCTTCTTCAATAACATAATCCCCATATTGATAAATCATTTCATCACGGTTGAAAATTGATAAACTTCTGATGCTCTCTCTTGCTACCAAAGCACTTCTTACCTGAAATGATGCATCAACCCGTTGTTTTTCTATTTCATAAACAGGCAATTTTTGATTATACATTCTGATCAAATCCTGCACATCATCATCGGTACCAATATTCAAAGAAACTAACTTTATATCATTTATGAAATTCGAAATGCCGTTCCTTGTCTGCTTCAGTATTTCTAAATTTGTTTCACATGTCTTTGTGTTCGTATTTAGTCGAACACTATAGTTTACAAAGATCAAAAGAATAACCAGCGGAATTATCAAAAACGTCAATAAACTCAGAATAAATTTCTGATTTATACTGAGATTTTTTATGTATTGCCCTATCGTTTTCATATATTCTTTTCCTTTCTGATTTATCCATTTATAAAACAACTGTTTTACTTCGTATACTGTAAACAGACATTCACGCCGGACTTTTTTCAATTATACCATATGTTTATTTATTGATACAGCAAATATCTTACCAGAAATCCAGTCTGCTCAATTTTTTACATACTTAGAAAAGGAACTGTGTACTAATAACTTAGCACGCAGCCCCCAGCCTTCTTTTATTCTTGCCTGCTTCATGATAATGCCACCAGTTTACACTTACTCTGTCACCGGCAAAATCATTCTAATTCCATTAAGTGTCGCATTCTGTTTTACATAACGTCCAGCCCATCCGTTATAATTTTCACCTGTGTTTTCTCCCCCCTCTACTTTTCACATTCAAACCGTACTCCAGCCTCTGAGTATTCTTTGATATGCTATCCAACATCCCTCCACCATTTCTCCTGATAGTTTTGTATCTGGGAAAAATTTACGGTTTCTCCAATCCGGGGTGTTGCAACAGCAACCTCTGAATCTTCAGCTAAAGTGGTAAGCTGCTCTGCAGGATCATCCCATGCATGTCTGGAGAGCACAAATCCAGCCCAGTGAACCGGAATAATCCATTTACTCCCTATATCTTCGGAAGCTTTCAGTACTTCCTCCGGGGTCATGTGGCAGTACGGCCATTCCGGATCGTATTGTCCGTCTTCTGAAAGCACTAACTCCGGTTCCCCATAGCGGCTTCTAATTTCCTTAAAAAATTCACCGTAACCTGTATCGCCTGTATAATAAACTTTATGGTATTCATCCTGTATAAAATAGCCGCCCCACAAGGTTTGATTACTCCCCCAGGGAAGCCTTCCTGAATAATGCTGGCCTGGTGTGGAGGATATAGTAAGGCCATCAATTTCTGTGTCTTCCCACCATGACAGCGTGTGAATTTTTTCAGGGTCAACTCCCCATCTCTCCAGATGATTTTCCACTCCAAGAGGAACACAATAATTCTTTACTTTTATATCAATATCTTTTATGGTTTGATAATCCAAATGGTCATAGTGATCATGTGAAATTAAAAGTACATCTATCTCAGGTATATTTTCAGCTGACATTGGCACCTCAGCCATTCGCTTTGCTCCGGTAAAACCTACCGGAGAAGAATACTCACTGAGTACAGGATCAATAAATACAGTCATCCCGTGAATCTGCAGCAGTGATGTGGAATGTCCAAACCACGTAACTGTTAGATCGGATATTTCTGCCCTCGGCAGCTCTGTGATCTTATTTACCGGTATTTCTCCTTCAGGCTTCAGCTCTGTATTCTTATTGCTTTTATTATTATCCGTTTCTACAATCAGTTCAAACCTTTCTGGTGTGTGAAAAATGCCATTATAATATGCATCTGTCCGTTTCTCATATTCTGCCTGCTGTTCTTTCGACGGATTCTTCCCCAAAGGAAGCCAGAAAAGCAGAAACAATCCTGCAGCCAGTGCTAATAGAATGAGAATCATTAGCAAGGCAATCACTACTCTTTTTACTATTTTCTTTTTCACAAAATTCCTCCTGATTTGATCAAGTACAGATATTACGATTCATTACACAAAGTATTTTACCCGCCTGCGGGCTTTTATATTTAACACCGATCACATACTAACCTCTCGTAAGCTGCCACGCTGTCCTTCAGACGTCTCATGCCATCTTCCACTTGCTGTTTTGGGCAAGCCAGATTCATACGCAGGAATCCCTTTCCATTCCGGTATTCATTTCCATCTGAAAGGTATAAACCGCTGTGGCTGCGGATAAAACGGCAGAGTTCCGATGAGTCTCCAAGTACAGAGCTGCAGTCAATCCAAAGCAGATACGTTGCCCTTGCGGAAACCGCAGTTACGCCTTTGATTTCCTTTTTTATGTAATCCTCTGCATACTTCCTGTTATTCCACAGATATTCTCTAAGTGAATCCAGCCATTCACCACCCCTGCCAAATGCCGCAGCCGGCGCCAGAGCTGCAAATACATTTGGTTCTGCAGCTTCATCCGTATTAAGCCCTCTGCACACCTTTTGTCTCAGATTGCCATCAGGAACAATCACAGCGGCCGTCTGAATCCCTGCCAGATTGAATGCCTTGGTGGGGGACACACATGTGATACTGTTGTTCTGGCAGTTTTGCGATATTGAGGCAAACGGCGTATAATCATATCCAGGCTCTGTAATGTCGCAGTGTATCTCATCCGATAAAACGGTCACATGGTATTTGACACATAAATCTCCAATCCTCTGAAGGGTTTCTCTGTTCCAGATTTTTCCCACGGGATTATGGGGATTACAAAGAATCAGAAGGGTTGTCTGGGGATCTGACAGTTTTTCTTCCAAATCCGGAAAATCAATCTGATACTCTTTGCCATCATATTTCAACGGGTTTTCCAGAACATTCCTACCATTATTCACGATGGAATTAAAAAATATATTATAAACCGGAGTCATGACTACAACATTCTCCCCTACTTTAGTAATCTTCCGGACAATACTGGAGATAGCAGGCACGACACCAGTACAAAAAACCAGCCATTCTTTCCTGATTTCAAATTGATGCCGTTTTTCCCACCATATCTGATAGGCCCCGTACCATTCATCTGTTACTAATGTATATCCAAATATTCCATGCCCGGCTCTTTCTATTATACTTGCTGTTATCTCCGGCGCTGTCTGAAAATCCATATCAGCCACCCACATGGGCAGCTCATTTTCATTTACCTCCCACTTCATGGATCCTGTATTCCTTCGCTCTATCTTGTGATCGAACTGATAATTCATGACTTATCCTCCTCTTCTCCTGTCTCAAACGAGACTTTTACGGTGCCGCCCGCCAGGGCATTTGCAAAGCTCTCTGCATTGTCAACATGACCGATTCTGGTATAGCTGTAGGAAGTGTTGAAGTCCTCAAAGAAAAGGACAAGGCAGTCGGAGCCAAATAGCATAAGATCTCCTGTTTTAATGCTTCCCACTTCTTCCGAATTTACAGGCAGTTCCTCGTCCAGGTAATAGAACTTTTCATTTCCATGCAGCTCTTCCATGTTTATAGTCATGGGAAGCTGCTCTTTTAACGCACGTACTGTTTCATTATCATATAAGGTTAGCGAAAACTTCTGCCCGCCCACTTCAATAACCATTCTATCCACATTCCCCTCCATGAGTACACCTCCTGCATCTTCATTGCTATCCCCATTCCCCTCCATAGCTGCCTCTGTATTCGCTTCAAAACCAGGCTCAGGAGTTTCATTTAATGTATTTTCAGTTTCGCTAGGTGTATCTTCGGTTTTCTTTTCTGCCTGCTCTGTGCCCTGCTTTGATTCCTCACGAGGATTAGTGGCAGGCTTTCTGGTCATGCCATCATTGTCTGCCTTACTTCCGCATGCAGAAAGTATCACTACAGTAAGAACAACAAGCAATAAGCTGACGCATCTTTTTTTCATGTAATATCTCCCTTTATTATCTGATGAGAATTTATATACTTTGCCGAAATCCTCACGGGTTATAAACGGCTTCACTTATTTCCAACCAGTACTACTGCTCCGAAAAGTATCAAAATAATCCCAAACATCCGGTTCATAGTTGCGAGATGATTTTTCTTCGCTTTTTTCTTTAGTAAAGTAACTACACCGGAGAGTGTTCCCCACCAGATATAGGTGCCGATAAACACACCACATACTAATCCGAACCCACCTGTAATTCCCGTCTGCCCATCTATGCCAAACCAGGAAAATGCAAATAGAAAGGTAAGAATGGCTGCCGGGTTTGTAATCCCCACTGCAAAGGATGAAATGAACATCCGGATGCCTCTGGCTGAATCTGCGTTATTTTGAGGTTTGGTATTTTTTATAATCAGCATACTGATACCCAATCCCAGAATCAGGCAGCCTCCCGCCAGATGAATGATACTTTGATGCCGGAGTAAAAAATCGGAAATAAAGGTAAACCCGCATGCGCCAATACAAGCATACATGCAATCTGCAACTGAGGACCCTAATCCCGTTAATAATCCTGCTTTCATGCCGTAATTCAAGGTCCTTTGTGCTGTCATTGCTCCGACTGCTCCCGCCGGCATACCAAAGAGAAGCCCGATTAGGATCCCTTTCATCATAAAAATACCCATCTGTTTCTTCCTCTTCTTTCCGGCATGTTCATCAGCCGGAAAGCTTCTATTTTCTTATCGTTAACGGCTTCCATTGGATTTTGCCAGACCAAGTTTCCTCCCTGTTCCCGTCGAACCTTTTGTTAAACCGCCATTTTCTCCGTACTTTGGTTCATTGTGCAGGTGATGACTGTTTTATCCGGGTCCACCTTGTCTTTTTCAATAATCAGTTCCTTGATGTAATCTGCCCGGATGCTTCCTCCCGTTGGATTCATTACACTGTCAATCTTTCCTTCAATTTCTACATCCACGGTAGAATACTCAAATGCAAGAGTGGTGTTTAACAGCCTGCAGTTCTTCATAACAAGATTATCGATATAACACATTCCCTGGAGGCTTTCTATGGTACAGTTGATCAGTGTCAGATTCCTGGCATTCCAGCCTAAATATTCCCCTGATATAAAGGAATCATATACGGTTACATTTTCACTGTTCCAGAAAGCGTCTTTGGAGAGCAGCCTGGCATTATGAATTTCCATATCCTTAACCCCGTCAAAGGAATAGTTTCCAACTAACTGAAAATCCCGCAGCTTCATATTTCGGCTGTTCATGGCAAAGTAGTCACCCTTGGCGGTCACCTGTTCCATGATGACATCCTCACAGTTCCACAGGGTTTCTGCCGCATTTGGAAAATTCACATTCCGAAGGGTTACGCCATGACAGCGGCGGAAATTCTTCGGTGCCTCAATAACTGCATTCTTTACTGTAATATTGTCTGTATACCATACCCCTGCGCGGCCCATTTCGAACCAGGTGCAGTCCTCGGCAGTAATATTCTTACTGTACCATAAAGGGTATTTCCATTTGAACATGCTTCCAAAAATCTCAATATCATGGCTTTCCTTCAGCGGTGATTCCCCATCGGAAAATATGGTGTCGTATATTTTTAAATTCTCACCTTGAAAAAGTGCGCGTTCTCCAGTTAAAATTTCTTGTCTGATTTCTTTCATTTCTATTTTCTCCTCCTAATATATAAGTGTAGGGTTTAGATATCCCAACAGCCAGTTGGGTTC
>UQCR01000012.1 GCA_900539655.1 uncultured Robinsoniella sp.
CACAAAGTTGGTGTTCTCTTATTTTTCTTATATCCTACAAAAATTTTACGCTAGCTATCTAAAATTTAACTAATATTAAATTATTATGAACAAAATTTGAATAATTAAAAACTTTGATCTAAATTATTGACAAAATGATCGTCTGCTGGTATCATTTAATTGCAGGTAGAGATACGCTGTATACTCATGAAACCGAATTAACGTTTAAGCGACATGTAATGTCGTCGGACATGGGGCCGCCTATAGGCGGTTTTTTTATTACAGGGAGATAAATAATGGAGTTATTTGTATATACGGATGAATCTGGCGTATTCGACAAAATACATAATCACATCTATGTATTTGGAGGAATTATACTGCTCGGAAAAGAAGAAAAGGATGCTACTTCTAGAAAATATAGTAACGCAGAATCCAGTATAAGAAAAAAATGCAGGTATAATAAAAGTGATGAATTAAAAGCATGTTTGATTTCTAATTCTGAAAAAGGAAAATTATTCAGAAGTTTAAACCAGTGTATAAAATTTGGAGTAGTTATAAATCAGAAATGTGTATTAGATAGAATTTTCGAAGGAAAGAAGGATAAACAACGTTATTTAGATTATGCGTATAAAATTGGCTTAAAACGTTGTTTGGAAAATCTTATACGGCAAAATATAATATCACATGATAAAGTTGATCAGCTTCATGTATTTGTGGATGAGCATACAACCGCTACTAATGGGCGGTACGAATTAAGAGAAGGATTGGAACAAGAATTCAAAAATGGTACATATAACATGGAGTATGATAGAAGTTTTCCTCCTGTTTTTTCGAATCTAAAAGGCGTGGATCTTCATTTTTGTAATTCTAAAAACGTACCGCTCATTAGAGCGGCTGATATAATTGCTAACAAAATATATTTCGAAGCAATTAATGAAAAAGATAAAAATATACATAATAAAGTCTACTTAACTTATTTACCAAAGTAAAAGTATTAATAGCGCTGAGGACGTCTAGCCCTTAGTGTTATTTTTTTGTTTAAGGCGCAGCTCTACGCCACGCCTTAAATAATTATTTATATTTTAAACTCTTGAAATATACTGTTCCGCTACAAACCCACTGTATTTCTTATCAATCAAAATCTGGTACCAGCCTGATTCCTTGTTGATAACATCTACCAGATTTCCTTTATTAAGCTTCGGATATCCCACAATATTTCCGTAGTTTTCTCCTGGCCCCTTGCGGACGTTTACGCCGTCCCCAGTGCACTTCCCTACCCAGATAGAATTGTCTGTTCCTTTAACAATAGCATCTAAACCGGATCCTTTTATCTGCCTTACCAACATATCTGCATTCTTTTTATTAGAGAATGCACCACACTGAACTTTGAACTGTCCTGTTTCTTCCTTTATGATGGCATCGTATCCATTACTTTTAAGTGCCGTTACCTGCTTTTCTGCATATGCTTTGTTACTGTAACTGCCAGCCTGCACTTTATACGTACCGGTTTGCTCCGGTTCTGGTTGTGGCGCTGGTGCCGGTTTAGGCTGCTCTTCTTTTATACCTGTAATAGCCTCCAGGATATTTAATATCTTGCTGCCATATCCGCTGCCTGCAGCCCAGCCTTTGCCTTTTGGGTTTTCCTGGATACCCAGCCATTCTATGTATTCTGCACAGCCTCTTTCTACGTATTGGAACCTTGGGTCTACACATTCTTTGCTTAGTGGCTCAGCGCAGGCGTATGCTTTAAGGTGCTGGATCTGCGCCCGGATACCGGTCTTTGTGTTGGGGAAGGAATTACCTTTCATACCGTTTGCTGTAACCCCCATGCCGCAGAAATTGTTCTGATCCAACGTAACGGCACTGTCTCTAAATGTAAAATTCCCCGTCTCCAGGCAGCTTTGTGCAAATGCGATATCTCCCCGGATGCTTTCTGCCTTGCCCTCCTGGATGTACTGCGGAACCATATCAAGAACGGATTGTGCCACGCTGGGGTTTTTGGATCGAATATACTTGTGCATCTGCTCTACTGTAGCAACTGCTTTTCCGGTAATCTTAGTACCGGATGCACTCGAACTTCCTCCGAGAGACTTTTTGAATACCTGCCAGGCAGATTCGTTTAAAACATAGGGGTTGGGACAGATCTTCCCATTCACATCATAGTGGCGGATAACCCGGTCAACTGGAATCCCATATTTTTGCATCAGCATCTTTGTTAATTCTATGGTTGCTCTTACTGTAGCATCTTCGTAATACCAATCCTGGTCATTGGCATTCATTGTGGCAGTACTCCGTTTCCGGACACACATCTCTATATTTAAAGTATTGTAGTTATTGGCCTTGCCGTAGAATGCTCCGCCGCCGCTTCCCTGTCTGCCTCCTCCTACGCTCCATGCTCCGTTGCAGTCTTCCACACTCTGCCAAACCTCTCCTGAAAAACCTACATAGTAGTGTGCACTGGCTCCTACATCTCCGCTTGCATAATAAATGCAGTTTGCTTCTGCTCCGCCCAGGGCGCCGACATAGTGTATAACAATGTATTGTATCCCCTGCCCATTTCTACCGTTGTAATGGTTGAACGGGGTTATTTTCTTATTTATCTGCATAATGTTACCTACCCTTTCCAAAAGAAAGAGAGCGATTACTCGCCCCCTGATTTATTGATGATCTTTGTAAATGCCTGGTGTAATCCTGTACTTGCTAATCCTGTAAACGCTCCATACACAACGGTTTCTAACCCTATTGGAGTATTTGCCAGTCCTGCCGATACGCATGCCAGAACAGCCCCCAGCACTGCCAGAATCGTTGGTATGTACTGGTTACTTACCTTTTCCAGCAAGGTTATGTGCTTAATGCAGTAACCTACGATTAAACATGCTACTAAAACTACTGGGATATAATAATCCTGTATAAATCCTAAATCCATAGTATTACCTCTCTTCTTATAAGTATTGAGCTGCCATGAAGATCAGCCCGGTTGCCAGTGCCCCAGATATAACAGAAACTATGGTCGTGAACGCTGTCTTCTTTGCACTGTTCCAACGTTCTGCCGGCTCATTTTCCAGTTTCTGCAGCCGGTCTCCCTGCTTCTTCTGTTCTTCCATCATCGTTTTCATGTTCAATGCCAATTCTTTAACGGACATTGCAAGTTCCTGTATACTCTTTTGCTGTTCTTCCAGATCTGTTGTCCGGTGCTTCAATGATCCGATCTCTTTTCCATATTCGGCAATCCTTACTGCCACTTCTTCGTCATTCATTTGTTATACCTACCTTTCCTGATTTTGTGTAAAATAAAAAGACCTTTCGGCCTTATGCATGTATTGTACCATCAGTGCGATATGATATCTGACCACGTATCCACCAACTGGCACCCAATGCCGCCATAGGGGTTAACGTGAACGAATTTGTATATGTAGAACATGAGTACGAAATCTGAGTTCCAGTACCTAATACACTGAATCTACCATCAAAATCACTTGTAGGAGTATAATAGTTAGTAAATCTTAGAGCTGTATTCACGGGAACAGCTGTACATTGGAAGCTAATGTCAGCAAAGCATCTATCACCAATTACTTGTTGATAGCATAAATTCCTAGTTATATAACTAGAACTAGAGCTGGCAAAATTTAAAGTGCCTCCAACTGTAGGAGAGAATGCACCTGAATACGTAACCCACTGGCTCCATGATTTATTATAGCACCCTCTAATATTCACTAACCTGCCAGTATAATCAGTCATTGTCTGAGTTAGCAAGCCTTGATTTTCCATAACATCAAGCCACCCCGTTAACTGTGATCCTGGACCATTCGTAAATGTTTCGCCATTGCGATGTATTACATATTTACCAGGAACAATATAATCATTGAAATTAAATGAGTTAAAATAATCCTGTGCAATACCAGCCTGATTCAAAGATCCAATTACCTGCCATCTGCTACTGTAATATACGAAGCTAACGATATCATTCGCTTGTATTGCACCGATGGACAATGGTTTGTTATTATAATAAATCGGCTTGGCTCCTGTAGATGATACATTCAGCGTACTATTAGCTGTATTTATGGTATACCCAAATCTTATTGTTATGACGGTACCAGTAACCAATGTTTTTATACCCGATATTGATACCGTTTTCGCTGCTGTTGTACTACCTGTTCCACAATATGCCCACCCATTTACATTGGATGCCGCTCTAGTGTCTGCATATCCTTTTGTTTTGTCCCATAGCCTTCTAAGTCCGTCATCATCTAAATATCCCATTCTTTCACCACCTTACGCACAAATCGTATCTATCTGAGCATTTGTAATAGATGTAATAGTAAATATTTCACCTAAACTATCCCATTTGCTACCATCCCAGGCAACATTGGCTCCGGCAGCTCCGTAAATGGACGGGGCTACAATATTGTAAACATCTCCAGTTGTTTGCCCGGTTGTTGGAAGTTTCGATGCATCCGCTACAGAACCTTTGTATTTGTACATTCCTACAATATCGGCTTTTAAGGCATATGTGCTGGCTGCCCCAAATGAAGCTAATTTATTCTTTTCTGTAGTAGTATAGTCGTTTGTAGATAGCCCCTTTCCTGCTTGCTTATCAACCTTTGCATTCCAGGTATCCCTTTGCACATCGGTTATAAATCTATGTGTGGTATCTTCCACGATCATAGTTGCGGGATGTGTGGATGGATGGACATAATTAGACAATCCGGCCAGTTTACTCTTCTCAGATTCAGACATACAATATGATCTAACCCATCCAATCCATGAAGACTCTAATGTTTCTGATCCCGATGTTGGCCCATTTTGTCTATAATATATCTCACATTTTTGAAAATCATCAAATACGATCACTTCTTGGGTTACTAGATTATATACAACATTATCTCTTGTGTATTCCCCAACCTTTTTAATTAATACAGTCAGGTCCTTAGTAAGTGGACTGGCAACTGGTGATCCTGTTACCGAACATCCTGTTTTAAATTGGTGGTATCCAGGTTCTAAAAGTGTACTTAAATTTACAGAGCTCTCATTTCTATTATACAAATTCATTTTCTCATTTAATGCGTTTTTTGTAGCTGTTGATATGGGTTTATTCATATCGCTAGTATTATCGACACTTCCCAGACCTACCATTGATTTCGTTAATGTCTGCCAGGAGAATGTCCCCGCTGTCGATCCGGCAATTAATGCTTTTCCATTATTTGTCGTGCCGGTTGCCGGCACATGCATATTTCCATCCGTAGTCAAATGAACATATTTGTTTGCACCTGTCTCCACCCCGTCCAGCTTCGCCTTATCCGCTGCGCTCATTAATCCGGCGGCTGATCCTGTAGCCGGATTATAGGTTGTATTCGTAGAAGTAATCGTAACTTTGTCTGTTGCTGCATCCGGTGTTAAGGTAATGTTGGCGCCTGCCGCCAAAGTAAGCACATCTAATTTCTGGTCAGCGCTTAGCGTAGTACCGCCTACAAGTACATGTGAAAAAGCATTTTGGTTTACCTCTGCCCCAGATGCTACCCCTGCAAGCTTATCTTTTTCTGCGGTAGTGTAATCATTTGTCGATAATCCTTTTCCGGCAATTTTATCTACCTTATTCGCTACTGTATTTGTTATTAATGTTTTTATTTTGTTCCATAAATAAAGAAGTCCATTATCGTCTAAATATGCCATATCTTTTCTCCTTCTATCTGCATATATTTTCTATTTCCGTGTTTGTAATTTTCTCTACTGCGTATGCATCAATGCCCTCAATTTGCCCTGCTGGAAGTCCTTTTACTCTAGGGCCGATAAGAATACCGTTTCCATCTGTAACATTTCCGACGCAAGCCGCTGATGAAAACAGTTTTTTTTGCATTTCTGCAAACGAAAGTGTTGTATTACATATTTCACATTCATTTTTCTCAGGATGATCGCAATATTCAATTGTCTTAACAATTTTCTGTTTTTCCTCAACTTCACTATCCGGATCTATGAGTGTAATAATCCCACCAACAGCAAATTCAAGTAATTCACAACCCTTTTGCATTTTTGCAAAGTCAATTACTTTAGCTTTATAAGCCCTGCGTGGTTTAGATAATTCTTTTAACTTATATATTGCATCCTCCTTTAAAGACAGAGCATCCGTATAGTTCGTATCTTCCCATATAAGTGTTTTCTTTTTATCTGAATATTGATAATTGGTTAAATAATTCAGACCATTATTTACACCCTCAATTGTTAATCCGTTTTCTCCTATAGGAAGAATATGCGTATAAAAATCATAGCTGTCAATGGTTGTATTTAATTCTATTAGATTCACTCCTTTTATAAAGCGTACGCCGTTATCATTTCCTGAATCTTCTATCAGATATACTATTTTATTAATGGTATCCCACTTAATTTCGCATATAAAAGCTTCTTTTATTTTCTCAAATATATTATAGACGCTTACATTGATTAAAGATATATTACGCTTTTTCGAAGAATAAAATGATTCGCATTTCCAGCTCGTTCCTACAAGTGCAGCTTCGGCACAAGATTGAGCTGTTACATTTTTTTTATCAAAACTTTGCCACGCACTTCCTTCCAAGTCTTCTAAATTTAATTTAGCAGTTATATTAAACATTGAACCACTAGGAGCTATCTGTTTAATTGTAAACTCATCTTTATCAGTTTGAATGTAAAATTCATTCATAATTTTAACTGGGTTATTTTTAGGCAAAGCAAAAGTAAGAACTTTCCCACCCATCTCCAGTACACTCTCCACTTTAACATTTGTGCAACCTTGCAGATAAGCAATGAGTGTTTTGTTTTTATCAAATAATTTCAGCATCATATCTATACCTCCTGATATCTATAATAAAAGTAACTTATAGGTGAAATTTACAGCTACTGCTGTGCTAGATGTAATGCTTATACTTGATGTCCCCTGCCTTATCTGTGGTATGCCATGCATGTCAACAATATCAAATCCTGGTGCTATAGTACCTGTGTTTATATTTTCCCTTTTTACAACTCCCGTACATCCATCTATAGTAAACTTATATACATGATCATAAGGAAAAACATTCTTCAACATTGATATTATAATATCTTGATCTTCTCCTGTTTTTTCATCTTGTATCACACCTTTTATGCAAATTATAGTATCTTTAGTAGTTACATAGGTTCCACTTAATTCAATTAATACAGGAGCATCTACTCCACTGTCATTATTAACAGTCGATTTAATCGGGTCACCTGGCGTTACCATATATTCACGCCATCCATGCTGCGAATATTCATATCCTGTTAATTCCAATTGAAGTGTGTGAAACCTATTAATACTAGGCTCTTTACGATCAACATTTGTTAATACACAACTAAATGCAGAATCGACACCATCAAACACAATTTCAGATGGTTTTGTCAACAAACCTATCAATTTTGATGCTTTTACATAAATATCATTTCTGTTTTTACCCTTAATCATAAGTACTACGTTGTATTTTTTAAGTCCAATATTACTTGGAGTCAAATGTGGTAGATTTAAATTCTCTTGCCATTCGCTTTGTCCACTAAATGCGCAATGCCCTTGAACAATTGACCACTGTTGCGCACCATAGAAAGCTATAGGTGTTCCGTTTATTGTCATTATAATATCCCCCTTGTAAACGATACCAGTTCATTTCCAACATCGCGGCTAATTTCACCAACTAATGTTCCTGTATCCAGCACTAATTTTATATTTCGAATGTTATCTCCCATTTCCTCTATTTTTTTCACCATCCCATAAAGTGTGTTTGTTAAGCCAGAATTATCAACTTTGATATTCTGCACCTGTGTAGGAGAAACAGAAATAATCCGGTTAAGCGCTTCGATTCCTCCGCTCCAGTTAAGCTTAGAGGAAAAATCTGCCAACGAACTTTGCTGATCCTTTAACTGTAATTTTGATTTTTCCAACATCTCTCGGATCATCTTCGCCCCGGATCTGGAAGCCTTTCCTGCTCCTTCTTCCACACCTTCTGCTACTCCTGCGGGGATCTGTAACCCTACAGATTCTTTAAATCGTCTGGAAGGACTGTTTATCCCGGCCTCTTTTTTAATGGCCTTTTCCAGTTCCGCTACAATGGATTTTGCGCCCTTTTTTATCTCCAGTTTATTCGACATTCCGTTAAGGATTCCCGCCAGTGTGTCTTTTCCGATTTCTTTGCCCGCCTTTGGCAGACTGTCCAATCCCTTTGCCAGTTGTTTAGTGGCTCCTTTTAATGCTTTTGTAGCATCACTGCTCTTTGCCGCATTTCCGACTCCCATGATAAACTTAGCCGTTGCATCCGATCCTAAAGTCAAGGCATTATTTGCCAGTTCACGTAATGGCGCTTCCATTGCCTCAGACAGAACCTTAGAAGCATTGTCATATTCCGCTTTGTAAGCATCCAGTTTCTTTTGCGCTTCGGCTTTCATGGTTTTTATATTTTCTTCGGTCTGTTTACGAAGTGCTTCGTTTTCCTTTACTGCCTGGGCTTCTGCAATCTGATCCTTTTTCTCCCAGGATGCATTGATCTGTTTTAATTCCTCCTCTGTCATGGAGTTTAATGCTACAATATGTGCGGCAGCCTCAGGACCCATCTTCCGAAGTTCTTCCATTGACTTATCGTTTACGATTCCCTTGCTGCTTAATTCTTCCAACTGCTGCATCCATAACGCATACCCGGCTGCCTGGGATTCCGCATTTGCAAGAAGCTGCTCCTTACTTTCCGATTCACTCTTGAATGCATCAAACATACCGAATGCGGATTTGATTGCATCCTTCCGGTCCGCTACCTCTTCATTATACTTATCTGTCGCTTCCTTGATATCATCGGCCAGCTTTTCGTTGACATCTTTACATTTATCATAATAGTCATCTTCCAGATCTTTCATCTGCTCATTGTAGTTCTTCTTTGCTTCCAGATACTTCTGATCCGCTTCGATCCGCTGGGCATTCGTTAATTTACGGTTCTTTCTGACAATTTCCCAATACTCCATTTCCGCCTTCGCTGAAACATTGTAATAGGTTTTATACGCATCTAAACCGGATCCGGAAAGCCCGTATTCCTTATTTGCCTGCTCAATTTCTTTCTTGGCTGCTTTCGCATGCTTCTGTACAACCTTAAGGTATTTACCGCCCTTTTTCTCAGCTTCTTTTATCAAATTATCCCACATGGCTGTTTCTTCTGCCGCCGTCAAACTGAAATACTTTTTCTTTGATGAAATGCTGTTCTCAAGTCTGCTGACTGCCTTCTCTGCTGCTGCCTTCTCTTTTTCTTCGATCTTCTTGTTTTCTGCATCGATCCCGTCTTTTATCTTTTTATTGATTGCTTTTACTTTGCCGCTGGCATCGGCATATGTCTGTGTAGTTTCGCCGGCTCCCTTTTTCACCTGCTCCCAGAAATACTTTTCCTGCTGCAAGCTTATCTTATTCGTTTTTTTCTTATTCTCAATGTAAGTAGTAGCAGCCTTGGTTAATTCGGAATAATACTTCTTCTCATCCTTATCCACTGTCTTCTTATTTTTTACTTCTGTCCTGGATACACCGAATTTATTATCAACATTAGAATTTACCTGTCTTTCAAATAACTTTAAACTGTTGGCACTCTTAACAGCAGCCTTATATTCATTTGTTCCTTTTTTAACAGTCCTTGCAACCTTGCGCCAGAAGCTTTCCTCTTGTGCCAGAGTAACATCGTGTGTCTTTTTATAAGTTGTAAGCCAGGAAGATGCTTCTTTGTACACTTCTTTTGCCATTTTAGAAGAAGCCTTAACAGCAGCTTTGGTTTTACCTTTAACTCCGATTTCCAAACCTTCTCCAAGGTTTTTACCAATCTTAATAAATACCCGGCTTGGGGAATTAACGTCAAACTCTTTTTTTGATGCATCAATAGCTGCCCTGGCCATCTCACGTGCACTCCTTGCAACACCTGGAGTACCGTCCTTGATTCCAAGCTCCATTCCTTTTGGCAAGTGAATACCAACTTCTTTCCGAAATACTTTGGACGGGGAAGCCACACCGCCTTCTTTTTTTGCAGCCGCTACCGCCTTTGCAACTGCCGCCCTTGCCGCCTCTACCACGGATGGGCTATTGGCGATGAAACCGTTGGCCAATCCCAGCGCTAAATTCCCACCGGTTCCGCTAAACGCATTATAATAAAGAGAAGCGGAATTGTTTGCATCAGATGCCGCCTGGCCAGCCTTGCTCTGTACCAGGTAAATCCCCCCCGATATACCGTTTGCCATACTCTGCATAGCAGTTGTTCCGGTATTCTGAAATTCCATTTGGTGGCTGTTAATTCCATCTATTCCTGATTTTGCAACATTAGATCCTGCATTCTTTACAGTTCCTGATTGTGCCTGCATGCTTTCTGCGTATTTGTCCGCCGATGTTTTTCCACTTTGCTGTGCGTTCGTTTCGGATTCTACACCCGTTTGCTGTAGAAGTTGTATAAGCTCCTGATACGCCCTAATAGCCGAATCCCCGCCAGATGCTATTCCATCTTTGATTCCATCCGGGATTGTTATTCCCGCTTCCTGTGCAACAATCTCCAATCCTTCGAACGTGCCCGATATTGCCCCATTTAGCTGTTCAATGGCCGCTGTCGGGGTAGTTTCTCCACTCTTTATAGATTCAGCAAGACCTTCTGGAATTTTTATTCCCAAATCCTGCGCAACCTGTACTGCTTGGTCTAACTCTGTCTTTGTATTTACTGGAAGCTCGCCCCATCCTTCTGTAGCACTCGTTACCGCTTCATTGATCGAATCACGCAAACCTGTAAAATCTGCATCCGTTGACCCCATCTGCCCCATTGCATATTCTAACGCTGTCTTATTTGCCGCGCCCGTTTTTGCGATCTCTTCTGTTTTATCCATCGCGGAAACGTATTTATCAGACATTCCCTTTAGAAGTTCTGCTCCATTATCCTGGTCTAGCGTTGCGACCATATGTTTTAATGTATTTGCGCCATCAAGCCCCATGTCTTCTATGTACTGTAAAAATTCTGGTGCAATGGTTTTTCCAACCTGATCTTTTATAATCTCAAGATTTGTTTTATAGTTTTCGATGCCTTCCAGTTGGCTATCCAGATTTTCCACCATTTTTTCTACAGAGACATCTTCCCCACCGTCAAACACATCAAACATATTTATTTTCTGTTGTAAGCTCTGCTGTATAGATGCTTTTGTTTCTTCGAATTTTGTCTTTACGGCTTCCAGCGCTTCTTTTTTAGCTTCCAAGCTTTCTATAGAAGCTGATTCGGCTCCCGTGGATTCCTGTGTAGCTTGAGTATGATCCTTTTCAGAATCTGTCAATTTATCTGTGGCAATTCCAAGTTCCTGCTTAGTGGCATCTGATATATCTAATGTTTTTGTGTTCTTATCAATGATTTCTGTAGATTTTTTGACTTCTTTATTGGCGCTATCAATATTACCAGTCAGCTTCGTTATCTCTGTATCGATTCCCGATATTTTCCCTTCAATTGCCGCCGGTGTGAGGTCTTTTTGCATTTTCCCAGTCTTCTGGTATTCTGTTTGAATGTCCTGCAAGGCTTTTTTTTCAACTTTAAGCGCTTCAATTTTGTCCCCAGCTGCTTTCAATATTTCTTTAGCTGGCTGCATATTCATTTGCGCTTTATAAATATTTGCAGTCGCTTCGGCCTCTACCGATTCTGCCGCATTTGTTAATAATAATTCTCTCTTGTTTTCTATGAGTTCCTTAATTTGATCATTGGTAAGTTTTACTTTTCCAGCTTCTTGATCATACGCCTCTGCAATTTCTGGTAATTGTGATGATAATGATTGTACAACCGACCGCAACTGATACCGCTGTTCTAGCGATTTTCCTTCTACGTCATTTAATGATAGCAGTTCATTTCCCAGATTTTGAATTGTATTGGCTTCTACCTGCGCATTTTCCATTACATTCCGTGCATTTTCTGCGGATGATTCCAATTCCTTATTTGTAGTTATAACGTTATCTAGAAATTGTTCCATTTGAGATTTTGCTGGATCTATAGCAGCAGTTATTCCATCTATCCCACTTTTAATTTTTGGTAACACCGCATCGGCTATTGGATCAAGGAATTTTTCCGAAATAGTCCGTCCTAGTGTTTTGAGTGAAGATCCAATATCGTCATATTTCACTTTTTTTAGTTCGTTCATTGCGTCTTTGGCAGAATTTATTCCACCTTCAACATTCATGAGTGCTTTAACGCCGTCTTTCCCCAGGTCTTCCCACATGGTACCAAACATATTTACGCCTGCTGCATTCTGCTTAACTTCATTCTCCATGCTAAACAGTGCATTTAATACCTTGTTTGTCGCTTCCCTTGCACTTGTTCCACCTTTTGCGAAATCATTGCGCATTTGTGCAGCATTTAACCCCATTGCTTGAAATGCTTCATCGGTTGTATTTGCGAGATCTTTTGAGCGTATGCCGTATTCCTTCATTGCATCACCCAGTTTATCAACAGAGAATGTACCTGCTTCGGTACCATTCTTTAAAGAATTAAAAAACTCATCAGCACTATATCCTAACTGCTGGTAATGTACGGCATACTCATTTATGCTGTCCAGTAAGTCTCCGTTCTTGTCTAATCCCTGTTGAGCGCCTTGTACGATTAAATTAAACGCCTGCTGCCCATTTAATCCGAATTGACTCATTAGCATATCAACCGCACGTATAGATTCTTGATAATCAAACCCGAAAGTATCTCGCAATGTAATAGCATTTTCGGACATTTCTTTCAGGGTCGATGAGTCCAATTCGCCCATTGTTCTATTTATTAGGGACATTGCTTCTGCTATATCGTCAAAACTCTCCCCGAAATTTCCCGCCCATACATCTTGCATTACATCCCGGTATCTAATCATACTGGCCTCGGATGCCCCGGTGCTGGCTTGCAACTGGTGTGCTCCTGCATCGAGTTCTGTCACAGTTTTTACAATTTCTGTGGCAAACTCTTTTAATTTATCAATTGCACCAGATATGGCTCCAGAAACTAAATTTGCCATAAGAGCCTGACCAAATATATCTACACTTCGGCCTGTTGACTGCAACGAATCAGAAGTCTGCTCTGCTCTGTTACTTAGATTTTCGATGCTTTCTGATGATTGATCCGTCTGCCCGGCTGTCTGTCTTGCGCGCCTTCCAAACTCGTCTATGCTGTTAGCGCAACCGTTTGCAGCCGTCTCTGCTTCACGCAGATAATCTGCATTTTCGTTTACTGCCCGGTTTGCTCTTATGGTCTCTGTACTGGCCCTGTTTAAGTCTGTTTCCCATCGTCTAATTCGGTTTGCGGCGGATTCATAATTTCTTTCCCCGCGTTGTACGGCAGTAGAGAGTTTATCAACTTCTTTTTGCTGCTTACTAACTTCCTCTGATGATTCACCGTAAATAAGTTTAAGTTCATTTAACTTATTTGTCGCGTTTTCCAAATCCCCATACAATTTTTGCAGTCCCTGCCCAACATTGTTGTAGGATTCCTTCGCATGGTCAAGCCCTTTTCTTACCTCTGTTTCTTTTTTTCGGTACGTTTCCAATGTCCTGGTTAAAACATCTTGCTTTGCAGAAAGGGCTTCTGAGGAATTCGCCTGTCCATCAAATGTTGTTTTTACCAGATCTGTTTCTGTCTTTAATCTTCGCAATTCTTCGCCTACATTGGAAACTGCGCTTTTAAATTCTTTTTCACCATTAAGCTTTATTCCTGCTTCTATCGTGGAACTTCCGGCCAAAGATTTCACCACCTTCTTTTTACAAATAAAAAACCACTCATTTCTGAGCGGTTTTCTTCGTTCTATATTCCATTTGTATCAACTTTACTTTCATAATTTTTATCATCATATAAGGCAGTTAAATAAATTTCAAAATTATCACCTTTAAGAATCAGTGAAACATCCGTTGTTTCTGTTTGCCAAAAAGTAGCAAACACTACGTGCCCTGCTGAAACAGCCATTCCAAGTTTTGTTTTATCACCTTTATAAAGCTCATCACTCCACTTCTCTGCTCGCTTTGCTGGTTCCCCATACTTTTTTGTATATATTTCAATCAAATCTTCATAATCATCGTAATACAAGTTGTCGTTTGAATGAGTTTGGGTAAAGGTATATAATCCTCTAATTAATTTACCATTGGAAAACTTGTAAAATACGTCAACTGGATAAGAGGCAACCTTATCTAAATACACCATTCCCGAGTCATCCTCTTGCAAAGGTTCACCTTCCAATTTCCTAACGCTTTCTTTATCAATTCCCCACGTTGCAGACCTAAAATCTCCATTCATTTCTGTTTCTTTTTGAGTCTCAGTTTCTTGTATGGATACAGGATCGCTAGAATCCTTTTTAGCCCCTCCACATCCCGAAATTACCAACGAACCACACAAAAGCAATATAAGCAAACCTTTTTTCATTGCTATTTCCTCCCGTATATTTTTTTCTATTATATAACAGCAAATTCTTTTTTTCCAGTCAAAATACATCTTCAACAGTAACTTCAACCTCTTTCAAGCCATTCAGTAGAAGGTATTCGTCATATATCAAGAAAAATTTACGAAGTGTCATAGCAAATACTTCATTTTCTGTATAGTTTAATATCTTGCTTCCAATATAAAGTAAGCGGGCAGTGTTTATTCTTTCTGCCCGCACCCGGCGTTTGGGGAGTCATATTCATCAGTTTCTGGTATGGATATCCCATATGCTCTCAATATAGCGAACATTGCTTCCGAAACATTATCAGGCTTTAAAATCCATCCTATTTCCTGCCATGTGTATTTTTTAAACTCATGTCCTTTTTTATCGTGGTCAAGTCTTTCTACTTCATCGTTCAGTAATTCTGTCAGAACTCCTTTTGCCGCTTTTAGACATTTGCGTTTATCCATTAGCATATCAATTACTTCTTCCAGCGAGGAATCAAACTTGTCTTGAATAGCATCACAGCTGTTAAGGGTGAACAGCAAATGCCGTTCTACCCCTTCAATCATGATCGGTTCACCAATCGGTCTTAAATCGCTCATACGTTAATCTCCTTATGCTGGTGTTGCAGTAATATTTGCTTTTTTATCTAGCCAGGCGATTGCTTTTGATTCGTCTGTGAATTCCGCCTGCTCCTTCCATGTGCCGTCATTCATGGTAAATACATCACCTTCAATGGTAGGTGACTGGAAGGCTACAGTTTCTCCTTTGGTTTCAGTTTCATCCGCCGGTTCTGCAAACTGCACTTTTTTCAGCCATTTAGCCATATAAGATGGCTTATTGTTCCGAATTACCTTCCCATAAAATCCTACACCTGCATATGGTGCAATATCGTTTACGCTTGCAATCACGGTCTCTGGTGTTGCCGGGTCTTCCTCACTTCCCGCTGTGTATGCATGCCCCAGAAGATCACAGTACACCTTATTGGTTAGATCATCTACACCTAAAGAGATTTTACCGCCCTTAAAGCTTTTATCAGACTCGGCAACTCCGTCATCTGCATAGAGTTTTACATCATTGGACTCTGCTGTGATAGATGCTTTCATAGCCTTTCCTACTACAAATCCTTTGTCGTATGTAACGCCATCCTCTTTTAATTTAGATGCTACTACGTGTTTTAATCCTACTTTTGCCATAATTTTTATTCCTCCATATTTTCTATTATGTTGCACGAAATTACTACGTGCATAGTTTCTGTTTCCTGTTCATACAGGGTATATATGTTTCCTAAAATAAATCCTGTTTCTATTAGGAGCTGCCTTACCTGCCTTTTGCGTGACCTATAATCTGTTTCTTTAGGTGCAAATATATGTACCTGCCACCATAAAGACATCGCCTGAGGGCAGTCATCCGCATGGCCTATACCGCGTTCGTCTTCTTCGTTAATCAGTATATACTCCGGCTTTGCTCCTTTATATTCATACTGCTTAACCGGAAGGCCGGTCTTTTCTAAAACCTGTTGCAATTTCATATCTGCTGTCATCCGCCTGCCACCTCCCGGTTAAATACTTCCTGCATCTTTGCAATAACCTTTGGCTCTGCGTTTAGTACCGCTGTGGTAAGAACCGGTGTTGCAGGTCGTCCTTTGACTCCAAATTCCAGCCATGCCATCTTTTCCATGTTTCTAACACCTTTCGAATCTGTACCTGTAGGACGTACACAGATATAATAACCGCCGTCCCTTCCAGCTGCCTTACCAGATTTCTTTATGGAATTAACCATATCGCCGCTAACCCAGTGGGCTGATGCCTGTTCTCTTACTTCTGCTTCCAAAATTGGAACACTTTCCTCTAACATCTTCGGTGCTATTTCGTCAAACCTCCCCAGTCTGTCAAGTTCCGTCAGCAGCTGGTCAAATCCCTGTATATCGAATCTAGCCATCTGCAATCCTCCTTTTTCGGGTTAAATGCAACGAAACATCATTTGTTTTGGGAAGCGTGTCATTTATTTTCTGCACCTGTTTTATTTCAAAGACTTCCGTTTCAATTACAGCCAGATACTCTGTTGTCATCCACTTCTGTGCCGGTATTCGGATCAGACGGTCAACCTGCACTTTAGCTGTCATTGCCTCATAAAACCTTGTTACGCCTATTGTGCGTTCTTGGTACCGTATATTAGCTTTGACAGTTCCTGCATTCCCATCATCGTCGATTTCACAAAATGAGCAGATTCCATCATTGAATACTTCAAATGTATCCTTGGCTTTTTGCGTAATCATCTGCCTGCACCCCGATTCTAAGTGTGAGTAATTCTGTTTTAAAATTTCCTTCAAAAGATTCTAAGGCATTGTTTCTTGCGTATCTGCAATAATCGAATAAAAGCTGCCGGGAAGCTGTTTCCTTTTCGTAGTCCTGCTGCACCCCGGCTATATTATCCAGATATACTTTCCCCCGTTCAATAATCCCAGTAAGTTTCTGATCCGTTTCCGGGTCATCATATGTGATGTCCAGATAATTCCGAACATCACTTAATAATCCAGCCATAGGCTACTCCTTATGCAGATGCTTTCTGCTTCACATTCACTGGGTTTGCCTCAGTATTTGTAACCTCTACCTTCATCGGTGTAGGTTTCAGGTTTGTTAAATCTAAATACTGGAATGCATTATTATCTTTTGGTTTACCCATGCCATACATCTTGGTAATATAAACACGGTTGTCTTCCAAAAATTGATATTCGTCTGAATATTCGATTTTCCCAGATGATCCGGCTCCGATACCCATAAAATACTTTTTCGGAAGTCCCATGATTCCCTCTCCCTCATTCAGAACAGCTGACTGTACAACTTTAGTTGGATAAGGGAAAATATTGTTATTGTAACTTCCATCTGTTGTACGGACCGTAGAAGACGGAAGGACTTTTTTAATATAGTCAACTGGATTTACTACAAGCATCACCTCGGGTACCACACGGTATCCTTCAATTGGTTTCTTTGCAAGCGGTGCGACTACCGCGCAGTATTCTACCGGATCAAGGCTTGTTAATGCAACTTTTGCCTTATCTGCATATACCCCCTGAGTTACAGCACCATCCAGATTTTTACACATACCGATTGGCTGGTTCTTTCCGGTACCTTTTAAAATCCCTTTTTCTAATCCTCCAGCGGATGCCTCCGATAAAATAATTCTTACATAGTTGTCTAACCATACCGGACCAAGTGCCAACATGTCTTTCGCCACCGGAATAAAAGCACTTAATTTAGCAAGAGTCATATCCATCGTGTCAATTTTGCCAGCTAATTCTGTGCTGATTGCCGTTGTCAATGCATCCCATGTCGCAAGTTCTATGTTGTCTGCATTTACAATCATCTTAATTGCGCCCTGGCAATTAATAAAATCAATTTCATTCAGCAACGCGTGTGATCCCTGCATATCTTCGATAACGGAATCAATAATTGTTTCCGGCATAGCTTTCTGGATATCCACCAGGGCCTGTTGTGGGTTTGGAGCCTGTGCAGCTTCAATCCATGCCTGATAAAATTTATTTTCTTCATTCGTTAACTGCCTGATCCCCCGGGATGCCATAATTGCAGAGTCCTTACTTTCCCTAAGATCCCCATATTCCTGCATAATCCTTTCCTGGACTCCTTCTGCAAACTGGGTAAAAGCTGCTGCCATTGCATTTTCATCATTGTCTGTTAAAGCCTTGGACAGGGCCTGCATCAGCTGTGTGTTTTCCTGTTTTAATAAATCTGCATTTTTCATTCTTTGTTTCCTCCTGATATTTTGTTATTTGTGAATGCGTGAAAAAAAGCACCCATCATAGTGAGTACTTTCTCTTTTTCTAACTCTTCTTTTTTTTCCGGTTCTGTCTTCTCTGGTTCTTTCTGCTTTTGTTCCGGTACAAACTGCTTCATTTCCTGCCGGAACGACTGCATACTGTTAAGCTGCTGTTGAAGCTGCTGCACTTTATTTGCAGACTGTTGATTTATTCGATTTTGATCTGCTTGGTATGTGCCTATTTCATCACAAAACCCGTATTCCAGACATTGTTCTGGTGTAAGGTATGTTTCCTTATCCATCATCTGTATAAGTTCTTCCTCGGTCAAATTCTTACCTCTTGCCATGTATATCTGACGATTGGATTCCATTAAAACATCCAGATCATCTGCACATTTGCGAAGCATCTCGGCATTCCCATAAGTATACATAGACATGTTGTGCAGCAGCATTGATGTACCTAACCCCATTATAACCTTATCACAGGCCAGGCAGATCACGCTGGCTATGGAATATGCAAATCCATCCACATAGCATACTTTGTATGCTCCATGCTGTTTTAACAGATTGTAAATTGCAATACCTTCTTTTACATCACCGCCATAGCTATTTACATGCAGTTCGATTGTCCCGGTTTCCGATATCCCTCCAAGCTGCTCCCTGAAATAATTCGCGCTTGTTTCCGAATCATCGTAGTCCCATGTATCCCAGTTGAAATCTCCATAAGCCGTTACATTGTCATAAATATAAAGCTTAAACGTTTCTGTGCCGGCCAGTTGTTCAAACCGGAACTTTGTTACATTGTTTTTCACCCTGTATCACCACCTTCCAGACCGCTAAGGTCCATGTAATTCTTCGTAATGAAGTGTTTTTTAGATTCTTCTGTATTTAATTCTGCATCTCCGAGTTTCTTCCGCAGCTCATCAATGCAGTACATACCGCTTGCTATTAATTTATCTATTTTTTCTGCTATATCAAATATATCTACATGCATAATTGTCGTAGTATCTATCTTGATATAGCTTCCCGTCTGCACCAGTTTCTTACCATAGCGTTTCCGGTTAATCTCTGTTGCAATCATTTCGCAGATTGGATCTATGCAGAATGTAAGGAAATTCTTAGTAATCTTATCCACATCTGAAACATCCCCCTTTAAAAGAGAAACGGGAATATTAAATGCTCTGGCAACTGTCTGTAAAATTTCTTCTGTCAGATCCGTTATGTCTTTTACTTCAGACGTTGACTTCTTACTTTGTTCTGCCGCCTGCTTTGTATATTCAAATCCATCAAACAATGGCAGTACTGCACTGCGGCTATTAAAAAACTTTTTAAAACGGTTGTTCATCAGGTCTTCAAATACATCCTCAAAACCTTTATCTCCGTATTTCTTTCCCTGTGCCACTGCATCTATATGCAATGTTCCTTTTTCACCGCCAGCCTTTTCATATTTTTCAACTGCTTCATTTAATATTTGGTTATAGCCGCTGCACAGGTTTTTCAAAAGCTGCCGAATATTCTTATTGTTCAGCTTAAAATAAAGTACGTCTGACATGTTAAATGATCGGTTATAAGTAAATCCCTTCCGGCTTACGCCACTAAATATGGTTTCCTTCAAGGCAAACTCCTGGCTCCCATATATTTCTGCTATAATCAGTTGTCCATTGCTTTCCACTACAAGGCATTCATTATTATACAATAGTTTAGTAACAAGCTCTTGAATGAACTGACTTGAATTTTGGTTGATGTTTGGTTCGTAATTCCATTTGTAACTCTCTTCTCCCAGGAATTCTTTACCTGATTGAAAAGTTTTAAATTCACACTTTGAGATGCAGTTTGCAATTAGATTAATTGCGGCATGTATTGTAAATTCTTCCAATACCAATCTGGACATTTTTTCCTGGTCTATATAATTGGCTATGGTATCTGCCGTTACCTCAATGTTTTTCCCACCAAGCATTTTCCCTTGTATCCAATTCCAAAATCCCATATTTCCTCCTTTCTAATAAGTATAAACGCCGAAATTGATATTATAATTAAGATCTTCCGGTATATCTTCTTCCAGTATTATTGTATTTACAAATTCCATAAAACCATCTGTCTTACGATAATTAGCTTCAATTTTGCCATAGGTTATATTCCCATCCTTTTCAAGCTTTTTTGTATTATTCACATACCACCTCATAATAGGAACATCGCCAAATACGATGATATGATTTAAAAAAGCTGAGTTAATTATAGGTGCTGCTTTTATAATATCAGAAGGGCGCACCAATTTTATATTTTTCTTTTCATATGCATCGAATCCAATCTTCTTGAATGCAGAATTTAGTAATGAATACCTGAAGTTATCAATTGCTATTTTTAGGATATTGTATTTCTGCCCCATAATTTCAAACCAATGTGTTACGATTTCCGGTGGTATTTCTACATCATCCACAAATTCTACATCTCCCTTTGATTCCCATTCCCTAAGTGGCGCTTTAATGCCTCCTAAGTCCCTAGATCTGGAACAAATAAATGTATGATGAATGTGATAGTACTTACCGCTATGTTTAAAGGTAAGACCAACCGCTACGAAGTCATTCGTTTTTGCATAGTCAACTCCTCCAACACAGTTCTTTCCTGATAGATGAATCATTTCCTGATTCGTTGCAAGAATATCTTCCCATGTGGCAACCTCAACTTCTTTGTTCCCAATCGGGAAGTTACATCGTTTCGCCATAAACTCCGGGAAATAGTCCTGGTTATATGGCATATCTATTATTTCTTTTTGTATTGTTGTCCGCAGGCTGGGAAAATCATTCAGGCTGGGAATCGCTTTTACAAGTTTATCCACCTGATTCCATTCCGTTTCATTTTCAATTCTGCACCAAAATACTAAAGTCCGGTTTAATGGATTGTACTCTTTTAGTATTGCCCGGTTCTGATCCTTCTCCTGATCCAGAACGGCTCCCCTGACATGTCCGTCTGTTGTTATGGTTATAATTCGTCCATGCCAGACTTTCCCTAATCCCGACTTCAACGTATTCATATTTTGTACATCGGTATATTCATGTTTCTCATCAAATATGATGCATCCTGTACGTTTACTGTCTTTTCCCCGTTTCGATGAAGTGTTAAACCGTAGATCAGACTTTGTTTTTCTTCCGGTTACCAATTCCTTTGTTGCATGGTAATTGCACTTTAAAACACTTTTATATTCTTCTTTTACCGGATCTGTGACAGCTTCAAAAACATCTCTGAATGAAGTCTTTGCCTGTTCTTCAGAGTTTGCCATCAAATCTATGTTATACCCCCTGATGCCATGATACGGCGATAGAAAATAGAAGCAGAGGAACGAAATAAAACCATTTTTCCCACTACCTCTGCCTACCATAACCCTGACATCATTAAATACAATATCTCCATTATCAAAAAATACGCCTGCAATTAAAGCAAATAAAAACACCTCCCACTCAATCAGTTCGAATGGAAAGTATTTCTGCAAAGACAGTCCTTTTTTAATTTTATCATTATCTATTATTACATCATCGCGATCCAGCATAGGAAGGATAATGTTGTCAATCATCTGCTCCTGCTCCCGGCAATGTGCTACTTCATTATTTTTTATTTTGCGGATGTAGGGATCTATATATCTGCTATAGCTCTTCGTCTGAACCACCGCCCATAGGTAGCGGTACAACTGTTGGTTTCAGTCCCAGAAATTCCAGTATTTTTCTCATCTCCCCAGATATCCGCCTTTTTTCACCTGTAGCCTCAGTGTATTTTTTTATATCTTCATAACCGCTGGATTTCATATCAGTAAGTGCATCATTTATATATAATAAATCATCGTAAAATGACATATACTCTTCCACCTTGTCTGCAATAAAATTTTCTGTCAAATCATTTTTTCTCAACGCATTTACAATACTTTCCTGTGTTCGATCCCTCTTTGTTTCCTTACTTGGAGGCCTTGCCATTTCTATCACTTCCTGACTTTTCATATTTTTTTAATTTTCTCCCCTTACAAGAACCCTCCCGGTCACCGTTCCCTTAGAGTTTTCTCATTTTTTCTACCCGGGGGTGTAATAAAGCAGTGCCATCACTACCACCTCTCTTCATTGGTAAATCCATACTTCTTTCTGTGGTGTTCATCGTAATGGCATTTACCACATATTGCTTCCAGGTTGCTGTCTTCTAGTGCTAAATGTGGATTCTTGCGTAAATACTTCTTATGATGTACAGTTACCGCTTTAGTCACTTGCCCTTTCCCCTTACATCTCTGGCATTCATAATGCTGTTGTTTAAGTATCTGATGTTGTTTCTTTCTCCATAAAGATGAGGTGTAGAAAGCGTGCATGTCATTATCTCGTATCAATTGTCTGATCCATTCAAGGGTTTCCTGTTCCATCTTACATGCTCCTGTTCCTATATGGTTGCTTATTCTTTTTGTTCTGTATTAACTCTGCTACCTTACTGCTATACACAACATCGTTTGATATCCGTATGAGGCTGGCTAATAAATACGTACTAAGGTGATGTGGCATACTTCTGTGTATCGCCAGATCAATTATGTACTTAGCAGTATCTAAGCTGTTTATATGTGTGTGCCCTGCCTCAAACTCCTTGCGTGTGTTATGTATTATGTAGCTGTTGTCCGCTAGGTATATGTTGTACTTGTCTTTGCTGTATATCTTGGTTGCCATAACATCCTCCCTGAACAGGAAAAGCACCCAGACTATTCATCCGAGTGCTTCTTGCTTTGCTCCCTATTTACTTGATCTATATACTCATTCATCATTTTAGTCAACTGGTATGCCTGACTCACTCCAGTTGTATTACACGCGTCAGCAAATGCTTCCACAACTTCACGCTTAAGCTTATACGCTTTACTCATAAGCCCAACCTTGTCTTGATACTTCTTACTTGCTATTGTCTGCGGTTTTGGTTTTCTTTCTTCCATCCTGCACCTCCACGACAATATTTAAAGCAATTGCTATCAAGTTCAATATTACAGCTATCATAATCCCTTTTTTATATTCATCACTTCTTAATAACAGATATCCAAGCGTCAATGTAGTTGATAGGTTTAGTAATATAATTATCCTTCTCATAGACTTTTTTTAACAGATGTGGTATAGTTTTATTAAAGGAATGGGGGATTTGTTCCCCCACCCTGCGAAGCGGTTATTTGAAGTGATCTAAGATTGCAAGTAGTGTGGTTGTCAGGCTCGCTACTATGGAAGCAATCAGGGCGATTATTTCAAGTTTCTGCTTCTTTTTTTGTTCTTCTTTCTCTTTCTTTTTCTTTTTACCCATCTGTTTTCCTCCTTTCTTAACTATAGTATATCATAGGGTGTACCATATGTCAAGAAGTTTTATTAATTTTTTACATTTATTTTTTGTTTAGAAATTGCACTCTGAATAATTATTCGAGTGCTGTCTTCAATATTTTAAATTATTTTGTATTTACCTATTGACTTCCACGCATTTACGTGCTATAATAATATTATCAAATGAGAGAGGAGGATATACCTAATGAGTAAGAAAAAGAAGAAGAAAAAGCTATCAACCAAAGACTTCTGTCTTATCGTAATCAATCTAATCATTGCACTGGCTACATTGATTACAGCATTAAAATCTTAGTTAATAGCTTGGGCAGGGAAGTGAAAGCTTCCCTCCTATCTTAATCTTACCATAATGGTATAAATTAATCAATGAAACAAATATGCTTTTTAACCACGGTACTACTGATTAATTTCGTAATTGCATTTTACAACAACTGGTCACTGCTAAATAAAACTATTGTTATACTACTCTCTATCAGTGTAATAATAAGCTGTATATTTAAACTAATCCCCGAAAGGAAAAACAATGAAACTCAAAGAAATCCGTAAATCCCAAGGATTAACTCTTAAAGCTTTATCTGAATTAAGTAATGTACCACAACGTACAATTGAAGATCTTGAACGTCGTAATGATGGGCGGGCATCTACTCTTATTAAACTTGCTGACGCTCTTAACGTTACACTTGATGAACTGTGCAGAGATTAGGTAGCCAACATGCTACCTTTTCTCTTGTATATTATTTGCTGTTATACTTAAAAAGCACCTGACCAAAATCAGATGCTTTCTTCTTTACATATTTACTCTATCCATAAGTGCTTCTTGTAAGACCTGGCTGAAGTTTATATTCTTTTTCAACGCTTCCTCATTCAGCCATGATGGAATGGTCAGTGTTTTCTTTACTGCTCTTGAATCATTTTTCTTTCTGTATTCCATCATATTGAACTCGATCACAACAAGAAACTGTTTAGGTTCAAGCTTGATTCCCTGAGGTTCTGATGCTTTAGGAATCTCTTTCTTGCATTCTTCCAAATACGAAAGCATATTTCCCAATGCGTCAAAAGCCATTTCATAACCTTCTTCCATGCTATCACCCTGCGTGATACATCCTTCAACATCGGGAAACCAGATTGAATACCCGCCTTCATCCTCAGTTTGAAAGATTGCTGGATAAAACATACGTCCTTTCATAGTGCTATACCTCCTATCATGAGGCAGGGGCTATTTAAGCCCCGCCTGTTTAAGTATTGCCTGCTCAGTACCTTTCTTTAGGTCTTTGCAGTGATAAGGAACCGTTGCTGCTTTGCCAGTTATGGGATTCTCAAATGTTTTGTGAGAACCTGCCTGCCTGACTTCTATGAAACCATTTTGTTTTAAAAGCTTAATCATTTGCTTCGGTGTCATTGGCATTTTGTTTTATCTCCTTTCCTTATCATGTATCCATTATAGCACGTGTTTACACGTATGTCAACACTTTTATACATATTTATACGTATTTATCAAAAAACACCCGCCTAAGCAGATGCCTTTTCCCCTGTCTCCAGGGATTCACTATGTGTTCCGGATTTTACCCGGAGATTCAATCACCGGGTTGTGACATCCGGCAGTCGTATGTGTTGGGAGAACTTTTCGTAAATAGATGAGCTGTATCCATTTGTTTACACTATCATATTAACACATACCTAGTGGGCATTGTGGGCAACTTTAAAGTAATTATAAAATTTTCTTGATACAGTTCATCTCTTCATTCCAATCGCTATTTCTATCTTTTTCCCACCCTTATATTTTCATAAAGCCCTCCGACTGTAACCATTCTTGATATTTACCTTTTGCCATTCCGGCTCACCTTCTTTCTTTATACATAGGAAAAGCACTCAGAATATTCATCCGAGTGCTTAAATTATTTACATTATTTTCTATTTTCATGTTGACGTACACGTTACAACGTGGTATAATTATATTATCAAATAGGAAAGGAGGAATCGCCAATGGGTAAGAAACAAAAGAAAAAGTTATCACCTGAAAAACTTTGGAAACTCGTAATTAAAACGATATTCGCCGTATCGTCGCTACTCTTAGGAATAGCAGAGTTTATAAAAGCATTCAAGTGATAACCCACAGGGGAGAGCAATCTCCCCTCTCTAAGATAATATTACCACATTGGCTGCACTTTATCAATGAAATTTGATAGCATCTTACTAATATTTACACTTGTATACGCAATTGTAACCCGCTGGAGCAGGCTAAGCAGTATTCTTGTAATAATAGCCTCCCTATATATGTTAAGTAATACAGTTCCCAAAATTCGGAGGTACTTGCATGAAACTAAAACAAATAAGAAATGACAAAGGTTTATCCATCCGAGCACTGTCAGAACTTTCCAATGTTCCACAGCGTACTATTGAAGATATAGAGAGATTCAATAGATGCAAGGTTGACACTGCAATTAAACTTGCTGATGCTCTTGAAGTTACACTTGATGAACTATGTAGGGATTAGGCAGCCAATAGGCTGCCTTTACTATTATACGCCAAAAGACACCTACGCTAAGTAAGTGCCTTTCTTCAGTCGCCCTGTGCGGCAACCATCTCGGTTTTAACAGACACCCGAAAACTGGATCGACCACCACCGGTCACTCCCGGTTTGGATTTCTTTCTTTTTAAACCGTTCGTGCAAAACAAAGGAATTCTAAGTCTTTCGACCTACTCCCATTCAGGAACCCAGATCTGTACTGCTGGCGATTCAACTGCCGGGCTGTAACACTCGGCAATCGTATGTGTTTGGGAGAACTTTTTCGTAAATAGATGAGCTGTATCCATTTGTTTACACTACCATAATATCATATAAATATGTCCTATGATTACGGCTTTTACTCTTTTTTATTTGAAAGCAGCCAGAAAAACTTTCTACGTCTATCATAATACAAATCTTTCCCACAAGGTATATCCATAAACTCCCTAAGATAATTATAGGATATTCCCTCATTTGTAACTGCTTTTAGAATGTATGGAAATATTACTGAATCAGCCTCAGTTGCCGTCTGTCGTATGAGATTACATTTTCTTTGCAGTTCTGCTCTTCGCACAGCTAATGCTTGAGTTGGATCTGAATTTCCATATCCTCTGGGCATGTCTGTTATTTCTAAGCCGCCTACTGTATCTGTCTTATACTTTAACTCATCCATCCATTCATTGTATTGTAGGCAGAAGTTATACAGTTCACAAAATCTTCTCTTACTAATCTGATACTTTTTTTCGTTTATTGGTCTTACATTAGGCATTGACCTCTTCCTCCTATCTAAACTCTTTCCCTGTAGCCTTATCCTTAAGCCAGATCCTCCCCTGTATATCGAATCCTGCTAAGCTTGCTACCTGCCTAAGCGCTTCTATTACCGCAAGCACATGCTTAGGTGTCTTCTCGGCGTTATGTATTGCCCTGCCGGCTGTACTGTCTGTGTAGCCTTCTTTATTTTTGTAGTCCAATGCTTTCCTCTTTTAGTCTGTTATATTTCAGTTTACCTGATAAGTATTTCGTAAATAAGTTGCTCTGACATTGCAGTAACAGTTGTTGTGTTCCCATGTTTTTCAGCTTCAACCATTACTGTCACATCATTTCTTAACTCTTGTATTTTATCCGGATACGCCCCTCGCGCAATAGCTCGCTTAACCAGGTTGATCATGTTATTGCACACGGATAATACAAACGCATCAGCTTCTTTTTCTTCGTAATCATCCCGCATTGCTTCCATTTCGTAAATACAATTTATCATTGATTGATATAGATTATTCTCCATCTGTTACCTCCATAAATTTTAATATTAGCCATTGAATATCGGTCTTACTTTTACAAATTTTTTATGATCAACGGCTGGCATATTTTCAATTTCTTTTGCCATTTTAATCATATATTCAATGCTCGTATCTTCTTCCGTATCTATTGTAATTACTGTCTTTATACCAATTGTTTTAATGTTACTTATTTTTCTAAATCTTTCATCCCATCTATCATCGCATTGTATAGCACTAAATTTAGCAATCATTTTACGCCTCCTAAATTTTAATACACAATCTTTACTATAGTACCTTGCGTCTCTATGCAAATAGCAATAATATACTTTCCTTCTCTTGGTATTTGCATATAATTTCCGCAATCATCGGCAAGTGCCAATGTACCGCTCTCGGTCAGCATAAATTCATCTAAATCGCATCCCACAAGTCCGTTTTCTTCTGCAACATCCACAAATTCGTCAAGACTCACAGGGTACCCGTCAGTTTTTTTATAAACTGTAAACTCCATAATTCCCCTTCCCGGCTTATCGCCTAAATTTTAATTATGTCAACAATCTTCTTTGCAATGCTCCGGTTCACAGTTCTTGCATCCCTGTCCACTGGCCATACTTACGTCCTTATTTTCCACTATATTTCCGATCGTATCCTCAAGGCTTATATTTACATCCCTGTTCTTGCTGGCAGCACATAGTGCCATAACTAGCGCCCCGGCAAATCCACCTGCTATAAAGCTTATAATGCATCCGATCATACTATTTACCTCCTAAACATTGTCAAATATATCTCCTACTCTTTCATAATCCATTTCTCTTGTTTTTGGACTTTCCAGGTCAAATATAATCGGTCTGTCCGGAACATCGTAATATTCCTCTATATCAAATGGTTCCACCCGAAAGCCAGTATAGTGTATGCTCCAAACAACTTTGCATCGGTTAAATGCCTCACCCAGCTTTTTGCACGAAAGTATATCATTTTCCCATATTTTATTTCCCCTGCAGTCCTTTAAACCGGTATCCAGGCATACCGTAATCGGATCAATCTCCACCCATTCTACCAATCCATACCCATCATGACGCAAAATGAAGTGCATATCGCAACCCGGTAAGGTTTTATTTTCTTTATGCAGGTAATATCCTTCCACCCAATCCCTATTGTCAACTCGTTTTCCTTTACATAAAATGCGCATTCTTCCCATCGCTTTATCTCCCTGTATGCAGCCTGTTTTTAGCTCTATGCGTTCCATTCTCGCCATACCGTTCGTGTAAGATATCCCATTCATCCCAGACACTCTGCGGGATGTTGCATAACTTATTCTGTTGCTTGGTTCTCTCCTGAATCACATAAGTTACGCTGCCCTTAGACACGCCCACAAGCTTTGCAATCTCCCTGTGTTTATATCCCAGTTTATGCAGCCGCTTCACTTCATTTTTCTTTTCTTCACTTAGTGATTTCACATCTGCCTCCCTCTCGAACCATTATGTAGCCCGTTAACCGGATCGCTCTGGATTTCTTGGGCTCTCCATCTATCAGCCCTTGGTTTTTTAACCGCTCCAAATATTCCGGTACATTACTTTGTGATTTTAATCCGATTCCGGATGCAATCTCCCGGACAGACGGCGGATACATATGCCGGCTTATATATTCCACCAGATACTGATAGATCTTTTCTTCCGGCTTTTCCATGCATTGATACCTGCGTTTCCGGTATTCCCTCTGTTTCTCCCGGAACACCTCCGGGTTCTTGTCCCACCGCCGGCGTTTCAGCATAGCCTGAATATCTTTGTCATCCATATCGCAGTCATTACGGTCGCACTGTATACAGTCCGGATACCTGCAATTGTTTGCTATCGCCATGATCATTCCCCCTCCAGCAACTCCACTGTATTCTGCACCAGTTCATGCAGGCTGCGCTTCTCTGCCAGCAGTGCCGGCGCAAGCTGTATATATTCCTTTCGTCTTGCGGATACCTGTTCATAAATCATGCGGAAATTAGCACGGTCTATATTCAGGTCCTCCGACAGGCAGAGGTTCTTAAACCCCAGCCTCCCTACACACTGCCTGGTGCCATCGTCCAGGCTGTCCATTGCCTCCGCTTCCCGGTACATGCCCCAGCGCCGGATCGCATAAAGCACATCCTTCCAGGCGGCACCCCAGTCCTTTTCCTCACCCCTTACGATGCCGGCACATTTCTCCCGGATCTCCGCAATGGAGGGAGCAAATTTATTTAAACTGATATGCTCTTTTAATGCTGCCAGGCAGATACGGTAATCCAGATCAGACAGCATGGTGTACCACACCTCTTTCGCCCGGTTATCCGGCATCAGGTTCGCATTTGGATATGCGGCTTTCATTGCTGATGCAATGGAACCAAATTCATTCACATTCATGTTCGTTCACCCACCTCGCCATATCATCATAAAAATTCGTTTCCTGCCTCTTAGGCTTTTCTTTCAATGCAAAGACTCCTTTCCAGCCGTTCTCAATAGATTGGTGGAGTATGGCGATCTTTTCATCATTATCCATTGCCAGCCTGTCAAGCTTTTTCATTATCAGCTCCATCCCTTTTTCGGTTAATGCTGCTTTTGATGCCTTCCGGTGAGCAATAAATTCCAGTATGGCATCATTGAGCAGGTCATCTGCAGCATATTTTTCTGGCAGTACTTTAGTACTGCTCTTTTCTGTTTTCGTTTTTGTTTCTTGTTTCTGTTTACTTATGTCTGCACTTTGTACTTCTTTTGTACTTCCTTTGTACTTCTTTTGTACTTCCTTTGTACCGCATTTTGTTGGGTTCAAAAGCGTATACTTTGTACATTCCCCCCGCTTCTTTGAGGAAATGAAATCAATCAGCCCCAGCTGTTTTAATTCATTTCTCGCATTCGTGAGCGCTTTTTCACTTACACACATCATTCCGCTTAAGCTTACATTCGTCCGCGCGAACCAGTCCGACCAACTACATCTGTTGTTTATCTGCAATAGCGTATAATAAAGCAACTGTGCGTTATTTGACACTCTGGTTTCTTGCAGCAAATGGTAAAACCGGTTAAGCAGTTCTATATAATTCACGCCACCACCTACTTATCCATTTTCTTTACTGCCTGCCCGGCTTCATATTCCCGGTACAGTGCTGTCCAGTCCTCGATCTTCATTGTGGCTAGCCATCCGCAGCGGTCCTTCTTCTGCATGACAACCGGCATTTCCCCTTCCCTGGCATCCCTGGCAGCCTGTTCCATTGCCCCATACAGGCCGCCCCGCAGCTGTTCTTTGTAAACCTTGCACTCGATATGCATACCGGGCAGCCCTACCACATCCGCATCTCCATTGGCTCCGCTGTACTGCTGTCCCCTGCGGCATTCATACCCCTGATCCCTTAGCACACGGGCAAGCGCCCTTTCCCCCCTGGCTCCTTTTGCCCTGCTATTCATCGCCTGCCGCCCTCCTTGCTGCCTTTAAGGACCACCCGATACTTTTTAACCGGTGCTCTTCCTGCTTTACATACCGTCTCAGTGCGCACATATCAATAATGCTGCCGGTATCCGGTATATAATAGCCTTTGGAATCCTGCTGGTTAATGATGGGCGTCTCCCTGCGTGCATCTGCAATTAAGTCCCTTACTTTTCTATCCGATAACCCGGTCAGGATACAGAGCTGCTTTCTGGTTACTGCATTCTGGTATCCTACCGGTATATAATCCACAATATTCATGTTCCTCCTTTCCGGGGCGGTCTGCCGCCCCAGCCTGGCTTATAATAGATTTGTGATATATTATCCGCCCTCCGCAAATATGAATCAGCATTTACGGGTTTCTATATAAAGCATCACTGCCTTATAACAAAACTAAATATTTCTTCTTTCTATCTCTCCTATCACTATATCAAGTGCGCAACCAGTTCCATATGCGCCATTAGCATATAAGTCGCAATCGTTATAGCAAGAATTCCCGGCACACGTATTTGGTCTTAGTTTTTCAAGCTTCAATATTAGTGCTTTCTTTGCCAACGCCATATCGCCCTCTTTTATTTCCCATTTAATATCTCTGTGGTTGAAACAAGGAATATCCACTTGCATGATTATCTCTGCTCCGAGAATAGTAAATTCTCCCAACCTTAAAAGCTTGTTAAGTTGCTCTTTTTCATCTTTTGTCTCACAAATAACTCTGATCATCGCTCCTCCTTGACAGTAATACCATATACCTTATACATCTTTTCAAAAGTTTCTTTTCCCCTTTGATGAGCTATGATATGGTGTTCCCGGCATAAGCAGATCTTCCGGTATCCGCTGTCATCCACTTTCCTCCGGTTATTCCCCATACCAATCGCATCCACATGGTGTATCTCACCAATCCTGCCGCATACCGCACACTTTCTATGCTTCAGGCAGAAATATAAGTACCTGCCTATATCGTCCGTCCTGTTCACCCCCAGGTCATCCAGGGGGATTCCATTTGCCAGGGAAAACTCCATCAGGGTGTTTATATATTCCCTGGCCGTATCCACCGAGCAGTCTGACAGGCTGAAATACCCGCATCCGGTTCGTTTCATATGCTCATATTTCATTAGCTCTTTCATATATTCCGGCACATCCCCGCTCCAGGCGGCAATATCTGCAATGGTTGCATAAGCTTTTTTCCTTTGTTCTATGGAAATATGCCTGCCATCATCGAAGCGCATCTCTGCTTGGCGGATATGCTTATCCAGAACCATTTCTTTTATGTATTTTCCAGGGATTGATATATACAGCTGCGTTCCCTGTTCATCCTCCCTGACTTTTTCTACCTTTACGACTGTATGCACTAATCATCACCATACTTCTTTTTAAAGGATACTAAGAACCTGCCGATCTGGGCGGCGGTAACGGTATCCTCATTAATCCCGTTTGATGCATACAGCATATCAATATCGATCTTATGCTTTTTGCAGATATCCCGGATCATTTTTTTCTGCGGCTCCGAAGCCGGTTCCTCCTGCTGGAAAGGGTTTTCTTCCTCTTTCAGCCACAGGTCAAATCCAAGACCCGTGTGGATTGCCACACATTTCACAAATGACCGGCACATGCTGTTCCAGACACGCTGCTGGCTCATGGAGTTATCCTTTACCGGATTCGTGCCGTTCATCACCGGGGACTGCATGGTGTACTCTTTTTCATCTATGACTACTTTGATCCTGGTTTCATAGCACCGGTTTCTGGAATCGTTCTTATCTATAAATTCATGATCACAGTAGTAGAGGCTGCTTCCGGTCTTTGGGTTTGGTATGGGTTCCCAGTAAACAGTTTCTGCCCCGTGGTCATGCAGCAGCTTAATGCACTGTGCCCAGTTTAAATATAAAAACTTGTCCCGCTCTTCACAGTACGGGGTTACATCTAATTTTCGTAGCTCATCATATGGTTTCAGCATGGGAATCCTCCTTCATCCAGTTCCCGGAAAAAAACCAGTCGATAAATTCTTTTTTATCCTTACCTTCCAGGAAATCTAAGTTTTCTTTTGCATAGAGAAATGCATCTTCCTCCGATATTACTTCGTTTGTGGATAGTTCTTTATAATGCATTTGACAAAGCCTCCCGTTTTGCTCTATAATACATATAGAGTTATTTTTTATGTGTTTGATTGAATAGTCCCTAAACTTTGGTCGGTGTGGGGACTATTTCCATTTACAATACTTTCAAAAAATGATGTCAGTTTCCATATATCTTTTTTTGAAAAGGTTCCCGTAGGATCAATGTCTGCAATTCCTTGTAACAGTCCCGCAGAATATCTCATCGTATCGTAACGGTCCAAATGATTCTCAAGCTGAACCCGGTGCAATGTGTTAATTATTTGATCAATATTATTCCATTTTTCAAATGGATCACTTTGTATTTCTGGTTCCTGTACCGATTCAATCCATATCATCTCGTTTCCTCCTTTCTAAGTGCTCCAGCTCCTGTATATAGTAATAGATTAACAGACATATAAAACTGCCTGCAGAAATCACCTCTATTACCGTCCAAGGAGTCTGAAATATGATCTGCACTGTTTCCATTATGCAGGCTGTTGCCAGCAGGCTAATTAATTTGTTTTTCATCACAAACCTTCTTTCTACAGTTTTTTATCCAACTATGCATTAACCTTTCCTAAAAAATCTCTAACTTTTCTGCATCCGGAACCTGCAAAACCCGAAAAGCCCTTCGTACTTCAGGATATGTAAATGTTTCAGGCTTCTTTCTTTTGTTTTGTAGTGTACGTTTTGTGATTCTCAAATACATTGCTAAGTCATCTTCTGTCATTTTTCTAATATTAATGTACTTAGCAATTATTCCTTCAAGTGTTCTGTTTTTTACATCATCTTCATTTGGTTTTAATTTTGGCATATACTTCACCTTCATTCCTTTTTTTTATTGTCTGCGGAAGCAGAAAGAATTACATTAGCAATTCATTACCCGACATTCGCATAACTTCGTTAACATGGAGTGGTCAAATTACTTCTTTAGTGCAGAACCAACTTGGCCTACATTGACATCTAATATGACTGTCAGCTCTGCTGCGTTTGCGGCGGAGTGTGTCAGCTCATATCTTTTCACTGCATTTAACTTCACCCCATCTATGTGAATTGCTTCGGTTTCATCAATCGTGAGTTTATTTAAATCATTCACCCTTCAACACCTTCTCTTTATTTGGTCTTAATTTTGGCATATATTTTCCTACCGTTCTCATCTCATTTATGCGACAAATTGACTAAAAAAAATTGCTATGGCTTCATCAATAGTTAAGTTTAATTCTTTAGCAATTGCATCTACTTCACGAATAGAAAAAGTTTCACCCTCGCCATTTATTTTCCTATAAAAGGTGGCTTTATCTATATCTATCTTTTTAGATAGATCCGCTATACTCATACGTTTCTCTACGATTTTGCCACGTAATTTGTCTACATTAACCATTATATCACCTCCATCGATCTCATTTGTGAGAATATAAATATAATATATCAATTTATCGGTTATGTCAAGTAATATTTCTCATTTATGAGAATTATTATACTTATTCATTTTCTATAGTTGCGCTTTTGCGATTTCTATCGTATAATAATTCTATATTCTGAAAGGAGCAAGATAAAATATTATGACTCGCGGAGAAAGAATTAAACAGCTTCGAAAGGCTCTTGGTTTATCTGCTGAAGAATTAGGTACACTTATTGGAAAAACCAGAGCTACTATATATAGGTATGAAAACGGTGAAATAGAAGATATGCCAATCACTATTCTCGAACCCTTAGCAAAGGCTCTAAATACTACCCCTGCTTTCTTAATGGGTTGGGATGAACCTACATACTATCACAAACTTGGAAAAATCGAAGCTTTAGATACCTTTAAAGCTGATGGTATTGCTGGAACAGAAGTATTAGACGACTCTGATGAGCTAAAAATTTTAAATATATTTCGTAAATTTAATTCAACAGGCAAGTTAGAAGCTACAAAACGCCTAGAGGAATTAAGCTATATTCCATTATATTGCAAAAAAGATTCAACAGAAACAAATTAAAATTAATTTCAAAATATCCTCCTATAGTCAAAACAAAATATACTTATATAGAGGATTTAGAATGAAAAGAGCACAAATTTTAGAAAGATTAATTAAATCAAAAGGGTATAGCTTTCGTTCAATCGCTGAAAAATGCAATATTCCGTATACTAGTGTATATACAATACTAAAACGTACCGGTGTTAATAAAGCAAGTGTAAAAGTTATTGTAAAGATTTGTAAAGAGTTAGGCATTAAAGTAGAAGATCTGGAAGAAATAGTTACTGGAGAAAATGCAGAAAAATCAGAGCCTACTTACGATGACATGCAGCAATTAATAGCACAAAATGGAAACAAACTTACTACCGACGAAAAAAAGCTTCTAAATAAAATTGTTATCAGTATTATAAATAGAAAAGCTACTATATTATTGTGATCTATTTACGAAAGGTGGTGACTTTATGTTAAAGTTATACTCCAATATAAAATCTTTAAGAGAGGAGTTAGGATTTTCTCAGGATGATTTAGCTAAAAAAACTGGATATACCAGCCGCTCTTCAATTGCCAAGATTGAAAAAGGGCTCGTTGACCTATCTCAAACAAAAATAGATCTTTTTGCAAATGCTTTAAATACTACTCCAGCAAAACTTATGGGTTGGGATGAACCTACATATTATCACAAACTTGGAAAAACCGAAGCTTTAGATAACTTTAAAGCTGATGGTATTGCTGGAATAGAAGTATTAAATGAATCTGATGAGATAAAAATTTTAGATATATTTCGAAAATTTAATTCAACAGGCAAGTTAGAAGCTACAAAACGCCTAGAGGAAATAAGCTATATTCCAAAATATTGCAAAAAAGATTCCATAGAAACTAACTAAAATTTTCAACATATCCGCTGATAACAAAACAAAATATTACTTATATAGAAGTTTTAGAATGGAAAAAGCAAAGGTACTTGCATTCTTATGCGGTAATATATTACCTATAAGGAGGTATTTAAAATGGGCTTAGAAAAAATTGCAGAATATAAAAAAAAGATGGGAATGACAACTGCTGAATTAGCTGAAAAATCGGGAGTTCCGTTAGGTACATTAAATAAAATATTAAGTGGCGCTACGAAAGACCCCAAGCTAGAAACTTTAAAAGCTATTGCTAGGGTTTTAGGTTTAACATTAAATGATTTTGATGATTATGAAGACAAGAATGATATTACAGCATGTATAGAACCTACCTATAACGATATGCAACAGCTTATAGCCAGAAATGGGAACAAACTTACGACCGATGAAAAAATGCTTCTAATAAAATTGCTATCGGAATTTTAATTTTAAATATATAAAAATCAATAGGCAAGTCCTTTGATAATAAAAAAAGAAAGAGGGAATAAATTATGTTAATAACATGTCCCGAATGTGGGAAAGAAATATCTGACAGAGCTGTGTCTTGCCCTAATTGTGGCTTTCCGATTGCAACTCAAGACGACACATCTGTACAGCAAGAAAGTACGAGTAACGCCATAAATCCAAATCAGGAATTACTTGAAGAGATTTACTCTTGTTACCCCAAAGACAAAATAAATGCGGTTAAGGTATTTTCCCAACAGTCGGGTGAGTCATTAATCACCTCAAAGAAGGTAATAGATGTTTATTATAAGTCTGTATCATCTGTTATAAGCCCTGTATGCCCGACACCATCTATACAATTTCGGGCGACAAAGAAACTAGGTCCGGTACAGGTGGATGAAAATAACCGATTATTTAAAATACAGGGAAAAGTAACCACCGTAGGTAAAAAAGGTGGATTTTTTAAAGGTGCAATGGCAATATCTACACTAGGTATGTCAAACTTAGTGATGCCTGGAAACATGACAAAAGTAGGAACTAAAGACTGTTATGACTTCTCAGATCTCGTATCTTATGAACTCTTAGAAGATGATAGTATCGTTACAAGCGGTGGCGTAGGTCAAGCATTAGTAGGCGGTGCTGTTTTTGGGGCTGCTGGCGCGATAGCTGGTGGTATAACAGGAAAACGTACACAAAAGAAAAAAGTAAACTCTTTAATTATTAAAGTAACTTTGAATAATTTTAATGCACCCTGTATTATGATACCATTAATCTCTAAAGCTACTAAAACCGACAGTAAAGATTACCAAAATGCCTTTAATCAGGCACATCAGATCCTTGCCATACTAGATGTAATTACTCATAATAAGTAAAGTAAGTAAAAACCGCCCGGTGCTGGAAACACCGAACGGCTTAAGAAAAAACTATACAGACAAAGAGCCTATATAATATTGCCAATGACAAGCATATTATATCATTTTCCTCGACGCCTGTATAGGTGTTATTTTTTTACGAAAAAGGAGGAATAAAATTATGGCAACAGCTAAAAAACTACCATCCGGAAGTTGGCGATGCCTTGTATACAGCCACACGGAAACCGTAAAAGGAAAAGACGGCATCGAAAAGAAAAAAAGAATCTATGAATCCTTTACCAGTGATGACCCATCTGCCGCCGGGAAAAGAGAAGCAGAATATGCCGCCGCAGAATACGCATTAAACAAGAAAGAAAAAAGCAAAGTATCTCACAAAACATATGGTGAATGCCTGGATGATTATATTGAAAACCGCACTGCTGTTCTTTCTCCGTCAACCATTCGTGAATATAAACGGTCCAGGCGCTGTGATCTCCAGGATCTGGCAGACCTGCGTATCTGTGATCTAACTCAGGCTATTATCCAGAAATCAATTAACAGGGAGTCGCAAACACACTCCCCCAAAAGCGTGCGCAACATGCACGGCCTGTTATCTGCCGTATTAAAAGAATATCGACCGAATTTCGCCTTAAATACCACCCTGCCACAAAAAGTACGTCCAAAGATTCACGTTCCTACAGACGCCGAAATACAAGCTTTAATGACATACATAGAAGATACGGAAATGGAAATCCCCATATTGTTAGCCGCTTTTGGGCCAATGCGCAGAGGTGAAATCTGTGCACTTGACAGTATGCACATTAATAAAAATATTGTACATGTGGCATATGCCATCGTATTAAATGACAAAAATGAATGGGTAAAAAAATCCACAAAGACATACGATGGGGATCGCCTGATTGAGTTTCCGGACTTCGTAATAAAAAAGCTGGAACATAAATCCGGGCAAATTGTTAATTTACTGCCCTCGCAAATATCAGACCGGTTTTCGGATGTCCTAAAAAGAGCCGGCATCCCTCATTTTCGATTTCACGACCTGAGACACTACAATGCATCTGTATCTCATGCTCTTGGCATCCCCGACCAGTACATTATGAAGAGAGGCGGCTGGGCATCCGATGCAGTGCTAAAAAATGTTTACCGGCATACCATGAGTGACCGAACTGAGCAAATGAACCAGATCGCAAATGATCATTTTATTAATTTATGCAACACGAAATGCAACACAACTTCTTAAAGCCCAGTAAAATCAAGGGTTTTACAGTATATTTAACAGGTTCAAGTCCTGTTATCCGCAGGCTATGAAATATGTGAGAATACCGTTGATTCCTTGTGTTTAGAGGGGTTGGCGGTGTTTTTTTGTGCTGTATCTCATTAGGTCTCTTTTTGAACAGGTCTTGCAGTAATATTAACTTGATGTATTTTCAATATCCCCAAGCAGCCAATAGGGATATATCATTATAATGCCTGAAAACTAAAACTATAGGAGTAAAACCTGCACCGTCTTCTAAAATAAAAAATTTGACAAATCCTCTCATCCATTATATACTAACAGTGTATTATCAACTATGATAATATATTTGACTCATAGCCCAGATCCCACGTCTGGGCTATACCCGTTTGTAAAATATCCTTATATAATTGTCTAAAATGCCCTTTCCAAAAATTGTTAAAAAATTTTGTAAATTTGAATTGCATTATTTGCCAAAATGTGCTAAAGTACTATTGTATTAGCGAACAGCTAATATATTTCATAACTCACACTTCGCAGCCCCCACACGCTGCGAAGTACTCCCTAATAGCCGGCATTGTTTGCCAGAGCTATTTTTTTTGTGCTTTTATTGGAAACTCACATATTGACATTTATTTCACAAAGGACTATATTAGACATGAAATGAATACAGGCGTTTCCCATCGCCGCAGAGACACCTGCAATAAGCAAGCGGCGAAGAAAAGAGGCAGAATGATGTTAAAATTGATGAGAGCACCGGCAAAATATGTGCAGGGACAGGACGCATTGTCACAAGTATATGAAGAAACTAAGGATTTAGGGAAATCCTTTTTATTTATTTGCAGCAGAAGCGGCCACAGGAACTGCCATGAGAAGATTGAAAAAAGTTTTGCTGGCAAAGATGCAAAAATATTATTTGAAATTTTCGGCGGCGTAAGTTCCATTGGAGAAATTGAAAAAATGCAGGGGATCGTGAAGGATCAGAATGTTGACTGTGTTGTAGGTGTCGGCGGAGGCTCCGCTATTGATACAGCGAAAGCAACTGCCTATTACGAGGGACTTCCTGTAGTGATTATCCCAACTGTAGCAGCTACGGATGCTCCCTGTACAGGACTTTCTGTTATTTATAATAATGACGGTACTTTTGCTAAATATATATTTTATCCTAAAAATCCCGATGCAGTTCTCGTTGATACTGACGTAATCGCACATGCTCCTGTAAAATTCCTGATCGCAGGTATGGGCGATGCTTTAGGAACTTTCTTTGAGGCAAGAGCCTGTGAGAAAGCAAAGGCTCCAAGCCTTGAGAACGGCGGCATTACGAAATCTGCAATGGCTCTCTGCAAGCTGTGTTATGAAACCCTTCTGGAAGACGGGTATAAGGCTCTGCGCGCATGTGAAAATGGTGTTGTTACCCCCGCCGTAGAATCTATAATTGAGGCTGCCACTTATCTAAGCGGTGTCGGAGCAGATAATGGAGGACTTGCCGTATCCCATTCTGTATACAATGGATTTACTGCTCTGGAAGAATGCGAAAAGGCTATGCATGGTTCTATCGTAGCATTTGGTACCATTGCACAGTTGATACTGGAAAATGCACCCATGGAAGAATTAGATGAAGTCATTGACTTCTGTGTAAGCGTGGGACTTCCCGTTACACTGAAAGAAATCGGTGTAACCGATATAGATCGTGTACATATCGCTGCGGAAAAAGCCTGCGCGGCAGGAGAAAGCATTCATAATATGATAGGCGATGTTACTCCCGCACAGCTGTACGATGCATTAATCGCAGCTGATGTGATGGGAAAAGAATATCTGGGAGAATAACATATATCCAAAAGCCAGGCAGTTGTCTGGCTTTTGTTCACTATACCAGACTACAGACAGGAGCATTTCACCATATGCAAGCAAAATTTAGCATTATCCTATCCATGGCTGTTTTTGGAACGCTGGGTATTTTTATTAAAAATATTCCGCTGTCTTCCGGGGAAATAGCCCTTTCCCGTGCTGTTATTGCAGCTATTTCCATTTTATTATATAAATTTGCCAAAAATAAAAAGATCCCCTTTGCCGAAATAAAAAAGGATCTTTTTTTGCTGTTCCTTTCCGGTGCCGCAATGGGATTTAACTGGATCTTTCTGTTCCAGTCCTATCGCTATACCACGGTATCCATAGCTACTTTAAGTTATTATTTTGCCCCGGTAATCGTTATGGCTGTCTGCCCTATATTATTTCGTGAGAAACTGAGTTTCCGCCAGATTATATGTTTTGCTATATCAACCCTTGGTCTGGTGCTTGTTATTGATCCTGGGAAACTTTTACCGGGCAGCAATAATTTTATAGGGATCTGCTTTGGATTATGCGCCGCAGTGCTTTATGCCACTGTAATTATTTTAAATAAGCTCATTAAAAATGTAACCGGAATAGACCGCACGCTGATCCAGTTTTTTGCAGCAATTGTCATTCTTTTGCCTTATGTCAGCCTTACAGACGGGCTTCATCTGTCCTCGGCCGGAGCTTTTGGAATAATCAATCTGCTGATTGTCGGCATTGTACATACCGGTATTACTTACTGCCTTTACTTTTCTTCTCTAAAAGATTTAAAAGGACAGGAAGCTGCCATTTTAAGCTACACCGATCCGCTGGTAGCGATTATTGTATCCGTATCTTTTCTGGGGGAGAACATCACCCTTACGCAGATACTGGGCGGAATACTTATTTTAGGCTTTACTTTACTTAACGAGATGAAATCCAATATTTCATAGCGCCCCTGCTTCCATCAATGCTGATTCTATTCGATTCAGTACCTCCTTTAACAGGCTTTTTGGAATCCCTGCATTGAGACGGAAGTACCCTTTGCCGTCCCCTCCAAAATGCTCTCCAAAATACACCGTCACTTTCGCCTTATTCACAAAAAATTCTTCCGCCTCCTGATGCGTCCATCCTAAAGCACGATGAAACGTTTTTCCTTTACGGATCAGATCTGCATGTATTTCATCCGATAACAGTATCAGCCTATGTTGCAGGCGCCGCACCAGAGATGACTCTAGCCCTTCACAGAACCCGCAATCAGACTCTCCTGCACCTGCCTGCTTAGAATTACGTAAATTATAATAATCGGGAATGTGGCAACAACAAGTCCGGCTCCTATGGGTCCCCAGTCCGTTGTATACTGTCCCACCAGAGACTGGATGCCCACTGTCAGCGTACGGTATTCCGGTTTACTGATAAATACAACTGCAAACATCAATTCATTCCAGGACTGTAAAAAGGTAAAAATAGCAATTGTTGCAAGTGAGGGCTTCATTAACGGCATAATAATCTTAAAAAAGGTTCCATAGATATTGCAGCCGTCTATACATGCAGCTTCTTCTAATTCCACGGGAATTGCAGAGATAAATCCGGAGCTGATCATAATTGCCATGGGCACCGCAAATGCCGCGTAGGGAATGATCAGACACCAGTATGTATTAATCAGATGCACCTGGCGCATCATGATAAATACCGGCAGCAGCGCTGCATGAATCGGTATGGTGATTCCCATGATAAAAGCCACCTGCATGAATTTACGCAGTTTCCATTTCATTCGAACCAATGCATAGCTGGCCATTAATGATGACAGACCCACGATGAAAATTGTAATTGCCGTTACGATAATACTGTTGAGCAGATAGCGCCCCACGCTTCCACCCATAAATGCATGTTCATAGTTTTCAAAATGCCACACGGAAGGAAGCCCTACCATATTACCCTGAAAAATATCAGCGTTATCCTTAAGGGAAAAAGTCAGCAGCCAATAGAGCGGAAATATTTGCAGAATTGCCCATAATACCAGAAAAAATTGCGACACCATACTGCTTGGTTTGATTCTTTTCATCTGATTTTGTCTCCTTTCAAAGTGGATTCCAGACACGCTCTAATCCTCATTCCGGAATGCTTTTCTAATGAGAAATGCAAACAGGAAGCACTCCAAAATAATGAATATTGCCATGGAACTTCCATATCCATACATATTTCTGGAGAATATTGTCTCTACCATCAGCGTGCTGGGAAGCTGGCTTGCCCCCGCCGGTCCGCCGCCGGTCATTACATACACGAGATCGAAATTTTTCAAGGATCCCACCACTGCAAATGTTACACAGACTTTGATAATGGGTTTCATCAGCGGAATCGTGATTCTGACCGCTGTCTGGAACGCAGATGCCCCGTCAATTCTGGCAGCTTCAAAAATTTCCCCTGAAATAGATCGTATGGATGCATACATCAACAGCATATGGTATCCGATATACTGCCATAACACCGGTATAATCACGGCAAAAATAACGGTTTTCGTATCTCCCAGCCAGTTCCCGGTCCATTTTTCCAGCCCCAGGGATACCAGCAGAGTATTTAATAAGCCATATTGGGGATTATAGATTTTCATCCACAATTGTCCGATTACCACGGTGGATATGAGTACCGGAATGAAGTATACGCTTACATAAAATCGTTCCCCCTTTACTCCCCGTGCCAAAACCAATGCTAAGATCAGGGAAATGGGCAGCTGTATAAATACAGATCCCGCTGCAAATATCAAAGAGTTTTTAACCGCCCTCCAGAAGCCGTCGCTGTTCGTGAGGAACAACTCCCGGTAATTGTCAAACCCAGCAAAAATCTTCTCGCCAATGCCATCCCATTCTTGAAAACTATAACCCACCGACATGACAATCGGGACAATAATAATCGTTATAAATAAAAACAGTGCCGGGAATATAAAAAACACCACTGCTTTCTTATTGGACAATACTTTATTCAACCGAATTCCCTCCATTCCTGACAAGTTATTTGTGAAAAGGCACCTGCCAGCCCACATGCCCGTCTACCTTTAGAAAAGAATGGCGGTTACTTGGATAACCGCCGCTTCTTCCTTTTCATATGCTGTTTACTTATTCAGCTTCTGCAATTCTTCCACATACTGCTCAGGAGTTATATTTCCCACGAAAAGCTCCTGAAGCTTATTCAGATAGACGGTAGCGTCTTTGCCTTCCATCAGGTTATCCCACCAGATGGTATAGCTGGATGCGTCTTTAGTGAATTTATAGATATCCATCAGCAATGGATTGATTTCAGATTCATCGATGTCTACATTCGTATACGGCAGAATGCTGGAACCTATTTTGTATTTTCCTATGGCTAGCTCATAGGCAATGTACTGGGCAACCTCTGTTGTAAGTGCCGGATCTTTCGTATCTGCACTTACTGCGAATGCAGTATCCGGACCGCCGGTAAAATCAGTTACGCCTGCTTTTCCATTTTCCAGCGTCGGGAACGGTGCAGCCACTACTTTATCCTTCACAAGAGAGGAATCCTTGTAGACACGGGTAGCCGTCCAGCTTCCATTTAAGTACATGGGGATCTGCCCCTGGAAGAAGGGAACTTCTGATTCTTCTCTGGAAATTCCCGCAGAGCCATCCGGAAATGCACCCATATCCACTAATTCCCTTAAGCATGTTGCCGCTTCCAGAAAACCGGGATCGCTAAAGTCTGTTTCTTTTCCGGTTGCGGACACAACGCCTTCACTTCCTACTGCCCGCAGTGCCAGCAGGTCATGGTACATTGCTATTGTCCAGGGTTCTTTGCCTCCTACTGTCAAAGGTGTAATCCCATTATCCAGAAATGTCTGGCATACTTTCTTTAAATCATCAAATGTTTTTGGTATTTCCAGATTCAGTTTATCGAACATCTCTTTATTGTAAAACATGCATGCAACTGACTGATCTGTGGTAAGCCCATAGGTTTTGCCTTCAAACTGGAATCCGGACAGCGTAGACGGTGCCAGGTGGGATTTAAAATCATCCGTAAGATATTCATCCATTGCCTCTACTTTTCCTGCCTCCACAAAAGGCTTTAGAAATCCGTGGCCCCAGGTATAAAATATGTCCGGAGTCTCATTTGCTGCTATTGCTGCCTTTAATTTTGTCTTATAAGCTTCGTTTTCGGCAGTGTCCACTTCAATCTTCACACCAAACTTTTCTTCTGCCTCACTGGTTACCCGATCCACGATTTCCTTGTTGGGATCGGTGTCTCCTCCAAATATGTGCCACAATTTAATGGTCTGCCCTTCTCCTGATTTTGCTTTATCCGTCTGATCTGCATCATTTGAATCCGCCGTACTGTCTTCATTTTTTTTGGAATCAGCGGCTTTACCGGAATCAGCTTCTTCTTTCACTTCTTTTGTTGCCGCCGTTTCCCCTGAACTGCTCTTTGTTCCTCCGCAGGCAGTAAGCCCAATCGCCAGAGTTCCTGCAAGCGTTAAAGCCAATATACGTTTCATCATCTTTTTTTTCATTATAACTTCCTCCGTTTTTACTGGTCGTGGACCTGCCACTGTTTTACTGAGAGCGCTCTCGATGTACCTTTATTCTACACAATCAAACCTGTGCCCGAAAGAGAATTTTCTTACTATTTCTAGTCTGAATTTGACTGTTCTCAATTCGTTTGAATCTCCCCTATGGTAAATCCTTTACTTCTTCTGGTAGAAATTTTACTACCTGGGCTGTTTTCTTTACTTCATTTACCCTGCATGGTATCATGATAAAAAGCATGAAGCAGAGGGGCCTTCTTATGAAAAAGTTAAAATTGTACATGGCTAATTGGATAAACCGGGCTTTGAACGGCAGAATCTCACAAAAAATCAGCACAGTCTTTCTTCTGTTTTTTATACTCAGTATTTTACTGACTTATTTCTTATATCAGTTTGTATCCAGAGACTATGCTCTTTCTAATATGGAACAGAATTCCAGGCAGACTCTGGTTTCTGTCAGCTCCAATATTCTGGAAATGATAGACAATATCGACAATAATTATAACCTTTTATTAAAATCTGGTCTGTCCGATCTCACCCGTCAGCCGATTCCTCCACAAAAGAGGAAGGAATATGATAATTTTTTATTTACGGTAATCGATACCTATAACCACCTGGACGCAGTCTACATCATGGACTTGGAAAGCCATATCTATGGAGTGGATAAATTCAACATCAAAAGCCTGGCAATTGATTCCGTTTCAGAAGCGCCGTGGTACGAAGCCGTTGTTTTTGCCAGAGGAAGTTACATCCTCTCCTATAATGCAGGAAATATTTTCACACCTGATTTCCGTGAAAATTTCATTTCGGCTATCCGTGTTATCAACGATCTGGAGACCCAGAAACCCGCAGGCTTTGCTATTATGAATATCCCCGTCCGTTCTCTGGAAGCTCTGTTTCAAACTGTATTTGAAAATAGGCAGACCCATGTTGCACTTTACGATGAATCCGGACAGGTGCTCTGCTCACTGGGAAATGAATCCAATGTGGATAATCCCAAATTGCTGTTATCCGATATCGGGCAGCGCACGCCCTACCAGACCTACACTTCCAGCCATATGCTCACAGCAGGACTTTACATACCGGATCTGAACTGGAAGATCATTGCAGACTTTCCGCTGGAAAGTGAAAAGAATTTAAGCGGATCGCTGTTTCAGATCTCTCTGTGGGTCTTATTGATTAACATCGTATTAATGTTGTTCTGTTCCATTATTATTTCAAAATCTATCCAGCATCCGGTGCTACGCCTGATTCGGGCGATGAACGATGCTGAAACGGGAGAATTCAAAGCTGTTGAAGTCCGTTATCCGGACAGCGAAATCGGGGTACTGGAATTAAATTATAATCATATGATTGATAAAATCCAGACCCTTCTAAAGAGCCTGGTAAAGGAACAGAAGAAAAAGAGGGAAATGGAACTCCGTGCCCTGCAGGAGCAGATAAAACCCCATTTTCTCTATAACACACTGGATGCAATCGGATATATGGCACTGACAGAAGAACCCGGGCAGGTATACGATGCCATTGAAACTCTGGGCAGTTTCTATCGTGAAAGCTTAAGCAGCGGCCAGCAGATGATTACGATCCGGCAGGAGCTGCAGATTATAAAGGACTACACGCACTTGCTCTCCCTGCGATATGAATCATTATTCAGCGTAGATTATCAGGTGGATTCCAACCTGCTGGACCACCGGATTTTGAAGCTTCTGATGCAGCCACTGGTGGAAAATGCAGTTTACCATGGAATCAAACCCCTTGGAGAGCCGGGAATAATACAAATACAGATACACAGAAACGAGGAGTTTCTCCTTATCTGTGTATCCGATAATGGCGTTGGAATGGAACGGGAACTGATCGAACGCCTTCTTACAGTCTCCGATTTTGAGAACAGGAAAAGCTTTGGGCTGGTTGGCACCATAGAGAGGGTACGCATTACCTATCCGGAAAAAGCAGTTATTTCTATAGAAAGTAAAAAGAGATATGGTACCAGGATAAGTATCAAAATCCCATGGATAACCGATTCCCTGCACGAATAAATACAGCTGTATCACTTATACCGCAAAGGAAGGATTACAATGTTAGAAACAAAACCCATTAAAATTATGTTTGTAGACGATGAAGAAAAGATGCGCAAACTCTTGCGTATCTGCATTAACTGGGAAGACCTGGAGTATGAAATTACTGCCGATGCCGCCAGTGCCAATCAGGCGCTTGAGATGATACCGGCTGTAAATCCCGATGTAATCATAACCGATATTGAAATGCCTTTTATTAACGGGCTGGACTTTGCAGAAATGGTTCTGGAAGAATATCCACAGATAAAAATTGTAGTTTTGACTGCCCACAATGAATTTGAATATGCCAAACAGGGATTGGAAATCGGCGTTTCCGGTTTCCTTTTGAAGCCACTTAAGAGGGATGAATTAACCAGACGAATGGGCGAACTGCGGGATTCCCTGCGACAGGAGCAACGGGAATTGTACGAAAATGCTTTACTGCAAAAGAAACTGGAAGAGAACCGTCAGTTTATCGTACAGAATTTCTTAAGCAACCTGATGCTCACCCCTCTGTCCGAGGCTGCTCTATGGGAAAACCTCTCCTATTATAAAATTCCCCTTAACCGCAGCTCCGGCTACTATAATATTCTCCTGTTAATGCCCCTGACTGATCCCGATGTGGAACAAAGTATCCTGCAAAATCTTCAGTGCAGAGAGCTGATTTCATCTATTGTTAAACGAATGAACGGCGTCCTGCTGTTTCAGGACATTCATCAGAACCTGATACTCTTAAGCGAGAACCAAAAGATTAACCTCTATACCTATGGCTCTCATTTTTCATCCCTTACCAAAAGCAAGCTTGGCATCAAGCTCTATACCGGCACCGGGAATCCGGTCTCTGATCTGATGGATATCCGCACTGCCTACCGTCAGGCATATCAAAATGCCCAGGTTGCCAAATACAGCCATAACAAATCCTTTCTGGCAAACAGCCGTCAGAATCACGGATGCAATCCGCTTCAAGGGATTATTGACAGTATTACCCAGGAACTGCCGCTCTATCTGCAGATTCCCCAGGAAGATACCTCACTCGCTCAGGTGACAAAAGCTTTTGATGATCTGGAATCCATACCGGACAGCGCTTTGTCGGATGTTATGGTGCTTTCTTTATCCATTATTAACATCATTTTGGCAACCCTGCGGGATAAAGGAATTTCTTACGACGAAATATATAATACCAGCCATCTGCCCTATACCCATATTTTGAAATTAAAAGACCAGAAAAGCATCCGCCAGTATGTACTTCAGCTGGTACGGTTCACACTTCATCAGATTGAACTGTATACCCATGCAAAGGGGAATAAGTTAATTCATTCCATTATGCAGTATATGAACGAAAATCTGAACCAATCCACATTATCCCTGAAAAAAATAGCGGAAATGAACTACGTAAATCCATCCTATTTAAGCCGTACTTTCAAAGAAGTAACCACAATGAACTTCATGGACTATGTCACATCCATGCGGATAGAAAAAGCAAAAAAACTTCTGCGAAACAGTAATCTAAGAATTTATGAAATCGCAGAAGCCGTAGGTATAACCGATCCTAATTACTTTTCTAAATTTTTTATAAAACATACCAACTGTACACCTACCCAATATAAAGAAGGGAGCATGAACCATGAAAAATAACAGCTGTAACCGCAATTTGGACACTTCACTTTCGTCATATCTTATCCGCCTTCGCAGGCATCTGCACCAAAATCCGGAACTCAGCGGCGAGGAAATACAAACTTCCCGCTTCATAAAGGAAGAACTGGATCAGCTTCACGTTCCATGGTCCTCCATGGGAGAAACCGATGTGGAAGCTCACATAACAGGAGATATCTGCAGGCAAAACCCTTCCTGCAGTGCAAAAACAGTTCTGCTTCGTGCAGATATGGATGCACTCCCTGTCTCTGAGCAATCCCAGGTACAATATGCCTCCTGCAAATCCGGTGTTATGCATGCCTGCGGACATGATGCCCATACTGCAATGCTATTAGGTGCGGCAAAGCTCCTTTCGGATAATGCAGACCGCCTAAATGGCAATGTCCGCCTGGTTTTTCAACCGGCGGAAGAAACAGGCAGCGCTACCAGATCCTTAATTAAAAACGGTTTGTTAGACGGCGCCGATACTGCATTTGCCCTTCATGTGGCACCTGATCTGCCCACCGGTAAAATCAGTATTACAAAAGGTGCCTGTATGGCTGGAGTTGATGACTTTACCATTTCCATCAGCGGTACCGGCGGACATGGCGCTGCACCTCACCTCGGCACGGATGCCCTGTTGGCAGGCGCTCACCTTGCCGTCAATCTCCAGGAAATCGTCAGTCGTGAAATGAATCCGCTGGATCCCGTGGTTGTCACCATCGGCACCTTTCATGCCGGGACAAAAGTGAATATTCTGGCAAAAGAAGCAATACTATCAGGTAATATACGTTTTTTTAACAAAGAACTCCGGGATAGCTTTCCTATAGCGCTTAAACGTTATGCTGACCATACGGCTGCCATGTTCCGCTGCACAGCCAGCACCCGGTATACCCCTTCCCTTCTCCCCGTGGTCAATCACCCGGACTGCTGCAGCATCGCTATCGATGCCGCAAAGAAGGTATGGGGCAGCAATAACTTAATTGAAAAGTCTCCCTGTACCACATCCGAAGACTTTTCCCGCTATCTGGATATCCTGCCGGGTGTAATGGCTTTTCTTGGAACCAGTGACGGCACCGGGCATACCTCCTATCCCCTTCATCACGAATGTTTTGACCTGGATGAAAATGCGTTAGAAAACGGGAGCCGTTTGTATGCCCAGTATGCGTTGGATTGGCTGGAGAAAGCTTAGAGGGGGGAGTTGATAATAGACGCTTTGTATATGGAGGTAGTGTACGGAAAGAGAAGGGGGCGGACCAGGACATTGGTTTGGAAGGCTTGCCGCAGAACTGGCATTTTCTAACCTTCCCGAAGCCCTTTTTGGCGGCAAGCTGACGGAGTCCATATCAGTTTCCCACCCCCATCTTTTCGTACACTACCTATCATATACAAAGCGTCTTTCCTCAGCTAAACCCAAATATAATACACTTAATAGTACATTACAAAACGTTTGCTCTAGAGCGTTCTCTCTAATAGCAGATTTCTATTACATTTTCAAGACCAATTAAGTCTCTCTCTATCTTCTCCTTCATTAAACTGGCATCTTCAAATGAAATCCCCTGCTCCTCGCATCTTGCCACCAGCATCCCGTTTGAAATGTTTAAATAGACTACAAGATCACTATCCATAACCACGGTCCCGAAAATGGGAAATCCGGGCTGCGTCTTAATTTTACTATTTACCAGCCTGTCCATTGTCTCTCCTATTTCCGTTGTCCATGGCGACTGCATAACCTGTTGCAGCTCCTGCTCTGAAAACAAATAACACATCGCTTCTTCCATGCAGACACAATTTCCTATATATCTGGCAAAGGAAGTTTTTCCACAACAGCTTGTCCCAACGACACAGATACTTTTATCTGCGAACCTTTGCAGAATACTGTTTAAAACGTCCGCTGCTTTATTACTTTCAACCTTTATTTTTACGGAATCTCTGTTTCTTTCACCAACGGGGTTGTCCCCGCTGGGAACCTCTACGTATCCTCCGTTCTCCTTTGCCCAGTCCACGACCATTTCTCCTAACGTCATATTACCTCCATTTTCCATTTATCAGGTACTCCTCCCCGGCTTCAAAACAGCTGAGAAGCAATAATTTTCCCGATAATCTGGCTCTTCTATCATTTTTAGTACAATCTCTGCGGCTTTTCTGCCAAGGGTCTCCTTTGGGTGAATGATGGTAGTGATCTGTTTTCCCACATCGGCATATTCCGTATCATCAAATCCGGTCACCGCCATATCCTCAGGAACCCGAATTCCCCTGTCCTCTAAAAAACGAATCAGATAAAAAGCAATCCTGTCATTATGGCATAGCACTGCAGTACAATCCTTTATTTTTTCCCAAAGCCCTTCTCCCTGCCGGCCTTCAAATAATTCATCTTCCGTCTCACTGCTATACCAGATTACCTGCTCATTATTCACTGTAAGTTTCAGCTTCAGCAAAGCACGCATATAACCTTCATACCGCCTCGTACCGGTTTGTTCATCCATCTTACAAATTGCACCAATTTTCCGGTGTCCCTTATCAAACAGATGTTTAACCAGCAGTTCCCCGCCGCTTCTGTCATCAACAGTCACCGCCGATGCCGGATATGGCGTATGCAGCGCCTGGGTAAATACTACCGGTAACTGCCCAGTCAGTTTTTCATACAACTCATCATTAATCACGGGCAGTGCCGACTTTACCGGCTCCATGATAATTCCCTGCACACCACCATCCAGAACCGTCCGCAAAAATTGTTCTTCTAAAGCGATCTGCTGGGAGGACAGAAATAATTGTATTCCATATCCCCGGTGGCATAATGCATCATGAATTCCTTGTATCAGAAAAGGACATAAATAATTATCTGTCCTGTTCATGATTACACCTATGCACCTGCGCTCCTTTCCTTCACTCCGAAAAGGCGGTCCCTGTATCTTCCTGCTTACGTAGGTGCCGCTGCCCTGTACTTTGTACAACAGGCCTTCATTTTCCAGTACTCTGATCGCCTGTCGGGCGGTCTGGCGGCTAACTGAGAACCTTATACACAATTCTTCCTCTCCCGGTATTTTTACCCCTCCCGGATAATTTCCGGAATAAATCTGATTCTTAAGCCAGTCTGCAACCTGGGAATATTTAAAATTTGCCATTGAAGCTCTCCTTGTAACATTAATATTTCCATTATACAAGAGCCTGTTTCAAATTTCAATTCTTCATTCTCCAAACATCTCCCAGCAAAAACAATGGACCGTTCCAAATCCGAATAATTCGATTTAGAACGAATATAATAAATAAAAATATAAACTATAACTGTTTACTCTGAAAGGGGATTTATGCTAAATATTGGTTCTCACCTGTCCTCTGCAAAAGGATTTTTACACCTGGGCAAAAATGCTTTAAAAATTGATGCGAATACTTTTCAGTTTTTTCTTCGAAATCCCAGGGGCACACGGGCAAAAGCCCTGAATCAGGAGGATATAGATGCCCTGCGCAATTTCCTCACAGAACATCATTTTGCCCCTATCATAGCCCACGCTCCCTATACCTTAAATCCCTGTTCCACTAATGCACATGTACGGGAGCTGGCTCTGGAAATGTTCCATGATGACCTGGCGCTTATGAGACATCTTCCCGGCAATTATTATAACTTTCATCCCGGCAGCCATCTGGGCCAGGAACGGGATACGGCGGTAACATTCATTTCTTCTATGCTGAACAAAGAACTGCAGCCAGGCCAGCCTACCATGGTCCTTCTGGAAACCATGTCAGGAAAAGGAACCGAAATAGGCAGAACTTTTCAGGAACTGCGCGCCATCATTGACCAGGTTGAATTGCAGGAACAGATTGGAGTCTGCTTTGATGCCTGCCACCTCTCGGATTCCGGTTATGATATCGTCCATAACCTGGATGGGGTTCTGGAAGAATTTGACCGGATTATCGGGCTTGGTTACCTACATGCTTTTCACATTAACGACAGCCAGAATCCTAGGGGAAGCCACAAAGACCGCCACGCATTAATCGGGGACGGATACATCGGACTGGAAACCATCGTTCAGATCCTGAATCACCCCCTGCTGCGCCATCTTACTTTTATTTTGGAAACACCTACGGATCTGGATGGACACGCTGGGGAAATTAAGCTGCTTCGTTCTCTGTATCAGGATTAAAAAATCAGAATGCATAACAAATGCCGCCATAACATATCGCCGGATCATGACACTGCGTACAGCCAGCCCGCAGGATCTTAAAACTGCTTTATGTTACGACGGCATTCCGACATTATTTCATTACTTTTCCGTACTTAACTTCTGAATACGGACCGTATATTTTCTTTTTCCCAACGCTCCGATAAGCACGAACTTTGTAATAATACGTCTTCTTTTTTGTTAATTTACTATCCTTAAAGGTAAATGTCCTGTTTTTCTTTATGGTAGCAATTTTTTGATAACTTCCATTTTTTTTGACTGCCCGTGTGATTTCATACCCGCTTGCACCGCTCACTTTCTTCCACCGCAGTTTCAGTTTCTTACCGGAAAGACTGGCAACCGAAGACATCTTTACTTTTGCGGGTATCGGTTTCCCGGATTTCACCTTTGAATAACCGCTTTGCACAGTCTTATTATTTTGTGTGGCATAGGCACGCACCTTATAATAATATTTCTTACCTGTCAATAGCTTTTTGTCCATATAAGATGTACTGCTGCTGCCCTTCACCACAGCAATCTTTCGATAGCTTCCATTCTTTTTTGCAGAACGGTAAATGCGATATCCATCCGCACCCGGAATCCGGGACCAGGTAATTCTTAACTTTTCATAACTTCCGCCTTCTATTTTCTTAATTACCGGTACCGTTAGTTTAACCGGCTGGGGCGCAGGATCCGGCTTTGGCTGCGGTGACGGGTCGGGTTTTGGCTCTGGTGCAGGGTTCGGTGACGGGTCGGGTTTTGGCTGGGGCGACGGATCCGGTTTTGGCTCCGGTTCAGGGTCTGGTTTTGGGTCAGGTGACGGATCCGGTATCGGCTTATCCGGTTTCTTCTTCAGATCAGCCTGGGCTTTTAGAAGTGTTTCCCTTGCTGCATCCACCGCATCCTGCGTAATATTCCAGTCTTGTACTGCTGACCTCGCCTGCTTCAACGCCTCTTGAAATCCACTCCAGGATTCCTCTGTATAATCTCCTTGCCCGGCAAGCTTTTCTGCGTCGGTTATGGCTTGCCAAAGTGCCGTTTTATCAGCCAGCCCAGCTGCTTTATCCATATCGCTGAGTTTGAACTTCGCCTGTCTGATATAGCAGAGATCCGTAGTCACTCCTCCCTGCCAGCTTTCGGAAAAAGCTTTATCCCAATGTCCATAAGAATCCATGATAAAGGTTCCGTCCGGCTGAACAACAATTCCGGCATAACCAGTATCTCCGGACTTTGCATTGTTTGCCCAGTCTTCATCGATCAATATCCGGTACTGTCCTTCATTTTGTTCCATCAGATCCTCATAGGTGCCCACCCAGGCTGCCCAGTCACCTGCTTTCCAGTCATTTCCACCGTCAAACCGTCCATTGCCGTTTAGATCGTAAATAATCTCACGGAAGGTAATGAGCAGCCTGCCACTCACAGGGTCATAAACAGCTTTATGCCGTTCTCCCGCCAGCGAACCTGGCAGATCCATGGGCTTGCTCCACGTATCCCCTTCATCGTCAGAATAAATCAGTGTTGCAGGATTATTGTGGGACTGGCTTCTGGCCAATCCTACAATCCGATTTCCATCGGGTGAACGAAACATACCAATTTCACACATCTGATAGGCGCTTTCTATAGAACGGTATTCACTCAGATAAGGCTCTGGTTCACTCCAATGTTCCATTCCGTTTTCATCAAACGTAAGATAGGTCTTGTAATTCACGTAATCATAGTCGTGGTATACACCCATCCATTTCTGTATATCATTACCATTGCTGTCCTTTAACTGAATCAGGCTTGCCATTGCCACAATGGATTTGTTCGGGGTGCCATCGCTGTGATTCGTATACCAATGCTTATACTCTGTCCATGTCTCACCGCCGTCATCGGAATACGACGTATTCCATCCTGTAGCATTCCCTTCCAGATCCTGGCCCCACCCTGGGCACGCTGTAATCAGCATTAGCCTCTGGGTTTTGTCCTGCAGATGAATTTTATACATAGTGGGTGTTTCCTGAGAGCCTTTAAAAGATTCCGGCGTCTTTTTTTCCACCCATGTCTCTCCGGCATCATAACTGATTTTAAGAACCAGAGGCCCTTTTCCATGTCCAATAGGGTAGGACGTAACTAAAGTCCGGTTATCATCCAGCATAACCATATCCGGCTGTCCTAAATACTGCCGGGGTCCACCCGGATCTTTGTCAATATCTGAGAGATATTTTTCATCCAGTTCATACACCGGAAGCTTGTTTGAAATAGATAATTTTTTCGTAATAACAACCGTTACCGTGTCCCGATAACCCGCGGCCTTGTTTTCCACGGTTATGGTGACACTGCCCTTTTTATGTGCGGTAACCAGCCCATTTTCATCTACCGACGCTGTCCCGGGATCACTGGAAGCATATACTATAGTCTTATCATCCTCATCACTGATCAGATTTGTCTGTATGGTAAAATGCTCTCCGACGTTTAGTTCCTTATAGGTTTCCTGAATATTCAGCCCCTTCGTCTGCATGATTGCAGCGATTTCTTCTGCTGACAGCACTCTGTTAAATATTTTCAGTTCATCAATTTTTCCTGTAAAACCGCTTCCTCCGATTATATCCCCAGGATACGGGAACTCATGATCGACAGTCCAGCTATTTGTCTGTATCAAAGTACCGTTGATATACAGAGAAAGCCCCTTTATCTTATCCTGAGTCCATGCCACATGAACCCAGGTATCAGTTGGGAACACATAATTAAACGTCAACACATCCCCGCTGCCCGTTCCCACATGTACGCCAGCTTTCTCTCTGTTATCAGCCAGCCTTACATCCAAAGAATAATTTCCGTCATTACTCATTAAAACGGAGCTGCGCACAGGATCTTTCGTGCTGTTCATCACCCAATAACCTGCCGTCCAGGTATCAGAAAGACCGGAATTCCCCTGTAAGCGTACCGATTTTCCAGCCTCTGTAATCGTCAGTGCCTGATTTGACCTGCCCTGGGAAAGTACTGCACCCTGGTTAATACCGTCTCTCCTTCCCCATTCATCTTTCACCACATTATCCTCCATAGCATCAAAGGAATAATAGGCCGTCTTTACTCCATCTTCAATGATGGCTCCTGTCACAGTCACGGTAATCTCTGCACTCTTGGAAGGATCCTGCTCAGAAACTGCAGTAATCACAGCCTCACCCATCTTTCGTGCCGTTAAAATACCCTGTTCTGATACAGATACCACTGTATCGTCTGAGGAAGTCCAGTTCAATTTCTGATGAATGACATTGGCTGGAAGGATCACGCCATGAAGCTGCAGCGTTTTTCCAATTTGTAGTAAAACACCACTGCCCTCCTCAATGGTCAAGGATTCCACCTGATCCGTCCCTTCTTCCTTTAAAGTGAGATACTTCCCGGTAAGTATGTCCACACCTTCTTTAAAAGCATCCATCTCCGCAGACAGAAATGCAATATCTTCCTGGCTTAAATAAGTTCGCCCACTACCTGCTGTGGTACTGACCGCACCGTATAATGCATCAATGTCATCTTTCAGAGCCGGAATCTCCCGCTCCATAAACATTAATTTATTTATATCCCGCACACCTTCTGCCATTTTTTCCAGACGGACAGAACTTTTCCCAACCGGTTCCAATGCATCTTTTTGATCCGGATAAAAAAGGAAGCAGTCACCCGGTTCAAAAGCGTTATGTGTTACATCGTTGAGGGGATCTTCAACCCACGCATCATATGCCCAGCGTAAAAACCCTGCGGTTCCCATCTTTCCTGCATTAATGATTGTCCAGTAGCTTTCCGCCGGCGCACTCAGCGCATAATTGCCAGGCTTGTGCTCCGTACAGGAGTAAAGTGTTGTCCGAAATCCTTTTGCTTCCCTTTCTTTCAAAAGCTTTGCAAATTCAGCAGCGTTAGCCTGTGCCGCACTGTCACCTACATTTAAGTCCGTCACACGTAATGCCAGTTCTTTTTTATCCACAAAATGATCCATTGCCCCGGCTGTCTTCAAGGATTCCCCATGAATATTTTTTACGGATTCGATCATATCAAACGCTTCTTTGCTAAACCCACGTTCATCAATCCCGATATAGGATTCGTCAAACCAGCCTTTTTCCATCAGATGTTCAATCAGTTTCTGCAGAAAATCCCGCCAAACCTTTGTATAACGGTCACTCCCCACTGTAAATGGCTCATAGGTCAAGTTCCCGTCCTCCCAGTAAGTGAAGGCATTATGCCAGGGGGCAATACTGTAAAGCACAATTTTATCCCCAATTCCAAGACTCTTATTGAAGGAAATCCATTTGTCAAAATCCGTATAATCATATTGGAAGCTTCCATCACCGTTTTTGATCCATTTGATCATGGAAGGATAATGCACTTCCTTTGCACTGTATGTCTGTCCATCCCATGCCTCTTCAACAACAGATGCCGTAACTGCATGTCCTCCTGTCTCTTTATATTTCAGCATGGCAGATTCCATAATCTTAAGATGTTCCGTTGAAAAAGGCTCTACTCCATAATACTCTGCACTGCTGTAAGGATACTGCCACAATTCGATGTCAAATCCATCTTTAAATTCTTCTGCATCCGGCAGCTGTACATCCTGGACATCGATTTCATACTGGAATTCCAGAGGATTATCTATTCCATCTGCTGTTACGGACAGGGTTCCCCTATAAGTACCTGCAGCCTGCTCTTTTGGAATGTTAAATTCCACCCATACAGGCTGTACGCTGTTAAATGCCATATCAATGGGTTCTGTCTGATACAGGATATCCGATGCTTCACTTCTGTTAGCCTGGGTAGCCTCAGGTACCGGACGGTCCTTGCTACCATATCCCAGATACGCTCCGTTATAGGCTTTTGTGGATTTCATAAAAGTTGCTCTTACCTGGTCTGCATAAATGATGTCACTTCCATTTGACAGATCACCTGGGGTAACTGTTACATTTTTAAGGCTGCTGCCAATGGATACCAAAGCCAGTTCACTCACAGCCTTATCATTTTTCCAGGCCGTAAGGCTCCCCGACATGGTATGCCTGTCCAGCAATTCTTCATAACGGTCCTGGGTGTACTGGGTATTGGTGTCCACAATCGTTCCTTCCAACCTGCTTACCCCAGCTGCCACTGTCACTGTTATTTCTTTTGAAATGCCAGCATCCTCGCTTGTCATACGGATCGCTGTACGTCCTTCTGAACGGGCGGTTATCACTCCCTTTGCCGATACTTGGGCTATATCAGGATCCAGACTTTCGTAAACGAGATCCGCAGCCTTTGCATACTCCGGTATAACCGTATAGCTGATCTGTCTTGTCTCATCTACTGTCAATTGGATATCTGGATCCGATAGTTCAATATCCTCCGGTATATAAGGGGCATGGGTAATCCGGGCATATGCCGTTTGATTCACGATCTTGTCCCCCGTCTTCTCATTCAGCGTCACTGCTTTTAATACATGCCCGCCTTCTTCCAAACCACTTACCACATATACAGATTGTGCCTCTGTTCGTGTCTCATGGTATAAATCTGCCTCCATTACATTTTCATCATCAACAGAAAAACGGACTTTACCATGAATTGGACTTTTGTTCGAAAATATTTCCACCTTATTTCCGACAAACGGTATTTCATAATAACATTCCTGTGCCCGTTCATCAGCAGAACCCAGGTCAATATAGGCTTCGTTCTCCAAAACCGTCCATTCCTTTCCCTGGTAAGCCGTATAAGTAAACTTATTCCAGGAACCATCTGTCATTTCCGGTTTCAGAGTAAGTATCTCTTCCTCCACATCAGTGTCAGTGGCTTCCTGTGCAAAAACCGGCAGCACATCGGAAGTAATTACCAGGGTAAATACTAACAGCATACTAAAAAATTTTTTCCATTTAAATCTCATCATAATTCAAATACCTCTCCTTCAAACACACTTCATTACAGGAGCCGGTTTGAAAATGCCCGTCACAAAGTACAGCATTGCTTCATTCACTGTAATTTCGCAATGATGTACTGGAGATGCCTATATCTAATTTTCATAACCACTCCCACTGATTTCCAGTTATCCATTCTTAAACTATCCCTGAAGCTTTTTTTCAATTTTTAGAATCATGAAATGAAACTGTTTTATTCACGCCTCCTTTCTTGCTCCCCCATACCTCATCCAGTCTTTACTTTGAGATGAATCGGTATGTTTCTATTATATATAAAGGATATTATTTTTTCAATTACTAATCATAAAAAATATTTTTTTTATTTTATTTCCTAAATCACAAAAGGAGCTCCTTACAAATCAATTTGCAAAGAACTCCTTTTTATAAAATTTTCTAATATTTCAATTTCCAAATACTTAAACTTTCACAACTCTGTTAATTATGCGTCACAACCGCTCCGCTGCCCCCATACATCTCCACTTTCCCATCCAATTCTACCTTCAGTACGGTAACCTGCTCATGACAATCATTTTCATTCATATAGATCCACGTAATCCCCGGAATCTGAAACCAGGGAACACCACCATGAACGTCATACGCAAGCTCTTTTCCTGAATGAAGTACTGTTATTTTCCTAATTTTATTGCACAGTCCCTTTATACTGATATTCTCCCTGGGTCTATCCTGCACAAATAAATACAGTGTTTTCCCATCCTTGGATACGGTGCTGCCTCCGGGATAGTAACGAATCATAATGCCTTCGTCTGTTCCAAATACAGCCTCTTCGTGCTCACTGATCCATTTCCCCAGTCCCCGAAGAATTTCTTCCTGTCTGGGATCCACTGTGCCGTCTTCCTTTGGTCCGATATCCAGAAGCATATTTCCGCCCATACTAATGCAGTCACAGAACATACGGATAATCTGATTCAGGCTCTTGTAATGATTATCATCCGGCGCATATCCCCAGGAATCATTTATGGTGGTACAGAATTCCCAGGCTCCTTGTGGCCTTGTAATGGGCAGTCCCTGTTCCGGCGTTTGATAGTCTCCGTAACCGGACAGCCTGGAATTGACCACCAGCTGGGGATTAAAGCTTTTCAGATAATCTTTGAATTCCGGCAGCCCCCACTGGGCTGCACTTCTTTCCCAGTCTCCGTCAAACCAGATCAGGTCTGCCGTTCCATAATTTCCAAGTACTTCACTGAGCTGGTTTTTATTAAAGTCCAGAAAACGCCGCCAGGCCTCTTCGTCCTGGATTCCGTCCGTCGGATTAGAAAATGGATTTACCTGTGACAGATCTTGTGGTATCACACCGCCCTCATAGACAGAGGCATAATCGGGATGGGACCAGTCCAGCAAAGAATAATACATGCCTACGCGTATCCCCCTTTTCCTTATAGCTCTGGCATATTCCTCTACAATATCCCGTTTCGCAGGTGTTTTCTTTACCACGCTCAAATCACTGTATTTTGTATCAAACAGAGCTACACCATCATGGTGTTTTGTGGTAAGAACCGCATATTTAGCCCGGCTTTCTGCAATTAAATCCGCCCAGTATTCTCCGTCAAATTCAGAAGCCGTAAAACCATCCAGCTGTCTCATATAGTCTTCATAGGAAATCCGTTTATTATAAAATGACCAGGACTCTGCTATACCGTTTACCGCATAAATGCCATAATGAATAAAAATTCCAAGCTTCGCATCCCTAAACCATTGTGGAACCATTCTAATATCCTCCGCTTTCTTTTGCTTATTGCTTCAGCCGGCAGCATATCAGACAGATACGTGCCGGCTACGCTTTCACCCCTGCCGCTCAGGTCAATCCCCGGAAAATGACTCCCGGATTATCCTGGTGAGCGTCTTCGTTGAGTCACAGCCATACTCCCAGAACATCATTCCAGCCAGTCCCAGCTCCTTTACATATTTTGCCTTATGCCGGATGGACTCTCCGTCTTCGTAGCTGATAAACGTATCCCCGTTGAACAGCCAGGGTGCCTTTGCCTCATCATCCCAGTATCGTTTAAACCCATTCTTATTAATATAGCTCTCTGCAAGCTCTCCGTAATCCGGTCCATAGCCCCCGGCAGATTCCGCCATCTGCATCCACCCGTGATTCGCGTCCGGAACACCTTTCCACATGCGGGAATAAAATGCTGCCCCTATCACCAGCTTTTCTCTTGGCACACCCGCTTTCAGATAAGCCTTCACTGCCCGGTCCGTACTGACGTCTAACAGATCTTTCTGGTTATCATACAGGTTCGTGTGGTGTCCCGTCGCAATAGTAAAACCGCCTCTCAGGTCATAGGTCATAATCTGGACATAATCCAGATATCGTGAGGCATTATACATATCAGTACACCTCAGAAAATAGTTACCGCCGCCCCCTGCGATATTTACCAGGCAATGGCGGTCTTCTATTTGATCCAGGCTGCTGCGCAAGTCTTTTAGCATAAGGGTAAAATTTTCTTTGTCCTCCCCGGAAGCTTTTATTCCGCTTATTCCTATACAGGGATACTCCCAGTCAATATCAATTCCGTCCAGATGATACCGTTCAACCAGATTTCGTGCAGACCAGGCGAATTGTTTTCTTCCGGCATCCGTTGTCATTGTTTCTGAAAAACCTCCCGCACCCCAGCCGCCAACAGATAGCACCAATTTTAAATCCGGGCTTTCTCTTCTGATTTTTAAAAGGCACTCCTGGTAATCATCCAGATCGCAGATTATATTCCCCGTTTCAATCTTTCCAAAGGACAGGTTTAAAATAGAAAGCATCTTTGCATCTTCTGAAGTAAGTCCTGGAAGATGGTTTGTATAAATATAGCCGATTACTTGTTTGTCCAATTTTTGTTTAGTGAATATCATAAACGCTGCGGACGCGCAGACCGCTGATCCTGCCGCTGATGACAGTCACTCTCCTTTCTCCTGCATTCATATCAAAATAATTGTCAGACAGCACCAGATCCTCATCTTCGTTTAAAATCTCCACACTTTTTGCATAAGCATCTGCGCTCACAACAATCTCATTACCTTCTATCCGTAAGGCAAGCTTTGGATCCCGGAAACGGAAATATTTCGGGTAAGTGAAAATGACGGTTCCTTCCGAGATCACCACACCATTTTCCTCTGCTTCATAGCTTACATACTCATTCATACAATCAATTTCCGGCAATTCGATTCTGTCCAGCCAGACCGCCGACAAGGCTTTCACCTGTATGGTATCCTCCATCAGGCGAATAACCGAGCCATCTGAATTTCTCATTGCCCAGCGCACTTTCACCGTTCGCTCTGCCAATGTCTCATTTGCTACATTCAGCCGGATCAATTTGTCAAAGTGGAAATGCTGGCGGTTCATATCCGCTTCCTGGGTCATCCAGCTCTCTTCCTCACAGGAAATCATACATGGTGCAAAGAAACGTTTCGCATAATACAAAAGAGCCTTCCACCTCCCACTTGAATCTATGGCGGACCAGGAGATTACCGGCCAGCAGTCATTCAACTGCCAGAAAACTGTTCCCATACATCTGCCCCGGTTTCTGCGGAAATGCTCCACACCATATCGGATTCCATCAGCCTGCAATAGCTGGGAGGCATAAATCAATGTGGAAAAGCTGGTGGGGTATAAATACATCTGCTGCATATATTTCACAATTTTCCCATTCCCTCCTCTATTCCGTTCGTGTTTTTCACACACATACGAAAACAGGTTCAGATCTTTTGGATCATCTGTAATTTCTTCCAGGGTTTTTAAAGAAGGAATTGACTGAAATCCAAATTCAGAGATATAGCGGAAATAATATTTGCGGTATTCCGAAAAAGGTTTATTTCCATGCCATACTTCCCAGTAATGTACGTCCCCTCTGTCGGGATCATTGGGTTTGTCAAAGGAACCTCCCGAGGAAGGGCTTGCCGGCCAGTAAAAGGTATCCGGATCATGTTCTTTTAATACTTCAGGAATAATCTTCTCATACATAAACAGATAGTCCCGTACTTCCGAAGGCTTTGTCACCCAGCATCCCTGTTCCACAAACATTTCCATTTCGTTATTCCCGCACCAGAGCCCCAGAGACGCATGATGGCGGATCCTCTTAATGTTTGTGATGAATTCTTCCCGTATATTGGCTTCAAATTCCGGGGTAAGTTCGTAGACAGAACATGCAAACATGAAGTCCTCCCATACAATCAGCCCCATTTCATCACAGGCATCAAAAAACCAGTCTTCCGGATAATAACCGCCTCCCCAGATACGGACGGAATTAAAATTGGCTAACCTGCACTGTTCTAAAAGCCGGTAGGTACGCTGGCGGTTGGTCCGCCCTACCAGATGATCCTCCGGAATATAATCCGCTCCCATTGCGAAGATCGTTCTACCGTTTATTTCATGGGCAAAGCTCTCTCCAAAGCGGTCCTTATCCCTGCGTACCGTCATGGTCCGCAGGCCAATTCTCTTCTGCCAGATATCCAGCACAACATCCTTATGGTACAACAATACTTTTATCTCATACAGCGGCTGTTCCCCGATTCCATTTGGCCACCATAGCCGGGTCTGCTTTACGTTAAAAGTATCCGTCCCCCTCTCTTCACACAGAATCCTGCCATCGGGATCTGTAATAAGAATTTTTATATGCATCCCCTCTGTATCGGATGGCAATGCCCTGACCAAATTCTTATCTGCCGTCCTGTTCATATCGTGGAAATGATGATTCCGCTCATTTAGCTCCGCTTCCACATAAAAGGTTAACAAGACTTCACCGGCTTCATGCTCCTGGTGAATTCTCACATTATCGATTCTGGCTTTACGGATTCCTATCAGTGATACCGGCCGGAAAATTCCGGCATCCGGCAGACAGGCACCCCAGTCCCAGCCAAACATATAATGGGCCTTTCTCAGATGCATAAATCCTTCAACGGTGTCTTCATTTCCAATGTTTCCATATTTTTTATATGCCTCAGACAAGAATTTCAGGGGTGAGTGAAATACTACTCTGAGCTCATTTTCTCCTGGCTTTAACATCTCCTGCACCTCATATTCCCATGTTCGGTGCATGCTGAAAGCCTCTCCTGCCTTCCGGCTGTTCACATAGATATCCGCCAGGGTATCCAAACCATCAAAATGCAGCAATATACGTTCACAATCTTCAAATGCTTCCGGGTGGAACTCAAACCGGCACATGTATTCATAGTCCTTATTCATTAGCTTTTTGGCACGGATCTCATTGTCCTTAAAAAATGGATCCTCCATGTTTCCATTTCTAAACAGGTCTGTATAGACGCTGCCCGGAACAACCGCCTCCTGGAATGCCTCTCCAAGGGGTCTCATTTTCCAGCCATGATTTAATTCCAGTCTTATCACACTATTCCTCATTTCTTTGGATTACTTCTTTTCCGACTTTCTATTTCATATCCCGTAAGAAATCTGCAAGCCAGAATATCACATGGGAAACTCTGTATAATTCAGATTCCCTGCTGATACTTCTCCACATTTTTTTGTATTCCCAGAACCAGCATTCCAGCTTCTGTGCAGTCTCTTTCGCCTGATCCCCACAGCCTTTGATCCCCTGAAAGCTGTTCTTATAGATTAACATTCCCACACTATTCAGCACACGAATGCCTTCTGCTGCAATGAGGAAATCATGAACTGCCCTTTTCTCTCCGGCAGCCATCTCTCCTGTGCATTTCTTCAGTTCCAGCTCCTCTGAGAGAAGTATTTTATTTTCTTCCTCTGCCTCAAGTATTTCTTTTTCCCTGGATCCGATTCTCTGGATGCACCAGTCATCTTCTATACCCGATTCCTTTAATTCCTGAAACCGGACTGCCATTTCCCAGTCAAATACTGCATGTCTGCACATACGGCTTACAATGGACATCAGTTTTTCCGAGCGGTCCTGGTATTGCAGAACAGAAATCATACGGTTTATTTCCTCAAAGGATATTTCTTTCCTGTTCCAGGAAAATGCTGCTCCGTAGATCATGCCCGGCATACTGAAATCCGGATGGTTAATGTGTCCGAAATCCCCCCAGTCTGTATTCAGCATACCGATTGCCCGATACTTTTCACCAAACGCGCACATTCTGCTGATATTCAGATAGGCAGATTCCATCAGATTAATAAACTGATTCCATCCCCCTGCCCCCGGGCATACATACTGAGTGGCACCCGCTTCAGCCAGCGCTTTTGTTCCGTCTTCACACTGGTTCCATGCATACCCCCAGTTTAAGCAGATGGTTTCCTTTGGAAGTTCCTGAATCAGCTTTGGAAATCCACAGATCACATCTCCCCAGAACATGGGGCGATATCCCTTGTCCACCAGATACCCGCAAAGCTTTTTCACGTAGTCTATATACATCCTGCCTATGCCCACTTCCTCAGCGTAAGCTTTACTTTTTCCTTTTCCAAGATCAAAGGTTTCATCTGCACCTATGTTAAATTGTTTTGAGGTAAACAGCGGCATATATTCTTCCATCATTTGAACCGCCAGTTCATAACTTTCTTCCATGGTGACATTCAGGGTATGATGCATCTGGCGTCCCCTGAAACTGAACGGCATCTTTACCGGATCTGAAAGTTCACATAAGTGCTCATAAGTTCTTGTACTGAGCAGCTTATATAAATGTCCGAAGGATGACAGGGAGGGTACCAGTTCGACTCCTAATCTTCTGCAGTGTTCATCCAGCTCCAGAATGTCCTCCGCCGTGAGGGGGGTGTCATCCCGCCACATCTCACTGAGCCCCTCAAATAAAAAGCTGTGTTCCACATAAAGCTGGAGCTGGTTTATCTTATAAAAGCTTAAGGTATCCGCCAGCTTCTTCATGGTTTCCAGCTTGGGTATTCTCCCCCGGGTAACATCATGGTAAAAGCCCCGGTACTCCATTGCCGGTTCATCCTCTATTTCCACAAAGGGCAGGACACCGCCTCTCTGGCGGATGATCTGCCGCAGTGTCTGAATCCCATAGAGGATGCCGCAGTATCCGCCTCCTCTAATATGGATTCCCTGTTCCCGGATCGCCAGTACATATCCTTGCTCCTTTTGTGTTTTATCCAATTGCAAAATAACGGCTCCCACCTCATCAGTCCTCTGTATCCCCCGGCTTAAGCTGTAATCCATTCCGGTGAAGTGGTAAATTTCCTTTTTTAACAGTTCTGCTGCATAAAATACATCCTGTGGGCAGGAAACATCCATTTGAATCCGGCCAGAATGTGTAAGGGCAAAATCCCCTTCCCTGGACACTATTTTCTGCGGTGCAGGTAACAAATACATTGATTCCATAGGTTCCTCCTTTAAATCAGACAAAAAACTCTGGCTACAGGTGCTGTTTCTTTATCATGCTTCTCCAGATGAAGCATATAACCATCCTCTTTTCTGGTGAACTCCACCAGCTCACCGGTATCCGGCATTGTAATGGATGTTACATTTCCTTCATAAGGAATCCAGACTTCAGATTTAACGGGATCCGTTTCTTTTTCAAATGTTTCAATTGCATAGACCCGTCCTTCTTTCTTTGTAAATGCAATTCCGTCTTTTTTATAAGGTGCACAGACTCTGGTTCCATAAATGGCATCCCCATAAACACCCAGCCATTTCCCCATATCCTCCAGGCATTCCACTGCACCCCGAGGCAGTCTTCCATCAGGCTGAGGTCCCACATTAATCGCCAGATTGCCGCCCTTTGCCACAATATCCACCAAAAGGGCGATCACTTCCCGGCAGGATTTATAGCGGTCCTCATAGGCAAAGGAAAAGGAGGTTCCAAGGGTGATACAGCTTTCCCAGGGTACATTTAATGGTTCCAAAGGAATGCACTGTTCCGGTGTAATATAGTTTTCATATGGTCCGCCCATAGTGCGGTCTGCCGCAAGCAGCCCCGGCTGGAATTGCCGTATCTCTTCTATGGTCTCACCCAGTCCGATGTCGCTGACCCACCCTGCATCAAACCACATAATGTCCAGTTTTCCATAACCTGTCGCCAGTTCTTTTATCTGATTCTGGGTGAATTCCACAAATTTATTCCACTGTTTTGGATGCTCCCGTGGTACATAAGACGGCCCCCGATGCATAAAGCTTCCCCTGGCATATCCTTCACTCCAGTAACTGTCCACATGCCAGTCTGCTTTTGAAAAATACGCGGCAATCCCGATTCCCCGCTTTCGGAAGGATTCAAATAAGTGTGCACAGATATCCGCATATTTGTGGGTGTGAAACGGACAATCTTCTGCTGTCACCTTATAATCGGAATAGGCACTGTCCCACATACAGAACCCATCATGATGTTTGGTTGTAAAAATCAGATACCTTATGCCGGCTCTTTTCGCAAGATCCGCCCATTTCTCCGGTTCAAAACGAACCGGATTAAAAGTCTTATTCAGATTAAAATATTCCTTTTTAAACTCTTCTCCTGTAATCTCCCAGTCAATGCCATTCCTGGACCACTCTGCATCCGCATCGGACAGTGCCCAGGACTCTACTATCCCAAGCTGGGAGTATGCTCCCCAGTGGATCATCAGCGCCAGCTTCTGGTCCTGGAACCACTGCAGCTTCTTTAGTACCTTCGGATCATCGGACCAGACATATTCCTCCTGGGCACTGTAATTATGTACACCGGAAGCTACTTTATCTGTTTCCTCTTCTAGCACTTCAATGTTTTCTACTTCCGCCCCTGCCGGCGCTTTCCCTGGTATCTGCGTTACTTGTACCTGTATCTTTTCTTCGTCCATTTTACCTCCTTTATATGAGAATGCGTCAGATTTGACATCCATTCACACTTTCTATTCTGCCTCCTGCGCTGCACCCTCCGTTACCATTTCTGTTGCTGCTTCCCCTGTTGTCTCCAACGCTTTTTCACGTATCGCTATATAGTCCTGAAGTCCCAGCGTATTAAGCTGCTCTAAATAACTATCCCAGTCTTTATCTATATCGGACTGACCGGCAATCCATTCAGCTGCCTTTTGTGCAATGAAATCCCGAAGTGAAGTCTGGATATCGGAAAATCTTGCAGAGTCATCTATAGATACCCAGTAAGAGGGAATCGCTTCCGTTAAGTAAGGCTTGTAGATTTCATCCGCTTTGTCTTTTTCCGCATACATTGGCACATCTTCTTTAAATTTGAATCCCTGAGGCAGATAATGCGGCAATGACTGTGGAAATAAGTTCGCCCAGGAATATTTCTTTTCATCTTCCGGCGACAGGGTTGCCTTATCAATAGCACGGTATCCGTCTCCATCCTTAAAGATACATATATCCAGCGGTCCCGATATCTTCTGGGCAGAGTTCTGGAACTCAAATAAATCATCCCACCATCTTACAATTGCCCCTACATCCTTTGCTTTATCGGTGATAACTACCTGCGTCTTCATTACAGAAGCGCCATCGGAACCTCTGAGCCATACAGGATTATCCGTGTCAGGGCTTTTTAAAACTGGTAATGGTTTAAAATCCGGTACTTCTCCCGCAAGATATGGTACGATATCGTTGCTGGCATACATCATGGAGCAGCCATAACGGTCCTGAGAACCTTTCGCCTTCCACTGGCTTAAATCCTGCGTAAATGCTTCCGGATCAATCAACCCCTGGGAGTACAATTTTTTAAGCCATTTAATACCATTCTTGTATTCTTCGGTATTGGCACCAAAGATCAGTTTGCCATCCTTCATGCTCATTCCGTAATTGTCTACTGACATTCCGAAATACCCACACATATAACCGATGTGCTTATTATTAGGGTCAAAGGACATTGGTATTTCATCATTTGGATCCCCATTCCCATTGGCGTCTTTTTCTTTAAACTCCATCAATACTTTTTCAAACTCATCGGTGGTCTCAGGCATTTCCAGTCCAAGATTTTTCAACCACTTTTCATTGATAAAGGGTTCGTAATCTACCAGCGGCGCATCCACCACATAGGGAATTGTATAAATATGCCCGTCCGGTGCCGTCATTGCTTCTCTGACGCCTTCTCTTTCCAGAATCTTCATGATGTTTGGTGCATATTTCTCAAAATAGTCTTCCAGCGGAATAAAAATCTTCTGGTCAACGCCATATTTTAGGATATCACTGTCCTGGAACAGCCACCCGCCGATGCAGTCCGCATAATCTCCGGAGCTTAACGCCAGAGATAACTTTTCCTTTGCCACCTCATTTGGGAAATACTCCAGATTTACTTTTATATTGGTCTGCCTCTCCATCTCATCCATCATCCAGTACTCCCCGTTTTCGGAAGAGTCATCGCAGAAAAGTGAAAAGCTGTAGGTATCTTTATCCACAATAGGAAGCCCCGTTTCATAAAATACACCATTTACCTTGCCATCCTCATCCACTTTATCATTTGCCGGACCGTCCGCTTCCAGGGACGCAGTGTTTTTGCTGCATCCTCCCATCCCCATTGCGGTCATGGCAGCCACACAAACCAAAATTGCCAATACTCTTTTTCGTTTCATACTCATACTCCTTTTCATTCAGATTTTTCATTTACACTAATCTATATCCACATACACATTGCATGTTATGTGCGTTGTCAGCCTTTTACCGAACCAATCATAACGCCCTTTACAAAATACTTCTGGACAAAGGGGTACATGATCATAACCGGTATACTGGAAATAATAATCAGGGAATATTTCATAAGCTCTACCAGCTGCCTCTGCGCCTCCAGTGCCACCTGGGCGGAAACGCTTGTTACCTGCTGGGCAAGAGCTGCCTGATTCTGAATCAAAATAGAACGCAGGACTAGCTGCAATGGGAATTTGGCATCGTCTTTCAAATAGAGCAATGCGCTGAAATAGGAGTTCCAATGCCCAACGCCATAATACAGCACCATAATTGCGATAATGGATTTGGACAACGGCAGCGCCACCTTGAAGAAAAATTTTGTCTGGGTACACCCATCCACACTGGCAGCCTCCCACAGTTCCTCCGGCAGGTTGCTTTGGAAAAAGGTTCTGGCAACAATCATATTGTATACACTGAGTGCACCTGGAAGAATTAAAGACCACATGGTATCCAGCATATGGAGGTTTTTCACAACCAGATAGGTGGGAATCATACCGCCACTGATAAACATCGTAATCATATAGAACCAGGTAACAATTGTCTTACCGCCAAATTTACTTCTGGATAAGGCATAGGCTGTGGGAATCGTCACAACCAGATTGACACAGACACCGCATGCCGTATACACGATAGCATTGATGAATCCCGATACTACCAGCGCATTTTTAAAGACTTCCCGATATCCTGCAAAATTAATTCCCACCGGCAGAAATGACACCATTCCGCTGGCAACCGCCTTTGGATCACTGATGGAAGATATAATAATAAAATAAAGGGGATACGCTACAATGATTAATATTATTGTCAAAATGATAAACAGGGATATGTCAAAAAACTTATCTGTTGCTGACTGTTGTCTGAATTTCTTCATCAATCAATACCTCCTTTCCTAATACAAACTGATTCCCGAAGATTTACGGGCTATTTTATTAACGGCAATGAGCATCACTGCATTGACTGCTGAATTAAACAGACCAATTGCCGCCGAGTAAGATACATTATTTTCAACAAGACCAACCTGATATGTATAGGTAGAAATAATTTCTGAAACACTCTTATTCAAGTCGTTCTGAAGCAGGAAAACTTTTTCAAAGCCTACCGAAAGAATACTTCCGCAGCTCAAAATCAAAAGGATAATTGCCGTAGGCATAATACTTGGCAAATCAATATGGCGAATCAGCTGGAACTTATTTGCCCCATCCATAATCGCCGCTTCATGCAGGTCCGGGCTGACTGCAGAAAGTGCTGCAAAATAGATAACCGAGTTCCACCCCATGCTCTGCCAGATGCCGGACCAAACGTAAATATGTCTCCAGTAAGACTTATCACCCATAAAATTAATGGGAGCAATGCCAAAGAAAGAGAGAATTTTGTTAAGAATTCCCGCATCCGGCGATAAAAATAACAGCAGCATCCCGCACATTACTACAACGGATATAAAATTCGGTGCATATGTAACAGTCTGTATAACTTTACGGTATTTTTTGTGTTTAAAAGAATTCAGTCCCAAAGCCAGCAGAATCGGAATGGGAAACCCTGCGATCAGAGAATAGATACTGATTAAAAAGGTATTCTTTATTGTAGTTGCAAAATAAGGAGATTCAAAAAATCGGATAAAGTATTTAAACCCAACCCATGGACTACCCAAAAACCCCAGCCTTGGGTTAAAATCCCGGAATGCAATCTGCACACCATACATGGGAATATAACTGAAGATAAAAGTCAGAATTAAACCCGGCAGGACAAACATCCACAGTGAAATATCCCCCTTTACAGCAGTTTTGCTCCGTACTTTCTTCACTTTAACGGGTTTGTTGTTTACCTTATCGTCTTTTTTCATTTTCTGTCTCTCCTTTTCTATTTATTGTTCACTATAATTTAACATAACTTTTAACAAAGTATATAAAAATTATACATTTGATAACCGCTATATCTGCTATTATTTTACATATAGTATATATAATTGTCAATATAAACAATTCATTTTTGCAATTTTTTAACACTTTGCACAATCAAGGATGAGTTTTTTATTATATAATGTATATTAAAAATATGTTTTTTTAACATAATGTTAAATAATATATTTATCATTTTAAATTAAAAGTGCTTATATTTATAGAAATCTGACAGGTTGAAAGAGTGTGTTTTAGAATTGATTAAGACAGCGGCGTAATGGAATTAATGCAAAAAAGAACCGCAGATTTTACAAGTTGATATGCCCTTAGTAATACTTTAAGGGTTCTTGTAATATCTGTGATTCTCTATTATAATCATGCTTCATTGTTTTTTAATACTATATCATTTTTAACAATTTTTTTAACATTTTAAACAAAACCTATTGCGAAACTTATTTTGATTTGGTAAAATAATAAAAAAGATATCTGCTTAAGGGAATTCCTTACTCACGCAGACATCTTATATGATGTGCGAGGTATATTATAATGAAAAAACCAACTATGCAAGATATTGCAGAAGCTGCGGGTGTCTCCCGCGTCACCGTTTGGAAAGTGCTGAACAATCATCCCGGCGTTTCCGAAGTTAAAAGCAGTATGATTCTTAACGAAGCGGCTCAGCTTGGCTACCCTCTGCCGGAAACGTTTACAAATAATGGGGTACAGAATCACCTGGCTTTGAAATCCAACACAGTCAATGACAGCTCCACCATATCTGTTGTGGTATCCAGACCCGATTCCTCCGTGTTCTGGAGCAATATCATTCACGAAATCGCAAAAGAAGTCACAAAGGCCGGATGCAGCCTGATGTACACCTATATACCTACAGAAATCCCGGTTGATTATATTTTGCCCCCGCCCCTTACTTCCGGACAGGTACAGGGGATTATCGTTCTCAATGTGTATGACGCAAAGCTTTTGTCCATATTGAACAGACTTCCTATTCCGAAGGTATTCCTGGATGCCGTAACCAACTTTTCTCTGGATACGCTGACCGGAGACATGCTTCTGCTGGAAGGAAAAAGCTCTGTAGAAAAAATTACAGACTATCTCTTTGCCTCCGGACGCCAAAAGATCGGGTTTATCGGAGATATCAACTATGCACTGACCAATAAACTGCGTTATGAAGGCTACACCGCTTCCGTAGCCAAACATGCATCCCATATCGACCCGGCTTATTGTAAAACAGGTACCATCGGAATTGAAACTTACGTAGAAGAAATTCATAGTTATTTAACCGGTCTTAGAAAGCTGCCGGATGCCTTTGTATGTGTCAGCGACTTCGTAGCCCACGTTGTGTACCAGGAACTAATGCTCATGGGCATCCGCGTACCAGAAGAAGTAATCGTGACAGGGTATGACAACATTTCCGATTATATTGATATGAAGGATTTCCTCACTACCGTAAACATTAATACTTCTGCCCTGGGAAAGCGGCTGATCAACCAGTTATTTTACCGGATCGAAAACCCTGAATCACCGATTGAGGTTATTTATCTGTATTCGGAAATCCTGTATCATTGACAAATTGCGTTCTGCCAAAGTATGTCACAGTCGGTGGAATATTTGTCCCGGATGAAAGGTCCCTACAGCGAGTGAACTAAAAAAATTAAATTGGGGTTTTGTTGAGGAATACGCTTTGTATCAGTAGGTTGTGTACGAAAAGAAAAGAGGTACCAACATACTGAGAAAACCAAGCGTGAAAGTTTAAACTATATCCATTGACAGATTAAGGTTTATTTACTAATATAATACTATAAAAGGTGCTGCTGATAGACGGTCAGCCCTAATCAATAATTACTTTTATTTAAAGTAACCGTTCATTTGCTGGGGCGGTTACTTTTTTGTGTAGTTTATGTATGCAAGTAGATTGTTACAACAATTTAAGCTGATTTTTGACGACTGCTTAATGTGTCAAACATGTCGGTTTGTACATAAACAAAAATAGCGGAAACGCCTATATCCAAAGGCTTTTCTGCTATTTTAAAGGCATGAGACATCGGGGATTCGAACCCCGGACAACTTGATTAAAAGTCAAGTGCTCTACCAACTGAGCTAATATCCCGTATTTAATTTTAACCATATTGTACGTAATTATTTCTTACGGCTTTCGCCAAACTGGGCTAGTTGGATTTGAACCAACGAATGCAGCAGTCAAAGTGCTGTGCCTTACCGCTTGGCGATAGCCCAATATGTGGTTAGGGTGGATAAAGGGATTCGAACCCTTGGCCTCCAGAGCCACAATCTGGCGCGCTAACCAACTGCGCTATACCCACCATAATTACGACTTACAGTCTTTTTCACTATTTAATTTTAGTGAAGCGTGCTTGGAGGGATTCGAACCCCCGACCCACGGCTTAGAAGGCCGTTGCTCTATCCAACTGAGCTACAGACTCAAACAGCGGGTGATGGGAATCGAACCCACGTATCTAGCTTGGAAGGCTAGTGTTCTACCATTGAACTACACCCGCATATTTGCGTTATTTTAGGAACAAGTCGGGGTGACAGGATTCGAACCTGCGACCTCCTGGTCCCAAACCAGGCGCTCTAGCCAAGCTGAGCCACACCCCGATGGTGTCTTGTTTGTTTTTGTTGTTTCGTCTGTTCCCTGACGCAAGACATATTATATTATAGCTCACCCCAAATGTCAACAACTTTTTTCAAATATTTTTTTATTTTTTTGAAAAAGCCCGAAAGTGCTGAATTTTCGGGCTTTTTCGCCAATTTATTTTTTGGATTTATTTCTTCAAATTGGTCAAATCGCGCTCTTCACCCTAAATAATTTATTGTAAAATGTGCTTCTCCCTTATTGTCAATTTCCATGATAATGTAGCTTGGTTTTCTCCCATCCTGTCTGGGATAGGATAAACTGCCGGGATTTAATGCTATGATGTCTTCCTGTATCTCTAATACCGGTCTGTGAGTGTGTCCGAACATTACGATGTCAAATCCTCTGGCTTTTGCCTCTTCTCTGATGGAACGCGTATCCAGGGACACATAATAATAGTGTCCATGTGTGAGCAGCACTTTATACTTACCTAGCTGCAGTTCTTCTTCACGGGGTAAATCACTGAAAAAGTCATTATTTCCGCTTACAATATGTACCGGGCAGTTAGCAATCTGCCTGATATAGTCCTCACTGCCCTCTGAATCACCCAGATGGATTAATTTGTCGATGGGGCTAACTTTTAATAAGACCTCTTTTAAATTGGCATCTCTGCGATGCGTATCACTTACAATCAGGATCTTCATCTGGCACCAGTCTCCTCTAAAATTTATTTTTTAACTGTTCTTTCATAGCCCGAAGCGCTTTTCCTCTGTGGCTCAATTCATTTTTCAACTCCATATCCAGCTCTGCTGTGGTGCACTGATACTGGGGGAGGTAAAAAATGGGATCATACCCGAATCCATTGCTTCCTTTTATTTCATAACCAATGATGCCCTCAATAGTTCCTGCGGTAGTCAGTATATCGCCGTTTGGAAAAGCCGCTGCAATCACGCATACAAAACGTGCGGTTCTCTCTTCATCCGGCACACCATTCAGTCGTCCGATGAGATTATTGTTTTTAATATCATAGGACGTATCTTCTCCCATATATCTGGCAGAATAAATCCCCGGCTCTTTATTCAGGTAATCAATTTCCAACCCGGAATCATCTGCCAGTACAATATCACCTGTCATTTCCATAATTGTCTTTGCCTTAATTACAGCATTCTCTTCAAATGTCTTTCCGTCTTCAACAATATCCGCCTCAATACCAGCTTCTTTCAGCGATAATACTTCTACATCCAGGTCTGCCAGTATCATTTTTATTTCTTTCATTTTCCCCTGATTTCCAGTTGCAAAAATAATTCTCTTACTCACTGTTCCACCCTTTTCTTTCCGTAAATTTTATCAAAATTATAACACACAGGGAATACTTCTGTAAACCAGAGGCACTAACTCTATTCCCCTCTTGTATACACCTTGAGACAGACATTGCAGGAATGCTCCGTTTCCGTTCTGGTCCAGGCTAATCCATTCATGCTGATATACCCTTCCCCATCGGATATATCCACATTCTTTGTAGCCTCATCCGCCTGATATTCCGTTGCAACAGGATACTGAAGTCCAGGTGATTTAATTTTCACCATAACTGCAAACCGCTGCCCCTTTGTCACCTTTACCGGCTCCTTTAAATCAACGGTGTAATATCCGCCGTTGCCAAATTTTCCTGTTTGATCCGCCCTCCAGGATATCAGCGATGAGGGACTGTCAAAGGTATCAATGATATGTATTTCATACTCCGTGTCTTTCCCGGTAGCATAAAACCCTACAGCACTCACCATTTCATCCCGCCTGGCTTCGTATACATTGGCAAAATAACAGGTGTCAGAGCCGTAACCGATCTGCCCAACCCAGCCGCACAGGTCCGTCTGATAAATATCATCATAGTTCCCGGTATTCTCAATCTTCGAATAAGTAACACAATTATTCCCAAGATTGGCATCTTCGTAAGATACGTAAAATATGCCGTCTTCCCCAAAGTCGGGTCCCCAGCTGTTCTGACAGATAAACGCCCCGTCTTTCTTAATATCTGCATTAAATTTAGCAGCCGGATAGCTGTCATCCCAGCCAATAATCAATATATCATGATTGGAACGGGCATTGCCCACATAACAGTATGTGCTGTTAATCTTATTAAAAAACACCGATGAACTCACGGTATTCTGGAGATCCATGTAAAGGGATGACTGGACTGCACCGTGGTCATATACCGCCCGTTTTACCGCTTCATAGTCTTTATCCTTAATCATCTGAATCTCCTGGACATGCTTCACGGGAGCCAGGCCTTCCGGTGAAACGCCATCGCCGTATGGGTCATCTTTTTCCAGTACCGGTCCCTGCCACCCTGCCAGATATGCCATTGCCATGGTATAATCACCGCCGTCGTTCTGATTTTTTGCAAAATAATTACGAAGGGATATATGGTCGGCTGAAAATATCAGATGTTCCCGGGGAAGCAGTGACGCTTCCAGCGCAGAGGACGTGGCTACCGCCCAGCAGGTTCCAAGTTCCCCCTGATTTTTAATAACAGGCGCTCTTGCCTCATTTCGGCTGTCATAGGACTTTGGAAGCTTTGCCATTATATCCGTGTCTGACCGCTCCGTATTATATTCCGAACCGGAATCAGGGCTGCCAGAACCTTTGTCCGACTCACTGTACTCCTGCTGTTTATTGCCGTCCAACAGCCCTCGTATTTCCGGCTCCATATATTGAAACGCTCCATATCCAATCAACACTACGATTAGAATACCAATGAATGTCTGAATTTTTTTAATCAATGTCTACCCCTTATTTTTTAATCTTAGGCGGTCTTGGACCCAGGAATTGATAATAATAAGTCTTTATCATTCCATTATAGATCTTTCTGTTCTTATCTGCCTTTTTCCCGATATACTTTTCAGCTTCTTCATAGGAGGTTATCAGATATTCGGACCAGGAATCCAGCCGTTTAAAACTTTCTCCAATTTCCCGATACAGCCCCGGCAGATTCTCTTTATCCTCTATACGCTCTCCATATGGAGGGTTGGTAATTACAAAACCATACTTTTTCGGGTGCCTCAGTTGGGATATGCTTCTCTGCTGAAAATGGATCAGATGGTCTACTCCAGCCAGCTTCGCATTTTCTCTCGCCGATTTAATCACATCCCCATCCAGATCATATCCCTGAATATCCACCTCGATCTTGTCATTTACATTCTCTCTGGCTTCATCCATGGCATTGTACCAGTGTTTCTTCGCGATCAGGTTGTCCCAGTCTTCCGACAGGAAAGAACGGTTCATTCCAGGCGCAATGTTTGCCGCCATCAATGCCGCTTCTATAGGAAACGTACCGCTGCCGCAAAATGGATCGACCAGTATCCTGCTCTTGTTCCAGGGGGTCAGCATAATCAGCGCTGCCGCCAGTGTCTCTGTAATGGGCGCCTTGCTGGTAAGCTGGCGGTACCCTCTCTTGTGAAGGGAAACTCCGGAGGAATCGATTCCGATTGTTGCTTCATCTTTCATAAAAAATACACGAACCGGATAAGCCGGACCCGTTTCCTCAAACCACTGTATGCCATATACACCCTTTAATCGCTCAACCATGGCCTTTTTCATAATCGACTGTATGTCAGTAGGACTAAAAAGCTGGCTCTTTATTGATGTTGCTTTTGTTACCCAGAATTTACCGTCTTTCGGGATAAAGTTTTCCCAGGGCAGCTCCTTTGTCCGTTCAAATAATTCATCAAAAGTTTCTGCATGTACCTTTCCAACCTTTAGCAGTATACGCTCTGCCGACCGCAAAAATACATTGGCATAGCTTACTGCTTCCATATCTCCGATAAAAGTAACCCGTCCATCTTCTACCTGGCTCACTTCATATCCAAGGTCTATAATTTCCCGTTTCAAAACGGCTTCCAGCCCAAAATGGCAGGGTGCTATCAATTCAATCTGTTTCATTTTTTCTCCTATCTGTCTGCATTTGCAGGTATCTTATAATGCCAGTTGTTTTACGGTATTTCCATCGAAATCTTTAATTATAAATATACCATTTTCCAATATTCCATATGTTGGTACATTCCCGCCTTTTGGCAATGACACGGAACCCGGATTTAACAAAGTATAATGCGGATATTTTTCAGCTACAGGTACATGGGTATGTCCATGAATAAAAATATCTCCTTCTGCCAAAGGAGGCAGATTGTCTTTGTGAAAGACATGGCCATGGCTGGCATAAATCGTCTTATCCCCCTCCATAATTATACAGTAATCTGCCATTACAGGGAATTCCAATACCATCTGATCCACTTCTGCCTCACAATTGCCTCTTACTGCATAAATCTTATTTTTCAAAGGATTCAGCATGGCGATGACCTCTTTGGGAGCATATTCCTTTGGCAGATCATTTCTTGGGCCATGATAAAGAATATCTCCCAGAAGCACCAGGCGTCCTGCCTCTTCTAATCTGAATGCCTCTAACATCTTTTTACAGAAAAAAGATGAACCGTGTATATCTGACGCAAACATAAGTTTCATTTGCATTTCCTCCATTCTTTTCATCTATCTCCTATATTAATGCCAGTGTCTGCCCCTGTCAATATTTTTACTTCCTTAATATCTTCAAAATGCAGACTACAAAGTATGGCGATAGGATTCCAGGTATCTTCCACGGTATGCGTGGATTCCACCAATCATAGTCTTTACATGATAACCTTTTTCCGCAAGTTCCCTGGCTGCAGCCATACTGATAGAACCACGTTCACAATATACGATAATCATCATATCCTGGGGCAGTGTATAACAATTGCCCAAATTTTCATAAGGGATATTAACAGCTCCTTTAATATGACGTTCTACGAATTCGTCCGGTGTTCGAAGATCTATAATAAATGCGCTTTTATCCCTGACGTACGTATCAAGCTGTTTCGGTGCAATCATCTCAAAATTCATAAATACATACACTCCTTCCTGACATAATATATGCAGGAATTTGGAAATGTGTGCAAAAAAACAGAGCCCCGGCCTATTGTGGCCAAGACTCCATCTCTTTTTAAAACCATCTTATTTTACTTGCTGTCCCTGCCTGATGCCGTTAAGTGGTTTTAGTAGTTGCAATCGCTGGATTCATCAGATTCGTGGTAACAGTCTGAAGAAGCATTGCGGCTTGCATTTTTGGAAGTATTGTTGCTTGTAGCGTTCTTATAAGAATTGTTGCTGTTCTTGTAAGAGTTATAGGAATTCTCGGATTCATTAGTACTGTTGTAAGCGCTGTTTTTTTCGCTTGCATTCTTATAGGAATTGCTTGCTTTATTACTTGCTTTGTTCTTTGATTCTACGCTAGATTCATAGTTGTTAGTACTATTTTGAGTCTGGTTTTTAGAATTCATATTCTTTGCCATAGTTTCATTCCCTCCTGAATAATAAATATTTTTATTACAAAATTTATTATCTCAAAAATAGTAAAAAATATGTATTGCATTTTTTTCCAATCTATATTATAATTTGAGATGTAAAAAGAATTTACCCTTCAAAAAATTTTTTTTACAAACCCCTTATTAATTATTTATACTCCCCTCGAAAGACCCAAGTAGCTCCCCTGCTTGGGTCTTTCACTGTCTAAATATAGGAAGGAATTTTCAAAAACCTTCTATTCCGCCTTAATTTTTTTCCACTTCTTATTGCGTATCATATCAAACACAGAGTCCATGATAAATACAGCAAGTGCAATCATTCCCGCGATCTCAATTGTCTGAAGCAGGGAATTCATAGCCTTTTGCTGTTCCCCCAAAAAGATCTGGTAAACCGTCCGGTACATGCCTGCTCCCGGTACAATAACCAGAATTCCCGGTATTAAAAATACCGTTACCGGAGCTTTGAATATTCTGGCAAACACATGGGAAATCAGCGCAATTACAAGTGCCGCCAGAAAGTTTGCCATTACAATTCCCTTGCTGTCTGCATTCAGCAGATACACAAGCCATCCTGCTGCACCGATCAGACCGCAGTATACCAGATATTTTTTCGGCACCTGGATCACCGTTGAAAATGCCAATATCGCAATAAATGCGCCCACTACCTGTACAATCATGCCTTCACACCTCCCATAATAAGCATACCAAATGCAACTCCAATTACAATTGCAACTGCCTTTACGAATGCCTCAAGGGCTTTTGCCCCTCCTGCCACATAGTCTCCCTGCAGCGTATCCCTGATAGCATTGGTGATAGCTGCTCCGGGTACCAGAGGCATGATGGTACCTATGATGATCATGTCCATATTCATAACGGTAAAGGGTATCCTGGATAAAAGGATAGCTCCCACCGCGATTACGGCAGATGCCGCTACATCCTTAAAAAATGGATTAAAGCCAATTTTAATTCCCAGCTTCAGCACCAGTACCAGCAGTGCACCGTCAATTGCTGCCCCCAAGGCATCCATTGCCGTCCCGCCCAGTAAAATCGCAAAGGCTGATGCTACTATAATCGTAGAAATATCCAGCACTCTTTGTGAATATTCCCGGGATTCCAGGTGTTTTAAATCATGAAACGCCTCTTTCAGAGTAATTTCCCCGGCACAAAATCTTCTGGAAATGGTATTTACCAGCGTAATTTTATTGAGGTTCGTCTCCCGGTCCGCAATTCTTCTGATAACAGTCAGTGAATCGATCTGGGGATCATCCAGTGTAACGATCATGCCGGTTGTGGTTACGTAAGCTTCTGTGGTCTTTAAGCTGGATACTTTTAAGATACGGTGTATGGTATCTTCCACCCTGTAAATTTCAGCACCGTTTCGCAACATAATCTGTCCTGCCAGCACCGCCGTATCCAGTAATAATTTATAATCTGTAATCTGCTCCATTTTTGCAATTCCTACTCTTTTTATTTTCCATTGCATTCTTACCAATATTTGCTTACATTCTACAATATTTTTCCCATAAAAGAAAGCTGTTATTAAAATAAAATGAAATTGCAATTAAAAGCTTTTTAAAATTGTTTCCATTAAGAAAGCGCCAGTCAAAAGACCGGCGCACAGAGCGATTTAAACACACTCTAATCTTTATGATTCAAATAATTCAGTTGAGAGATAACGCTCTCCGGTATCCGGCAGGAGGGCAACGATGGTTTTCCCTGCATTCTCCGGCTTTTTGGCAAATTCAATTGCTGTATGAAGTGCCGCTCCGGATGAAATTCCAACAAGAATCCCTTCTTTTTTGGCGATCAGCTTTGCAGCTTCAAATGCTTCTGCATTTTCTACCGTAACAATTTCATCATAGACATTCTGATTCAGGTTCTTGGGAACAAATCCTGCTCCAATACCCTGGATTTTATGAGGTCCGCCGGTTCCTTTCGATAAAACTGGGGATGCAGCAGGCTCTACGGCAATTACTTTTACTTCCGGTTTTTTGGATTTTAAGAATACACCGGTTCCGCTTAAGGTACCACCAGTTCCAACACCTGCAATAAATACATCGACTTCCCCATCCGTGTCTGCCCAAATCTCAGGCCCCGTTGTAGCGGCATGAATTGCCGGATTGGCGGCATTTTCAAACTGTCCCGGAATAAAAGCACCCGGAGTTTCTTTTGCAAGTTCTTCTGCTTTTGCAATTGCACCCTTCATTCCCTTGGAACCTTCCGTCAGAACAATTTCTGCACCATACCCCAGCAGTAACTTTCTTCGCTCAATGCTCATAGTCTCCGGCATGGTAAAAATCGCTTTATAGCCTTTTGCCGCTGCTACACTTGCAAGCCCGATGCCGGTATTTCCACTGGTTGGCTCGATAATCGTAGACCCCGGCTTTAAAAGCCCTTTGCTTTCCGCATCTTCTACCATGGCTTTTGCCACTCTGTCCTTTACACTTCCCGCCGGATTGAAATATTCTAATTTCACAACTACCTTTGCTGCAAGCCCAAAAGCACTTTCAATATTTTTTAATTCCACAAGGGGAGTTTTTCCTACCAATTCTGTAATACTTCCATATATATTAGCCATTTTTAACATCCTTTCTTAAATGCGTCAGGCTTCCCACTTTCCCTTACTTGGCAATTGCCTGAAATGCCTGATCTAAATCATAAATAATATCATCAATGTGTTCCGTACCGATGGATAACCGGATTGTATTTGGTTTGATGCCTGAGCCTGCAAGCTCTTCTTCTGTCATCTGGGAATGTGTGGTGCTTGCAGGATGTATTACTAATGATTTTACATCCGCTACATTGGCAAGTAAAGAGAAAATTTCCAGATGATCTATAAATTCCTGTGCTTGTGCGGATCCGCCCTTGATTTCAAAGGTAAAGATCGAAGCCCCTCCCTTAGGGAAGTAACGCTGGTACAGCTCATGGTAAGGGCTGTCGGAAAGCGCCGGATGATTTACTTTTTCTACCTGAGGATGTTTGCTTAAATAATCTACCACCTTCAGGGCATTTTCCACATGACGTTCTACACGCAGTGACAAGGTCTCCAATCCCTGTAAAAAGATAAATGCATGTATCGGGGAAAGTGTGGCTCCTGTGTCACGCAGTAAAATTGCACGGATCTTGGTTACAAATGCTGCCGGACCAACTACTTTCGTAAAGCTTACCCCATGGTAACTTGGATTTGGTTCGGTAAGTGACGGGAACTTTCCGGATGCTTCCCAGTCAAATTTTCCGCTGTCAACAATCACTCCTCCGATTGTTGTTCCATGTCCACCAATAAACTTTGTCGCAGAATGTACCACGATATCTGCTCCCAGATCAATGGGGCGTACCAAATAAGGTGTTGCAAATGTACTGTCAACCACCAATGGTATTTTATGCGCGTGGGCAATTGCTGCTACCTTTTCAATATCTATAAGGCTTGCATTGGGATTGCCGATTGTCTCTATAAATACTGCTTTCGTATTTTCCTGAATCGCCGCTTCGAAGCTGCCTTCTACATCAGGGTCTACAAATGTTGCAGTGATTCCGTATTCCGGAAGAGTATGCTCCAAAAGGTTATAAGTTCCGCCGTATATTGTCTTGGCTGCTACGATGTGATCGCCTGCATGTGCCAGATTCTGAAATGTATATGTAATGGCTGCTGCTCCGGAAGCGACTGCAAGTGCTGCCACGCCTCCTTCCAGCGCTGCTATACGCTGTTCAAAAATGTCTTGTGTGGTGTTCGTAAGCCTTCCATAGATATTTCCTGAATCTGTAAGGTTAAATCGTGCTGCGGCATGTGCGCAGTTTTTGAAAACATAAGAAGATGTCTGATAGATTGGTACTGCTCTTGCATCCGTCACCGGATCCGGGTTTTCCTGTCCTACATGTAATTGAAGGGTCTCAAACTTTAATTCTCTCTTTTCACTCATAATATTTCTCCTCACTTTTCACTATATTCTCATTGTCTAACGAGTTATGCAGCTGCTTATATGCTGCAGCACGTGGTTATCACCACTTTATTTTCATACTGTGCTTCTGAAGCACTTAGTATTCCAATTAATATTATTAACTAAGTAGGAATTATCTTTGAAAGAATAATACGCATCCTATATTTATTAAATATAGTACATATATTCTTCTTCCCCATTTAATTTCTGATATTCTTCTACCAAATCAGCCAGCGTTGTGCTTTCCAGATAGTGGTTAACCTGCCGGTTGATCTTTTCCCATACCAGTTCGTTAATCGCCTTTTGCACTTTGTCCTGCTGTTCTTCCGGCGCCACTTCGTCTATAATGCTGAACTTACCCTCCAGCGCTGTCAAAATATCAGACACCTGCATTTCTTCCGGCTTTACAGCAAGCATATATCCGCCCTGAGGCCCTTTGATGCTTTTTACTAATCCGGCTTTTCTAAGTGTTGCAAAAACCTGTTCCAGATAATTCACGGATATTTTCTGCCTGTTGGCTACACTTGCCAGCGATACCGCTTCACTTGTAGAATGCGATGCTAAATCAACCAGTGCCCGCAGGCCATATCTCCCTTTTGTTGAGATTTTCATTTCATCACCTTTTCTTATTTATTTCCTACCAAACCGATATATTAAATAATATATTTATGTTATACAGGATAATAATGTAAATGTCAATACCTAATTTTAAAAAAAGGAAAAAAATAGAGCTGCATCATATCCTGCAGCTCTAATCGTATTATCTAACTACCAATGATAACCAGGAAATTCATCCCTGGATGAAACAACAGAATCTGTACCCGTTAATTTGCTCTTTTCAGCAGATCTTCCAGCCTGGTCTCTTTTGCGGCATCCTTAATCAGCTCCCACATTTGGTTCCAGACACGCCTGGTGGGACATTTATTACATTCTATTCCACAATCAGTTGACTTAATCAGGCATTCCACAGGTGCCAGGTTCCCTTCCACGGCAGTCAGGATATCATAGACCATAATTTCACCTGCCGGTTTCGCCAGGCAATATCCGCCTCTTGCACCTCGGGTACTGCTTACCAGGTCTGCTTTTTTCAGCATACTGATGATGCGCTCCAGATATTTTTCTGAAAGATTTCTCCTGCCGGCAATATTCTTAATACTTTCCAAATGCTCTGCATCAGAATGTATCGCCAGATCCACCGCTATTTCTAAGGCATATATGCCTTTCGTAGATATCTTCATCGGCGGCCCCTGCCCTTAACCAGTGCTATAACAAGCACGATTACTACAATAGGAATGAAAAATCTGGAGAGAATCGCAATTGCGGAACCCAGAATACTGAGTATGACTACAAGTATGACAACGACTCCTGTAATAATCAGCCACTTTGGTACCCCTGTCTGAAGATTAAAAGAACGGAAACTGCTTTCCGGGCGCCTGTTATCATTCTCATCCTGCTGATAAGAAGATCCCTGCCCCTGACTCTGATAGCCTGCTCCATTGGCTTTATTGCTGGTTTCAATAATTGTTCTTGCAATCAAAAACGGACTTCCGATCTCATTTAAAATCTGGGACTCTGATTTTCCGTTCTCCACTGCATCTCTGATATATTCATCATAATACCGGATATTCTCTTCCACTTCCCGTGAACTGATTGCTCCCGATAACTGTGAACGCAAAGTATTCAAAAACTCTTGTCTATTCATCTTCGAATGTAAATCCTTTCTGCAGGCAGAAACTGCCTCATTACAAAATTATTAGTATACCCACACCTGACAGCATAATCTGTCGTAATTGCTGACATTATAGCATAGGTTTCTACTATTTTACAAGGCATTCTCCGCAAAAGTTATCAGAAGCTTATCAGAACGGACTGTTTTTATCATCTTCAAATAATTCTGTGCTGTAATAGCGTTCTCCCGTGTCCGGAAGTATGGTAACTACTCTTTTTCCCGGTCCCAGTTTTTTAGCAAGGCGCATAGCCGCCGCTACATTGGACCCGCTTGAAATTCCGCATAACAGCCCTTCTTCTCTGGCAAGGCGTTTTGATACATCCAGTGCTTCTTCATCCGTTACAATGCAGATATCCTCATAGATATCCATATTCAGATTTTCCGGAATCAGCCCGTCGCCAATTCCCATCTGCAAGTGTGTCCCGATGCTTCCGCCTGATAAAATTGCTGCATGTTCCGGCTCTACCGCCCAGATTACGATATCCGGGTTCTGCCGTTTTAATACTTCTCCTATACCCGAAAGGGTACCTCCCGTCCCCACACCGGAACAGAAGCCATGGATTGGCCCTTCTACCTGTTCCAGTATTTCCACACCTGTATGGTATTTATGCACCAAAGGATTATCCGGATTCACAAATTGCTGGGGAATATAGGCATTGGGATCTTCTGCTCCAATACGAAGCGCCGTCTGGAGGCACTCTTCGATACAGGCCCCGATGTCTCCCTCATCATGTACCAGTATTACTTCCGCCCCATACTGGGTCACCAGTTTTCTGCGCTCTTCACTCACAGAATCGGGCATCACTATTTTTACCTTATATCCTTTTACAGCCCCAACTAACGCCAGTCCAATCCCCTGGTTTCCACTGGTGGGTTCAACAATTACTGAATTCTTATGCAGCTTTCCTTTTTTCTCTGCCTCAGCAATCATGTTATACGCAGTTCTGGTTTTAACGGAGCCTCCGATGTTTACACCTTCGTATTTCACCAGAATCTCAGCGCTGTCCGGCTGGGACAGCTTGTTTAATCGAACCATGGGTGTATGCCCGATTGCTTCCAATACATTATTATAGATCATTTTCTGCGGCTTCCTTTCAACTCAAGATTTTACGACTTATTCAACTGGCATAATGTTCGATACTGGAATATATGCCGATTAATATTATGATAATCTGAAAAGTCCTCTTTTAGACCTGATATTTTCTAATAGGAAGTATAGCATAGACCTTCTGGATTAGCAATACACACCGCTCTGCCATCCGACATTTTTCTTACCGCTTTTCCAATATATATTCTCACTCATTCCCATAAACCATAACCCACTTATTCTTCTCCTGAAAAAAGATCAGCTTCACACCTTTCTGTATTCCCTCTACCTCCATTTCACATTGATACTCCATGGATGAAACGCCCGCAAAATTCTTCTGTTCCGAACATAGTACACGAATGCTGCCAATCGTATGTATTTCTCCTTCTTCATCCTGGTATTTCACTAATCTGGGTATACTGATCCCCGTTCTGGTAAACCAGCAGTAGCAGGCTATTTCTATCTGCCTGCCTCTTATTCTTCCTGCATCCGGTGCATTCATATTCATCCCCGTGCCAAACGCCATAATTAGTCCTCCTTACAATTTCCGAACATTTGTTCTGTTTTTACATATTATAGCAGAGTCTGCCATTTATTTAAACTAGCAATAAAAGGAAAACCTAAGCGGCTGCCCCAATGAACTTTACATATTTACCTTGTAATGTTATATATTCTTCTCACCGATTTTTCATATAATAATCACATTTTTGGTATATAATAAACAATCAAAGCATATCTGGAAAACAACCTGCAGCAGGCATGATTTTTCAGATATGCCCAAAAGGAGGTGTGTAAATTGGAACTTTTATTTCAGAATGAAACATCCTATGATGATGAATTCGAAACCTTATATTATGAAACCCTGTTGGAACATTATACTCCCGCTTACAAGGCAGTGAAACGTTACCAGCTCTGGGGCATTGGTTTCCTGCTGGTGAGTGTTCTGGCATTAAGCCAGGCACCTCGTCTGCGGAGCTGGGGCCTGGGTGCGGCAGGTATGGGTACGCTGGTTCTTGGTATTATCTTAATTTATTATGCCAGAGACTTTTTTAAGAGATCCTTTGTAAGGAATCTTCGTAAGTCCAAACAAGATTGTCTCTGTGGGAAAAAGATGACCTTTCAGATTACCCCAAGTGCACTCACCCAGATCGCTCCCGAAGAAACGACGGTGGTGGACTGGTCCGGCATTAAAAGCTGGACATTGATCCATAACTATTATTTTCTGGAACACGGCGACAAATATCTGGCTCTGGGGAAAAATAACTTTACAATCGGCACTGCTGAACATTTTCAAATCTTCCTGGACAATAAGTTTAAGAAAAACCAGCCTGATCTGAGAAATTGTTCATTTTCCCAATAAAATGAGATCGCTGCAGAATCATTTCCATACCAGAGCTATTACATCTGGCAGGAATCTGATTCTGCAGCGATCCCATTTTTATTTACTGATTAAAACTGATCTTCGAATTCTTGCTCCGGTATTGGCCGGCTTATGAGATATCCCTGGATATAATCGCATCCGAATTTTCTCAGCAGCTGCAATTGCTCCTCTGTCTCCACACCTTCCGCCACAACCTTCATATTCAATGCCCTAGCCATGGAGATAATACTGGATATTATGGTCTGATGCCTGGGCTCCTTAAGATTTTCATTGCGGAAGAACATCATATCCAGCTTTAGGATATCCACAGTAATATCTTTTAGCAGGTTCAGGGACGAATATCCGGAACCAAAGTCATCCATAGAGAAGAAAAATCCGCTTACGCGCATGGTACGCATAACCATCTCCAGCAACTCTGCGTTCTCCACCAGCACAGATTCCGTACATTCCAATTCCAACAGGCCGTTTGGTATATTATACTTTTCCTTTAACCGGATGTAATGTTTGGAAAAGTCCCGCTGAAATACACTGATTCTGGAGACATTGACGGATATTTTAATAGGCTCCCGGCCCTCATCCAGCCACTTGCGCAGAAAACGGCAGGCTTCCTCGAACATATAGCTGTCCAGGTCAATGATAAACCCATTCTTTTCGAACAGCGGGATGAAGCGGTTAGGAGGAACCACACCATAGCCTGGACGTATCCATCTTGCCAGAGTCTCTGCCCCGGTTACCCGGATACCATCCTGAATCTCAGCAATCGGCTGGAAATAAGCGCAGAACTCCCGATTCTCCAACGCCTTGTACATGGCAGCCTCCATCTCTTTTTCCGATAAAATCTGCCGGCGCATATCTTCTGTATAGACTGCATACCTGCTGCCCTCCAATACCTTCACACTTTTTTGTGCAAGGTTGGCACAATCTATCATATCCTCAATCCCATTTCTTTTTCCATGGATTTCCACGAGATAGATACCCGCCACCATTTCCAGCCGCAGCTTTTTCCCCGCCAGACCTTTAAACTTAGCCAGCAGACCCGCATTTTTCTGAAACCGCTGTTCCAGCTCTTCGATGCTGTCATACCATAGCAGGGATACAAAGTGATCTGCTGACACCCTGGCGAATATTTCTCCCTCACGCTGTTCACGGCTGCTGATCTTTGCCCAATACTGCAGTACCTGGTCCCCGAAATCGTAGCCATAGACATTGTTCACCAACTTGAAATTCCGAAGATCACAATACCACAACGCATATTTCTTTTCATTTCTGTTTTCCAGAATTTTTCTTGCCTCTATCTTAAATCTACTGAAATTAGAACAGCCTGTCAAATCATCATACTCTGCCCTGTATTCTAATTCCCTCCTGTTTCTGGTAGCTTCATCCACATCCGTAATAGTAAACAGAGAGCGGATGATAGAACCGTCTTCTGACCTTAAAACCGTTAGAACTATATGGCACCACATAAACTGTCCGTCTGTTTTTTTCAACCGCACCGTAGCACCTGCATTCATTGCTCCGCCCATCACTTTTCTGGAGATCCCCCTTGCCTCCTGCCAGTCATTGGGGTGAACATCATCCTGAGTGATAAAACGCTGATTACCGTTAACTCCAACATTTTTGATAAATGTAAATTGTTTTGCCGGCGGTGATGCGTAGTAACTGTCATTCTCTCTGTCATATTCCAGTAATATTGTCCCGGATAATTCCATAATCCTGCGGTAGCATTCATCCTCAATCTGTCTGCGCAGCTGTATCTGAAGTGTCCGGTTCTCTTCCTCTCGGACTTTTCTGGCATGTATATCCTGTATCAGACAAAGATACACCTCATCCCCATTATCGTTGTCCATGCGAACCAGTGAAAAGCTTTCCCATTTATAATTTTCAGCTTTATAATTTTCAGCATTTACGCCTGTACGAAATTCCCCGTAAACAGAAGAATTCCCCTCCTGTATTGCTTTTCTCACCAGCTCCCAGTTGGTAAACTGTTTAAAGCGCACCCCATCTTCGCTGCAGATCCTGTTTCTGGCTATGGCATCCAGTTCTTCTGTCAGATTCCCAATCTCCCATTTCTGCTCTTTGCCTTCGCTCTCATTCAGCATTCGCCTGTAGTAATTTTTTGTAACATTCATCACTGCAATGTCACTAAATATACGGTAGAGTGAATTTAAATAATGGTTAATTAGATCCTTTTCATCCAGGTGCTTTGGCATGCCAAACTCAGTCCGGTACTCTTCATTATCCGTTATTTTATAATCCGCACCTTTATATTCCTGTCCAGATGATTCCATGCCTGCTGCGGGTTGCGCTTCCTCTTTGCACCTGTTCCGGTCTCTTTTTTTCTGCTCCATTCCCTGCTGATAAAATACAAACTGATTGCGCCCAAGCTCCTTGGCGGTATAAAGCGCAGCATCGGCGCGCATATAGAGCTCGTCAAAACTGGTTCCATCCTTTGGATACACAGCCACTCCCATACTGCCGGACACACAGATATCCTCTTCATAATGCCGTGAAAGCTGCGCAATGATACTTCCCAGCTTCTGTTCCAGAAGGGTATTTAACGGAATATCCCTTAAACACATTACGAATTCGTCTCCACCCAGACGCCCCACAATATCATTGATACGGACGGAAGTTTTTAATATATTAGATATTTCTCTTAAGACCCGGTCTCCAAACTGATGTCCCATCTGATCGTTCAAAGACTTAAAAAAATCAATATCCACCATAATGAAGATGTGCCTGCTGGACAACGGACTGTGTTCCAGAAGCATGGATACTTCCTCAATAACCGTTCCCCGGTTCAGCAGTCCTGTGAGAGGATCAATCTGAGAACGGTTTTCCAGTTCCAGGCTTCTTCTTTTTTCTTTGTCAATATTTCTGATCAGGATCATCGCCCTGACTTCGTCCTGACCGGCATCCGTAAGGAGAAAGACAGAGCTCTCAGTCCATACAGGATCACCCTGAGAATCCAGGACTCTGCATTCCATCTTCAGGCTGCAGTCCTTTTTATAGTACTTATCCACCAGATCGGAAGA
>UQCR01000013.1 GCA_900539655.1 uncultured Robinsoniella sp.
ATGCAGCTGAAGAAGAATCCGATAAAACTATATTTTATACAGTTTCGCAATGGGATCTTCTTATTCAGTGAATTCATCATATAGTGTATGATTACCGATTCGCTGCAGACAAATACAATTACCAGGGCAATACCAAACCAGATATACCCTTTTTTCGCCATTTTAATGGTTTCCCATATGGCACTCAGTTCCTGTCCTTTAAACAATTCATAAAAGGTAAACCCCAAAAGAGCAAAAAGAAACAGGATCTGAAGTATGTTTTTTTTGTTTTTCTTTAAAAATTCCACGCATTTCCCTCTTTTCTAAATTATCCTCTGGATAATTATAGAATAAATTTATCAATATTCTATCAATATTTTGCGTATCTTACAATTTATTTTTACAAAAACTTTCTTAAGAAACTCATAATATTTATATTTCCTGCTCAAATAAAAGGCAAGTTCAGCAAGGGCAACTGCGCCGAATATATCAATAATATAGTGTTGCTTTGTATATTGTGTGGAAATCATGACTGCAATTGCAAACAGGCATGAAAAAATGCGGTACCATTTGGGGATTTTTTCATTACCCCGAATACCAATATAACAGAACCAGCTAACCAGACAGTGTATGGATGGAAAGAGATTCATGGGTAGATCCATTTTATAAACCCAGCCCAGCAGTTGTACGCTTAAACCGTCTCCAATAAGCTCCGGCCTCACATTTGTGGTAGGAAGCAAAATAAAGAACAGCATGCAGACAATACGGGAGGACATATCGGCAGTCACGAATTTATAAAGAGATTCTTTACCTAAATGTCCGATCATGATGTAATTTACGATCCAGAATAAATAACAGATCACGTAAATCCATACCCAGCCCGGTTTAAATGGAACCATCCTGTCTATTTCCAGTGTGAAATCATAGTGATACCAGTCTTTGCAAAGATGCTGGGTTCCAAAATAAATGACACTGTTCAGAACGAAACAGGACACCAGGGGTATAATGGAATAGAGTTTTGCCCAGGGATCGACATATTTTTTTAGCCATCTATACATGTAATTCAATCTCCTACAAGTTTGGACGGATAAGCTTTGGCTTATAACCGTTCTCTTTTAATGCGTCTACAATGGTGTTTTTATGTTCCGTACCAAATGCTTCCAGCGTTATTTTTAATTCAACGGCTGCATTTCGGTTTGTGCTGACAAACTGATTATGTTCAAGCTTAATGACGTTGCCTTGTGCTTCAGCAATGACAGTGGCAACCCGTACCAGTTCACCCGGCTTATCAGGGAGAAGAACGGATACAGTGAAGATACGGTCTCTCTGGATTAATCCCAGCTGTACCACGGAGGACATGGTAATCACGTCCATATTTCCGCCGCTTAAAATGGATACTATCTTCTTGCCTTTTACTTCCATGTGCTTTAGTGCAGCTACAGTCAGAAGACCGGAGTTTTCTACGATCATCTTATGGTTTTCAACCATATCCAGGAAAGCCACTACTAATTCGTCATCATCAACGGTAATGATTCCGTCCAGGTTTTTCTGAATATAGGGAAATAACTGCTCGCCAGGTGTCTTTACCGCGGTACCGTCTGCAATGGTATTCACATTGGGCATGGTCGTTACTTTACCTGCATCCAGAGAGGACTGCATACAATTTGCACCTGCGGGTTCCACGCCGATTACCTTTATATTGGGATTTAACAGCTTGGCAAGGGAAGAAACCCCTGTAGCCAGACCGCCTCCGCCGATGGGAACCAGGATATAATCTACCAGTGGCAGTTCCTGCACAATTTCCATGGCAATGGTACCCTGTCCTGTGGCTACCGCCAGATCGTCAAAAGGATGGATAAAGGTATAGCCATGCTCATTGGCAAGTTCATAGGCATGGGCACATGCTTCGTCATATACATCTCCGTATAAAACCACTTCCGCGCCATAGCTCTTTGTGCGGTTAACCTTAATCAGAGGTGTGGTGGTAGGCATAACGATTACTGCTTTGGCACCAAATGCTTTTGCAGCATATGCAACGCCCTGAGCATGGTTGCCGGCAGAGGCAGTAATCAGACCTTTCTCTCTTTCTTCTTTGGACAATGTACTGATTTTATAGTAAGCGCCGCGGATTTTGTATGCTCCTGTACGCTGCATATTTTCAGGCTTAAAAAATACCTTGTTGCCGGTCTGTTCTGAATAGTACTGGCTGTAAACCAATTTTGTCTCCTGGGTAACCTGCTTCACTGCCTCGGAAGCTTCCTCAAACTTATCTAATGTTAACATCTTGTCGCCTTTCTTCTAATTTGCCGGGGTTTGTACGTTGAATAATGCATTTACAAATTCATCTGCATTAAACTTCTGAAGATCATCAATGCTTTCTCCCACACCAATATATTTAACGGGAATGCCAAGCTCAGAATGAATTGCCACCGCAATACCGCCTTTTGCCGTCCCATCCAGTTTTGTTAATATAATGCCGGTTATGTCTGCAATCTCGCTGAACTCCCTTGCCTGTGCCAGCGCATTCTGTCCCGTGGTTCCATCCAGAACAACCAGTGTCTCGCGGTAAGCTTCAGGATATTCCCGTTCCAGTACGCGGTTGATCTTGCCCAATTCGTTCATCAGGTTTTTCTTGTTATGAAGCCTGCCTGCCGTATCGCATAACAGTACGTCTGCATGCCTTGCTTTCGCGGATGCAACTGCATCAAACACTACTGCAGCCGGGTCGGAACCTTCCTGACCGCCGATAATATCCACACCGGCGCGGTTTGCCCATTCGGTTAACTGCTCTCCTGCTGCGGCACGGAATGTATCTGCGGCAGCCAGTATTACTTTTTTACCCTGGTCTTTTAACTTTCCGGCCAGTTTTCCCACACTGGTGGTTTTTCCCACGCCGTTTACGCCGATCACCAGAACCACAGACTGTCTGTTTTCAAATTCATAGGCTGTTTCGCCCACATCCATCTGTTCTTTAATACTGTCAATCAGCAGTTGTTTGCATTCGGATGGTTCTTTGATTTTCTGCTCTTTAACTTTTGCTTTTAAATCCTCAATAATAGCGGTAGTGGCGTTGATTCCCAGGTCGCCCATCACTAAGATTTCTTCTATCTCTTCATAGAAATCGTCATCGATGCTGGAAAACCCACTGAAAATAGAGTCAATTCCCGCAACAATATTCGCCCTGGTTTTTGACAGCCCTTCTACAAGCCGTTTAAAAAACCCTTTCTTTTCTTCCATAATGATTCCCTCCTGCTGATTCCGATTTTACACAGAATCCAGCTCATCTTCTATTAAATTGACGGATACCAGTGCGGACACACCCTTTTCCTGCATTGTGATACCATACAGCCTGTCCGCTACTTCCATTGTACCGCGCCTATGTGTAATAATAATAAATTGTGTATTCTTTGTCAACTTATGAAGGTATTTTGCGTACCTGGTAACATTTGACTCATCCAGTGCTGCCTCAATTTCATCCAGAAGGCAGAACGGTGACGGCTTTAATTTCTGAATGGCAAAGAGAAGGGCAATTGCAGTCAGCGCTTTCTCACCACCGGATAACTGCATCATATTCTGCAGCTTCTTACCAGGGGGCTGGGAAATGATACGGATGCCTGCCTCCAGGATATCTTCATCCTCCACCAGTTCCAGACTGCCTTTTCCGCCTCCGAAGAGCTGTTTAAAGGCTTTGTCAAACTCCGCCTGGATAATGGCAAAATTCTCTTTAAACTGAGCGCGCATTCCGCTGTCCAGTTCCTCTATGATGCCAAGAAGGATTTCTTCCGCCTTAATCAGATCGTCATGCTGTGTACTGAGAAATTCGTGTCTCTCAGACAATTCTTTAAAGTCTTCAATGGCGTTGACATTTACGCTCCCAAGACCTTTGATATCGGATTTCAGCAGCTGGATTGCTTTTTTTAACTGCGCCTGATTTTCATAAGCTTCATCTTTCAGTTCCTTTGCAGTGCTGACCGTCAGTTCATATTCCTCCCACATGTAATTAATCTGGGTTTCCTTGCTTTCTTCCAGTTTTTCCAGCTGGCTGGATAGACGGAAGTTTTCTTTATCCAGCATTGCCATACGTTCCGACAGCTCTTCCCGTTTGGTAAAGAAAGATTTGTGGCTGGTATAGAGGCTTTCTTTTTGAGCCATCCACTCATTGACCCTGTCACTTAATTCTCCTTCGTGTTCGGCAGCTTTTGCTATGGATATTTCAATTTCTTCAATATCGTGGGCTTTCTTCTGGATATCTTTTTCATTTTCCAGAATATCGTTTTTAATAGATTCCCGCTCTTCCTGCAAGGATTTCATTTCTTGATTAATTCGTGAAATATTTTGATGAATGAAATCTTCTTTTTGCTTTAAATTTGCCAGATCCAGATGAATCCCTTCCGCTTTCCCGTTATGTGCATCCAGTTCCTGCTTCTTGATTTCCAGGTCTTTTTGAAGACCAAGGATCAGGGATTCTGTTTTTTTCTCCAGGGATACGGATGCGTCCAGTTCTTTCTGGATTTCAGATTCTTCCACTCGGATGTCTGCGATCTGGGTTTCAATCTCGGAAGATTCCCGCTTAAGCTGTGCATAACCGGACTTTGTCTCTGTGTTACGGCTCTGCATCTGCTTGATCTTCATTTTAGCTGTATTCTGGACAATATATTCTTTTTGCAGGCTGTCTTTCAGCTCTACGATTTTACCACGCAGAATGCGCCGTTTATCACGGTTCTCGTCAATGGATTTCTGAAGTTCTTCCATATCCTTTTTTAATAAGGCAACGCTTTCTGTTAATTCTTCTATTTCTCGTCTTCTTCCCAGAAGGTTGCTGGAATTCTTAAATGCACCACCGGTCATGGAACCGCCGGGACTTAAAGATTCGCCCTCCAGGGTAACAATACGCAGCGTGTGCTGATATTTTTTCGCAATGGTAATTGCGTTGTCAATATGGTCAACTACAACCGTTCTTCCCAGCAGGTATTTCGCCAGCCCTTCGTAGCAGCTTTCCACATCCACCAGGGAGCTTGCAAGTCCAACCACCCCGGGTTCTTTTAGAACCTTTTCATTGGTAAAGCCATTGCGGTTGCCGATGCTTGTGAGCGGAAGGAAGGTTGCCCTTCCGTATTTATTTCGTTTCAGAAAATCAATCATACGTTTTGCGGTATGTTCCTCTTCGGTAACAATATTCTGGATACTGCCTCCCAGAGCTGTTTCAATGGCGGTTTCATAGGATTTCTGAACTTTGATAATGTCTGCTACTACTCCCATGATTCCTTTTTCCCGGCTTTTCTGTTCCATAACACGCCGGATACTGTTGCCATATCCATCATATCGTTCCGTGATGTTTTTTAAGGACTCCAACCTGGATTCTTCTCTATGGTAAGCAGTCTGCCCGGTCTCCATCTGCTCATTCTGTTTGGCCAGAATCTGCTGCAGTGTGGTTACTTCCGTGTCATATTTCGTACTTTCTTCACACAGGGTATCGATACGAGCTGAAACCTCTGCATAATCCTTTTGATATGCAGCCAGGGATTCTTCCTGTTCGGATTCTTCACTTTTTAATTTCAGAATTTTCTGGCTGAGTTCCGCTTTACGAATCTGAATCTGTTCGATCATGGTGGAATAACGCTGCAGCTTGGCTTTTGTGGATGCCCGCTGGTTCAGCAATTCAATAATCTGGTTCTTGCCCTCTTCGATATGTCCTTCCAGAATCCCTGTATCTTTCTGAAGCTGTAAGCCCACCGCTTTGTTTTCCACTTCTACTGCCTGGACTTTATCCAGCTGTTCTTTTAGAAGGGAAAGTTCTGACTGCTGGGCATCTTTTTGCTGTGTCTTCCCATCCAATTCTTTCTGTATGCTCAGAATACGGTTCTGCAAATGTTCATCATTTAACTTTGCCGTATTAATCTGTTCTTTTAAGACATTGATCTGCCCGGTTAACTGCTGCTTTAACAATTGGTTTTTGTTGGAGCGTTCTTTTTGCTCCTCAATCCTGGCACTTAACTCTTCTAATTCTTTTTCAATCCGGTCATATTCCACTTTAGCGCTCTCATAATTGTCTTTTGTGGATTGAAGATCCTGATTGGAAATGGCGATCTTCTCTTCTATTTCACGGAGCTGGATTCGGATTCGGTCCATTTCCATTAAAAACATATTTGCATCTACTGCTTTTAATTCTTCTTTTTTCTTCAGATAAACTTTTGCAGTTTCTGCCTGTCTTTGCAGTGGACCCAATTGCTTGGTCAACTCGGACAGAATATCATTTACACGAACCAGATTCTGTTTTTCATCCTCCAGCTTTTTCTGTGCAGCCAATTTCCGCCGTTTGTATTTAACAATTCCTACAGCCTCGTCAAAAAGCTCTCTGCGCTCTTCCGGTTTTCCGCTTAATATTTTATCGATCTGTCCCTGGCCGATGATGGAGTAACCTTCTTTACCGATACCGGTATCATAAAAAAGTTCGTTGACATCTTTTAACCGGCAGGTGGTGCCGTTGATCAGATATTCACTTTCTCCGGAGCGGTATACTCTTCTCGTCACGGTTACTTCATTATAATCGATGGGAAGCTGGTGGTCTTCGTTATCCAGTGTAATGGCAACAGATGCGAATCCCATGGGTTTCCGGTTTTCTGTTCCGGAAAAGATAACATCCTGCATATTGGCACCACGCAGCTGTTTGGCACGCTGTTCACCAAGTACCCATCTCACTGCATCACCAACATTGCTTTTACCGCTGCCGTTGGGTCCAACGATTCCGGTAATTCCATTGTGGAATTTAAAGACAATTTTATTGGCAAAAGATTTGAAGCCGTGGATTTCTATGCTTTTTAAGTACATATCTCTTTTGTCTTTCCTTTCAAGTCGATGATTGCGCGGTATGCCGCTTCCTGTTCAGCAGCTTTCTTGGTACGTCCAATTCCCTGGCTTGCATTTTTTTCACCGATGTGCAGTTCTACAATGAATTTTTTATCGTGGTCAGGGCCTTCTTCCCCTGTCAGGGTATATACGATTTCATCACCTTTAAAATCTCTTTGTACAATTTCCTGCAGGATAGTCTTGCTATCATAAAAGAGCTGCTTATTTTCAATATCTTTCATTATATATTTTAAAATAAACTCTTTTGCATTAGCAAAACCACCATCTAAATAAATGGCACCTATAAGAGCTTCCATGGCATCCGATACGATAGAATCACGATGACGTCCTCCTGTATGCTCTTCACCTTTCCCAAGCTGTAAATAACTGCCCAGTTCTATTTCTTTCGTGCACAGGGCAAGGGTAGGCTCACAGACAATGCTTGCACGAAGCTTTGTCAGGTCTCCTTCCGGCAGATCCGGGTAATTGTGAAATAAATATTCACTGCTGGTAACTTCTAACACTGCATCCCCTAAAAATTCGAGGCGTTCATTATCTTTCATCTTAGCAGCTTTATGTTCATTCGCATAAGAACTGTGAGTCATTGCCTGTACCAAAAGTTCGAAATTGCGGAATTTATATCCGATTCGATTCTCAAGTTCGGCTAATTTTCTGGTTGATTTCATAGTTAACCCCTTCTGATTAGCGTAAGCCTGCTTGCGCTATTTCTTAATTAGTAGTGTGTAAGCGGTTTTCTTTCGCACTTTCCTACGTATACAACAAAGGGTGCTGCTTTGCAACACCCTCATTAAAACCGTTTTAGTTGATTGCACTTTTGATTTGCTCTACAGCATCGCCTACTGAAACAATTTTCTCTGCTTCTTCATTTGGAATTTCAATATCGAATTCTTCTTCAATCCCCATGATAATCTGAAATACATCTAAGGAGTCAGCTCCTAAATCATCCACAAATGTTGTCTCCATTGTGATCTCATCTGCATCCACATTCAGTACCTCGGCAATAATTTTCTGTAACTTTTCGAATTCCATAATCATCAATCCTCTCTTTTACTAATCTACTTTAATTTTTTCTTTGATTTTCTCATTGATCTGCTGCTGTTTAAACTGCACGCATTGAACAATGGAATTGGTAATCTCAGATGCTTGCGAGCTACCGTGAGATTTTACCACAAGGCCATTCAACCCAAGTAAAGGTGCACCGCCATATTGACTTGCATCAAAAGACTGCAATGTCTCTTTTAATGCCGGTTTTACCAGTAAGGCGCCAATCTTACTGCGAAGGCTTGTCATCATGCCTGCCTTGACTTTAGAGATCAGGGTGGCCCCCACACCTTCATACAACTTTAAAATTACATTCCCGACAAATGCTTCGCAAACAATTACATCGCATACGCCAGCTGGAATGTCTCTGGCCTCCACACTTCCGATAAAATTAATGTCTTTGCATTCCTTCAAGAGTGGAAATGTCTCTTTTACCAGAGCGTTGCCTTTTTCCTCTTCTGCACCGATATTGACGATACCAACTTTAGGATTTTTAATACCTACTACATTTTCCATGTAAATAGAACCTATTTTAGCAAACTGTACTAAATGAGATGGTCTTGCATCTACATTAGCGCCACAGTCAACCAGCAATGAAACACCAGTCTTAGTGGGTATCAGTGGTGCCAGAGGCGGCCGCTCAATTCCTTTAATGCGCCCAACGATAAGCTGTCCGCCGACCAATACGGCTCCGGTACTTCCGGCAGAAACAAAAGCATCTGCTTCTCCTTTTTTTACCAGATTCAGCCCTAATACTATGGAAGAATTTTTTTTCTTTCGAATTGCCATAACCGGCGGTTCCGCTGTTTCAATAATTTCATCAGCATGAACAACTTCCACTAGCTCTTTTGGATAGGTGTACTTTGATAATTCTCTCTGTACCTCTTCCGAGCGCCCTACCAGGAATACTTTAATATCATTTCTCGCATTCACTGCGTTTACGGCTCCCTTAACTATCTCTGCCGGGGCATGATCACCACCCATAGCATCGACTACGACCCGAACTAATTCCTGCATATTATTTCCTCCTCGTATTTCTATTAACTAATATACTAAACATCATACAGAAAATCAATAGATATTTTTAGAGAATCTTAAGAAGTGTTGAAGTTCTATTGTTTTTCTGGGTAAAAGCACTGCAAAACCAGAGAAAAGCACGTAAAAAAAGCATCTCCAACGAGATGCTTTATCATATCTTATGCTTCTGTGGATATGATTTCTTTTTTATTGTATGTTCCGCAGTTCTTACATACTCTGTGAGACATCATAAGTTCGCCGCATTTAGCACATTTTACTAAATTCGGAGCAGACATTTTCCAGTTTGCTCTTCTCTTGTCTCTTCTTCCTTTGGAAGATTTATTTTTTGGACAGATTGACATGGTTTACACCTCCTTAAATTTGCTAAAGATATCACGGATTTTGGCCATTCTTGGATCTAAATCTGTATGATCACAGCTGCAAGTCCCAAGATTTAAATTGGCGCCGCATTGATTACAGATTCCCTTACAGCTTTCACTGCATAAAACCTTCATCGGCCAATTCAATAACATCTCGCCATAGACAAGCTTATCCACATCCAGGTTATATCCATCAATATAATTGTGTTCATCAAGTGCTTTCTGATGCTCTGCTTCATCTATATTCATATCAATTTCTTTATCAATACGAACTTTGATGTCAGTTTTTACATCTTCCAGACACCTGTCGCAGGGAATTAAAACAGTGATTGTTCCCTCCCCTGTTATGTGCAGTTTCCTGTTTCCTTTGTTCTGTATCTGTAAAGAAACTGGGGTACTGCTAATGATAGGAAAACTGCCAAGCTTTGAAACGAAAGTCTCCAGCCCCAGTCCTGCATCAGTCTGCATTACTAATTCGTCGTTTTTTAAAACACCGTTTAAGTCTATCAGCATTATGACCTCCTATCCACACCTAAATTATTATACATATGCAAAATGTTTTTGTCAACATAATTTTACAATAAAGTGGGATAAACTTACATTTAAAAAATAAGGCGGAGTCTCTACAAGTCTCCGCCTTATTGCAAGTACTGCATTGCACATTTAAACTGTGATTAAGACACCCGTTAAATATAGCAGGTGCACATTCCGAAACTGGTTGAACTAAATCAGAGCAACAGTTTCTCTGCAGATTGCAAGTTCTTCATCAGTAGGAAGCAGAACAACTTTTACCTTGGAATCCGGTGTGGAAAGCAGAGTTTTTTTGCCCCTTGCTTTATTTGCTTCTGCATCTAAAGTAATACCCAGGTATCCAAGATATGCAATGATATCACGGCGTACCAGAGAGTCATTTTCACCCAGTCCTGCTGTAAATGCAATTGCATCAACACCATTCAGAGCAGCTACGTATCCACCGATATATTTTGCAGCACGGTAATTGAATACGGCTCTTGCAAGGATTGCAGCTTCGTTTCCTTCTTCAGCAGCATTTTCCAGGTCACGGAAGTCGCTTGAGATTCCGGATAAGCCATAAACGCCGGATTTTTTATTTAACATGTTCATTAAATCATCAATGTCCATATTTTCTTTTTTGGACAGGAACTCTAAGATAGCCGGATCAATATCACCGGAACGTGTTCCCATTACCAGTCCTTCAAGTGGAGTCATTCCCATGGAAGTATCAATGGACTTACCGTTTAATACAGCGGAAATGGATGCGCCGTTACCTAAGTGGCACACAATAATTTTGGAATTATTGATATCAAGTCCTAAGAATTTTGCTGTTTCTTTAGAAACGAAGTTATGGGAAGTTCCGTGGAAACCATATCTTCTTACTTTATATTTTTCATAATATTCGTAAGGCAGGCCATACATATATGCTTTTTCAGGCATAGTCTGATGGAATGCAGTATCGAATACGCCAACCATCGGTACTTCAGGCATTAATTCCTGGCACGCACGAATACCGATTAAGTTTGCAGGATTATGAAGAGGCGCAAGGTCATTACACTCTTCCACTGCTTTTAACATTTCTTCTGTGATCACTGCTGAAGAAGCGAATTTCTCACCGCCGTGTACGATTCTGTGGCCTACGGCCTTTACTTCTTTCAGGCTTTCAATTACGCCGGTCTTGTCATTTACCAATGCATCCAGTACCATTTTGATTGCTTCTTTGTGAGTCGGCATCGGGCTTTCTGTAATTTCTTTATCTCCGCCCTTTGGCTGGTAAACCAGTCTGCTTCCTTCGATTCCAATTCTTTCGCAAAGCCCCTTTGCCAATACATCCTCTGTATCAGAGTTAATTAACTGATACTTAAGAGATGAACTTCCACAGTTGATAACTAATACGTTCATTAAAAAATACCTCCATTGGTTTTCTTTTCATTTATTATATTCTTTTAGAACTTCCGTATAATTATGTAGGTAAAATCTTCCTATTGTGCCTGACACTGAACTGCTGTGATTGCAACAACCCCAACAATGTCTTCCGCGCTGCATCCACGTGATAAATCATTTACCGGTTTTGCAATACCCTGTGTTACAGGTCCGTAAGCTTCTGCTTTTGCAAGTCTCTGCACTAATTTGTATCCGATATTTCCTGCATCCAGGTCTGGGAACAGCAATACATTTGCTTTACCAGCTACCGGGCTGTTAGGAGCTTTAGAAGCACCAACGCTAGGTACGATTGCTGCATCTAACTGGAATTCGCCGTCTAATTTCAGATTTGGGTTCTGCTCTTTTGCAATTCTGGTTGCTTCTACTACTTTGTCAACATCTGCGTGTTTTGCACTGCCCATGGTGGAATGGGAAAGCATAGCCACGATTGGTTCCTCTTCTACTAATAACTGGAAGGATTCTGCGGATGAAGCTGCGATTGCAGCCAGTTCTTCCGGATTCGGATTCTGGTTTAATCCGGCATCTGCGAAAATAAATGTACCGTTTGCACCATATTCGCAATTTGGAACAGCCATCAGGAAGAATGCGGATACTAATTTTGTTCCCGGTTTTGTTTTTAAAATCTGAAGGCATGGTCTTAATGTGTCTGCAGTAGAATGACATGCTCCGGATACCATTCCGTCTGCATCGCCCATTTTAACCATCATAACGCCATAGTACAGGTACTGGTTTAATAAAATATCCTTTGCCTGCTCTGGTGTCATGCCTTTTTTCTGTCTTAACTCTACAAGCTTGTCTATGTAGCCTGCTGTCTTATCTGAAGTTGCAGGATCTACGATAATAGCTCCTGTAATGTCTAATCCTTCGCTGCCTTTTTTAACTGCCTCTTCGCTACCTACCAGTACTACGTTAGCAACGCCTTCTTTTAAGATCTGGGCAGTTGCTTCATATGTTCTGCGGTCTTCTGTCTCCGGCAGTACGATCGTTTTTTTGTTTGATTTCGCTCTTTCTTTGATTACGTCAATAAATCCCATGATTTCTGACTCCTTTCGTGTTTTAGGTCCAAAACCGTCATAAAAATATTATACATGATACCATATGGGCATACAAGTTAATTAATATTTTAACAATGTTTAACAACCTTTCATTCTTTTTAATTATAGCCCTATAAATGGCTAATTTCAACCGTTATGGTGTATCTTTTTCCATACACCGGGGGTAAAATTGTATTTTTGGATAAACTTTTGATATCCGGACCGGTTTTTTTGACTGTGAGAAGTATTTTTTGGGGAAAATATTTTGGTTCTTGACAATATTTTTTAAAATTGGCTTTTGCATTTTGTTGTTTATTTTTTGATTGTATTGATTTGTTCGATTTGTTGGGTGAGTTAGAAAGGTACCGAAGTAGTTACGGAGGTTATATAAGATTGATGTACGAAGGGGATGTTGTGTGGTATAATCGATAATAAAAATATAGTTTTCTACTTACAGAAATGGAGGATTTCAACATTATATGAAGGTTGTTGGACTGGTTACGGAATATAATCCGTTTCACAATGGACACAGATACCATCTGGAACAGGCAAAGGAGAAAACCGGTGCCGATTTTGTGGTGGTTGTGATGAGCGGGAACTTCCTCCAGAGGGGGGAGGCGGCAATCATAGATAAGTTCTCCAGAGCGGAAATGGCATTGTCATGCGGTGCCGATCTGGTACTGGAGATTCCGGCATATTTTGCATGTGCCAGCGCAGAGTATTTCGCCCTGGGTGCAGTTTCACTGTTGGATTCCCTGGGAATCATAGACAGCATCTGCTTTGGAAGCGAATGGGGGGATATTCAGGTACTGGATGAAATTGCAGAAATTCTCGCGGAAGAGCCGCTTCCATATAAAAATGCATTAAAAGACCTGCTTGCAGAAGGCAGATCATTCCCCGCAGCAAGAGAAGAAGCGCTGCTCTCCTGCCTCTCGGTATTACATGCAAGTGGAAAAGAGGACTGGGTATCCGTATGGAAGAATGTGCTGGATTCACCTAATAACATCCTGGGTATCGAGTATCTGAAAGCTCTGAAGAAGTTAAAAAGCAATATGGTACCAGTAACCATAGAGCGTATATTAAGCGGCTACCATGATCCTACACTTTATGCAGGCATCAGCTCCGCAACTGCTATACGGAGGGTAATACAGGAAGAACAGGGAAAATTACTTGAAAATGAATCAGGAAAATTGTCTGGTAATCTGCTGGTAAATCCGATAAAGGAGCAGATACCAAATGAGGTTTGCGCCATACTGAAGCGCGAATCATGCCGGACGTTTCCGGTAAAGAGCGCCGATTTTTCATTGCCGTTGCACTATCGGCTGATATCTGCAACGGCTTGGGAAGAACTTGCCGAATTTTTTGATGTATCCCCGGATCTGGCGAAAAGAATTTGGAACCTGAGATATTCTTATCAGGGATTTGAAGATTTTACAGCATGTTTAAAGACGCGGCAGTTTACCGAAACCCGAATCCGGCGGGCGCTGATGCATATTTTACTGGGTATAACAGAGGATGAGGTAAAGAAGGCTGTCAGAGACGGCAATGGGGCTTGTTACATCCGGGTTCTGGGATTTAACAAAGATGCGTCTGTGCTTCTGACTGAAATTAAGAAGAAAAGCCCTTTGCCCATTATTACAAAAATGGCGGATGCGTATAAACTTTTAGAGAACAGCCCTGCTTCCCAAACAGCAAGAAAGATGCTGGACTGTGATATTTATAGTGCACAGGTGTATCATAGCGCAGTATCAAATTTATACAAAGGTCATACGTATAATGAAATTATCAGACAGATCATTGTGCAGCGGCAGCCCAGTCGCCCAGGTGATTCACCAGGGGATGCATAATGTCCCATTACGAATGGCTGGAACCCCAATGATAAGTAAAAGATCAGATAAAAAGGCGTGATGCAGTAGAAAATGCATCACGCCTGATTTTTAATTTTTAAAACTGTGAATTGGAGCCGGAATTCTACCCTTACGGTTAACAAATGCATCACATCCATATTTATTAACAGGCATAATCGGTGCATATCCTAACAGTCCGCCGAATTGTACAATTTCTCCCACGCCTTTTCCAATAACCGGAATCAGACGCACGGCAGTTGTTTTCTGGTTTACCATACCGATTGCCATTTCATCTGCAATGATACCTGCTATGGTAGTAGACTTGGTATCTCCCGGAATTGCGATCATATCCAGACCTACGGAACATACACAGGTCATTGCTTCTAACTTTTCGATGGTCAGAGCATTTGCCTGAACAGCGTCAATCATACCCTGGTCTTCGCTGACCGGAATGAAAGCACCGCTCAATCCGCCCACATAGGAAGATGCCATAACACCGCCCTTTTTCACCTGGTCGTTTAAAAGTGCAAGTGCTGCAGTTGTTCCTGGCGCACCTGCGTATTCCAGACCGATTTCACACAAAATATCTGCAACACTGTCTCCGATTGCCGGTGTCGGTGCCAGAGATAAATCAATGATTCCAAACGGAATTTGCAGACGTTTGGATGCCTCCTGAGCTACCAGCTGTCCGACACGGGTTACTTTAAATGCTGTTTTCTTGATGGTTTCGCATAATACTTCAAAACTTTCGCCACGAACCTGTTCCAAAGCTGTCTTTACCACACCCGGTCCGCTGACGCCTACATTAATAATTGCATCCGCTTCTGTCACACCGTGGAAAGCACCTGCCATGAAAGGATTATCATCCGGAGCATTGCAGAAAACTACAAGCTTTGCACAGCCAAGAGAATCATTTTCTTTTGTATACTCTGCTGTTTCCAGAATCATATCACCCATCAGACGTACTGCATCCATATTGATACCGCATTTGGTGGATCCCAGGTTAATGGAACTGCATACCCGTTCTGTGCAGGCAAGAGCCTTTGGAATGGAACGGATCAGGTATTCGTCACTTTTTGTCATGCCTTTGCTCACCAGAGCAGAATATCCGCCGATAAAGTTAACGCCTACTTCTTTTGCAGCTTTGTCCAGTGTTTTGGCAAGAGTTACAAAGTCATCAGAGGATTTGCATGCACTGCCGCCCACTAAAGCAATCGGTGTTATGGAAATACGTTTATTCACGATGGGAATTCCGTATTCTCTTTCAATTTCTTTTCCGGTAGAAACCAGATCCTTTGCCAGCGTTGTAATCTTCGTGTAGATTTTCTGGTTTAATTTTTCAAGATCGGAATCCACACAGTCTAACAGGCTGATACCCAGAGTAATGGTTCTTACGTCCAGGTTCTCCTGGGTAATCATTTTATTTGTTTCGCTTACTTCAAATAAATTTATCATAACAGATTATTACCTTTCTTCATATAGTGACAAATTGGAGCCCTGAGGCACACTCTAGATACGATGCATCATGTTGAAGATTTCTTCATGCTGGCAGCGGATGCTCACGCCGATTTCATCGCCTAGTTTTTCCAGTTCTTTAGCCAGTTCTTCAGCAGACTTTGTAGAGTTGTTTGCATCGGTAACCATCATCATATTGAAGAATCCCTGTACAATTGTCTGGGAGATATCAAGGATGTTTACGTTGTTCTCTGCAAGGAAAGTACAAACCTTAGCGATAATTCCTACGGTATCTTTTCCTACGACTGTGATAATTGTTTTTTTCATTTCTTCTCCTTTCGGGGACCGAAGTCCTCTTTCACATTAATCTATATATGTAAGTCAGTACCACCCTGCCCTCTGCATCAGCAGACAGGCGGTGGGGTATGGCTTTATATCGCAAATAATTCACTTGGCTCATCTCTATGTGCCACGCGGATGGGAAAATCTTTTGCTTTATAAGGATTTTCTCCTAACGTTACTTCTGAGCAGACCGTTTCATATGCAAGCTCTTCGTAATTATTTTCTTGGCTGAGATGCCCAAGCATAATAGTTTTTAAGCCGTCATGTAGAATACGGCAGAGCAGCCTTCCAGCATTTTCATTTGACAGATGCCCTCTGTTTCCAAGGATTCTCTGTTTCAGGTAATAGGGATAACTACCCACCTGAAGCATATTTATATCGTGGTTTGCTTCCAGAAGTACGCCGTCAAGTCCCTGAAGATGGTCTACTATGTAATCATTATAATGTCCCAGGTCTGTAATCACGCCTACAGACTTATTCTCATGGTTAATTCGATAGGCTACCGGATCAGCCGCATCATGGGAAATAGAGAATGGCGCTACTTCCAGATCTTTGATACAAAATGGTTTATCCGGATAGATCTCGCAAAAAAGAGATTCGTCTACTTTACCAAGAGGTGAATAAGCTTTCATTGCCTCGATGGTACCACCGGTTGCATAAATTGGTATCTGATACTTTCTCGCCAGGACGCCCAGGCCTTTTATATGGTCGGAATGTTCATGTGTAATTAAAATGCCATCCATCTCCGCTGTTTTTCGGTCAATGGAATTTAAGCCGGCTTCTATTCGCTTGCCGCTTAAGCCTACATCTACCAGAAGGCTGGCATGTTCTGATCCTACGTAAATGCAGTTTCCACTGCTTCCGCTTGTTATACTACAAAAATTCATGTTCTATCAATCCCCTGTCAATTTGTTCATATGTATTTTCTACAATATTGCTGCTGTTGTCAACTACAAATTGACAATGCTGGCGAAATACGTTGTCGCGCATCTGGTTTTTCATAATCTGTTTTACTTTCTCATCCGAATATCCACGTGCCTTCTTGAGTCTGATTCTGCGCACATCATCAGATGTATAGACATACCAGAATTCGTCACAGATTGTCTCGTAGTGGTCTTCAATTAAAAGAGCTGCTTCGATCACTACAAAAGGTACTCTCCCGGCAGTACGTTCTTTTTTTATTTCATTTACGATATATTCTTTTACTGCAGGGTGGACTATCTGATTGAGCTTTTGTAATTTATCAGGATCCCGAAAGACAATGTCAGCAAGCTTGCTGCGGTTGATGTTCTGGTCCCCATTTAAAATACTGCTCCCAAATGTTTCTGCAATGCGGTAATAGCATACCTGACCCGGGGACATCAGAAGATGTCCGACCTGGTCAGCCTGAATTACTCTCGCATGATACATTTTTGCTATATAGTCTAAAACGGTGCTCTTACCGGCGCCTACTCCACCGGTGATTCCCAATACTTTCATTAGTAATCCAGTCTCCTATCTATTTAGCCTCATACCAGTTATTTCCGGTATGCATATCAATCTCCATTTTAACAGCCAGATCGGCAGCACCCGTCATTTCTGCTTCCAGGATCTGTTCTACCTGATCAAGTTCATCCTTTGAGGCTTCGATTAAAAGTTCATCATGGACCTGCAGAATTAATCTGGATTTCAGACCCTTTTCTTTTAAACTGTTATTCACACGAATCATGGCTATTTTTATTATATCTGCGGCAGTTCCCTGTATCGGGGAATTCATCGCCACACGTTCCCCAAAAGACCGCTGCATAAAATTGCTGGAATTTAACTCCGGAACGGGACGTCTTCTGCCAAACATGGTGGTTACATATCCTTCTTTTTTTGCAGCTTCTACTGTTTCATCCAGGAATTGCTTAATTCTTGGATAGGTGATGAAATATTGCTCTATATATGCAGCAGCTTCCTTACGGGTAATACTTAGATCCTGACTAAGCCCAAAGGAACTGATACCATAGACAATACCAAAATTTACTGCCTTTGCATTGCGCCTCTGCAGGTCGGTAACTTCCTCAAAGGGTATATGGAATACCTGGGAAGCCGTAATCCGATGGATATCCTGAGCCTGCTGATAAGCATTTATTAAAGTCTCATCCCCTGAGATATGTGCAAGCACACGTAACTCAATCTGAGAATAATCGGCATCTACAAATACATATCCCTCTTTTGGAACAAATACTTTACGGATGAGTCTTCCAAGTTCCATACGGATGGGAATATTCTGCAGGTTTGGTTCTGTGCTGCTGATTCTTCCGGTGGCCGTAATTGTCTGGTTGAAGGTGCTGTGGATTCTTCCGTCCGCAGAGATATAATTGGCAAGTCCGTCCGCATAGGTAGATTTTAACTTTGTGAGCTGGCGGTATTCCAAGATATCGGTTACGATTGGAAAATCGGGAGCCAGTTTCTCCAGGACATCTGCAGCAGTGGAATATCCGGTTTTCGTTTTTTTGCCGTTGGGGCATTTTAATTTTTCAAATAAAATGACACCCAGCTGTTTCGGAGAATTAATATTAAACTGCTCTCCTGCCTGTTCGTAAATAGATTTTTCCAGTTCTTCAATGCGGATCTGAAGCTGTTCGCCATAGATTTTCAGTGCTTCTGATTCTACCAGAATCCCTTCCTGTTCCATGTCGAAGAGTGTATAAACGAGGGGCATCTCAATTTCATCAAAGAGATGATCCATCTGCATTTCAACAAGCCGTTCCCGGATTTTAGGTGTGCAGGAAAAAGCTACATAAGCTGCATAGCATGCATAAGTTATCAGTTCTGATTCTTTTTCCTCAGCCGCCGCAGTCAGAGAAATTTTCCCTAACAGCTCCATCCTGGAAGGAACCATCATATTCAGATACTCTTTTGCGAGGTCTTCATAGGTGTAGGTATCCTTTAGGGGATTTACCAGGTAAGCGCCAATAGCGCCATCTGCAAACCGGGGCTGCTGTTCTCTGGTTACTGCAAGGTACTTTAACTGTTCTTTTAGATTAATCGTGCTGATTGCCGGAACTGCCTTAATCATTTCCTGTATCTTACCAATCAGGTAATCTTCCGAAATGAATCCCTGAACCGGTATAAAATAAATATCGGATTGTCCGTAACAAAGAGAACATCCAAATAATCCGTCTTTCTCAGTAAAAAGCTGTATGCCGACATGCTTATTTAGACCTGCATTTGTAAAGATCTCTTCTACTTTACCGAAGTCATCTGCTTTTGCAAAGGCATCTGTCACAGTATTTACCGGTGCCTCACAATCAAATTTGGAAAGCATATTTTTGAAATCCAGCCGCTTAAAAAATTCAAATGCTTTTTGTGTATAAAGATTGTGAATACGGGCACTTTCCAGAGAGAAATCCAGAGGGCTTTCAATGTTAATTGTTGCAAGTTCTTTACTCAGCACTGCCATATCATAATGGTTTTTTAAAGATTCCCTGGCTTTATTTGGTTTTACCTCATCCACGTGGGCATAAGCATTTTCAATAGAGCCATATTCCACAATTAATTTTGTGGCGGTCTTTTCGCCAACTCCTGGTATCCCTGGAATATTGTCAGAAGCATCCCCCATCAGTGCTTTTAATTCTATGATCTGAAGAGGGGTAACCTGATATTTTTCTATTACGTCTTTGGTATTGTAATCTTCTATTTCTGTCCCGGTCCGCTTCGTTTTCGGAATACGGATTTTGATCTGGTCGGTTGCCAGCTGAAGCATGTCCCGATCACCGGAAACGATGGAGACTACGAGCCCTTCTTTTTCCATCTTTTTTGCCACGGTGCCTAAGAGGTCGTCTGCTTCATATCCATCCAGCTGCATCAGCGGGATATCCATAGACTCGAGCACTTCTTTCATTACTGGTACCTGCTGGCGCAGTTCATCCGGCATGGGTTTTCTGGTGCCCTTGTATTCCGCATACATATTATGACGAAAAGTAGGGGCTTTCAGGTCAAATGCCACTGCCAGATAATCCGCATTTTCTTCGGACAATATTTTAAACATGATGTTCAAGAAACCATAAATTGCATTGGTATGCAGCCCTTCTGAATTCGTCAGATCAGGAATTCCATAATAAGCCCTGTTTAAAATGCTATGTCCATCTATTAAAACAATTTTTTCACTCATACATTTCTCCAATTACTTTTTTGTAGTCTGAATCTCAGTACTTTTATTTTTTGCATTCTTTTTCTTTGTATTCTTATTTTTTTTATTTGAGGATTTTTCGCTGGCACTATTGGAAGAACTTTCCGTCTCGGGAGTTTTTTTCACACCACTCTTTTCACTGCCGGTCGACACTTCGGTATCTAAAGTTTCGATCTGGTAGATCTGTGGAATATCTTTTAAATTTTCGTCGATATCGGATTTTGGATTGCCATAGACAAATTCGTAGATTGTTGTCTGCTGAATTGTTTTATTGCTGCTCCACATCTGAAACTGGGTAAACAGTACAATTAGCAGAGCCAGCTCGGCTACAGCCATAAAACAGTGCCGGTAAAAACGCATAATCTTTCTGCGGTGTACGCGATGTTCAGAAGAATGCAGGTCATCAACCAGAAGCTTCTGGATATTATAGTTCATATGGCTTTCATCATCCAGACGTTCCAATGCAAAATAGATCGTAAAATATATCTCAAGTTCTTCATGGCATTCCGGACATTCTTTGATATGCTCAATGAATTTTTCGAGTTCTTTATCATTTAATTTTCGCTGTATATAAGGCAAAATCATCTGCTGGGCAGTTTTACAATCCATATGCTTTCCTCCGAAAGGCAAAATTTAAACTAACATGATTCTAACACACCTTATACAAAATTGCCATTACAAAATAAAAATGGCCCCTGTAACATCCCAGATAAAGGCGTCTGGCATATTACAGAGGCGTATTATGAAGCCGATTTGATTCTGTTCGTTTATAAAAAAATTTTCCGTACGTTATTATCGCTCATATATATTTATATACACGCGTTCCCCACTTCACGCAGTACTCCCTCAAACGATAACAGTAATCAAATCAGACAGCTTCCGAAAAAGAATAATGAGTTAATAATTGTCTGAACACCAATATATTAACTCATTTAGAAAAAATTGCAATAGCTTTTGACTAACTGGATTCTAATCTCGTCTAATTGGTATTTTTTGTATCCTATTTGGTACTTTTACCATTAGATTTTTTTAATGCTTCTGGTTTAGATGGCTGGTAAATTCCATACCATGATGGCCAGTCACCGCCTTCTAATGCTACAGCATGTCCAGCAGCTGCAACAACTTTTAACAGGTTTTTTTTAATAGTGCTTTTCATTTAATCGCCTCCTTTTCAATATTTCAATTATTATTAATATGATAACGGCAACATGAACAAACAAAACTAAAACAGCTAGTTCATTGTAACCGAATACCCATCCGCAAATGCCTACTACTTCACAAATAAGTACTCTCAATAATACTTTTCTTTTTATGAGAGGAATTTCAGTAGTGTCTAAAGGGCATTTCAAGTTTTCAATTGGTGAAAACTGCCACATAAAAAGTGGAACATATATGTATGCCAGTACAAAAAAGGCGAAATTAATATCTGTAATTTTAAAAAAACGAACAGATGTCATGATAAATCCAAATACAATAATTAATGAAAAGTTACATTTGAAATAAGAACTTGCGTGGTATCCCCCACTTTGGGTTCGGACCCATGCAAAAATTAAAAACCCTAATAAAGCTAAAAATAATCTTTGATAGATAATACCAATTAATAATACCCAGAATATATTAACTATCGTTGATATTATTAATTCAAATCCATACTGATATACTTCTTTTTCAGTGCCTTGAATGATCATCTTCCGGACACATAAATCAGTCACCACATTAGCACACTTAGAAATCATAACCTCACCTAAATCCCTATAAACTTCATAGAATTTTACATTTCTATAGGATTTTACCAATTAATTCTAAAAGTTTCAATATGTATTGACTAATTGGTCTGATTCATTGCCTAACTGGTAATTCATTTATATTTTCATCATAATATGTGCTATAAATGTATTATCTTTTTCGTAATATTCTACTATACCTCCGTTCTTATTTACAGCATCAGCAACATTCAGATGTCCCAGACCGTGCTTTCCGGAAGAATCTTTTGTAGATAACAACTGTGGATTATTCTTTAATACTGATTCATTAATAGGATTTTTTACAAAAATATTGAAATAACGTTTTTCCTGATACATCTCCAGTGAAATCCATTTATTCTCATTATGCATATTTGCGTCAATTGCATTATCCAGGAGATTGAATAAAACAATACTGGTATCAACTCCATCCAGAGTACTTGTATCTCCCGCTACTTTGATATCTAAAAGAATACCGTATTTTTGACAAACATCCGATTTAGCATGAAGAACGGCATTAATGGTATGATTATTGCAGATTTCAAAATCTGTTGATTGCTGAAGATAAAAGTCTGATACTTTTTTGGCATAATCTTTTACGGTATCGTATTTTTCTTCCACTAAAAGTGTTTGTATACAGGCAAGATGATTTTTATAATCATGCCGCATTTTTGTTTCTCTGTTTTCAGCATCTTTAATTTGGAACAGCTGTCTCTCCAACTCTTTACATTTCAATTCTGTCAGTTCCATATGCAAAATATCCTGATTTTCCTGACTTAAAGATAAAATGGAATGATAGATATAAATATCAATGATGATAATGCCTATAAGAATGATGAGAGCCTTAAAATTCATTGCTTCATCTGTCGGATTATTTCTCACCATTAAATATAAGGTTGTATCGGTAATAAAAGATACCAGGAAAACGATTAGAAAGGTAATCCACTCACGCTTTCTAAGGTTTAGTCTACTTCGCTTCATCACGCGTAGTATGACTTGTATAAAAACGTACAGCATAACTCTTGTAATGATAAATATCCATATCAGAATATAAGATTCTGATGTTAACAAGGCATCAATACTAATATTAAAAGACATTGCAACTAATTGGTATGTAAGTGTATTGATCAGTGTAATCATAATAAATGGTGTAAAACAACAGAGCATTTGAAGCATTGCCCCGCCATTCAGCGCCCATCTGCAATATATCCACAGAACAAAAATTGCAATAATGGGGAGTATCACGTCACTTCTGTAGAATGTTCCTGTAAATTGTGCAATAAGCGTAACAAATATGACAGCTAACACTCCTCCTACTTTACTTGAAGTTGAATCATTTTTATAGTCCAGATATTTAACTAAGAAATATAAAATCAGAAAGTTTTCAATCGGACTGGCTAAGTATTTAGTTACTGTATAAAGTATATCCATTTATCGCCCCCTCATATATGCAATAAACCGCTGTTTCACATCTTTCTTACGGCTTTTGCTCATTTGGAGGTTCTTTTTTTCTTTCCTAGATTACAGATCGTTCTCGATACTTGAAACATACTTCAGATTAACCATAATGCCATTATGTATTCTGCAAAGGCCATTCTTGGCATAGGTTTTCTCAAAATCACGCAGAGAGGCCCAGACCAGGAAGGTCTTGTCGTTGTTGCAGATGATAGCAATTTTTCGGTCTACCTTTTCCATAAATAAAATCTGTTTAATTGGAATGAGATGTATGCCGTCAGCGTCTGTAATCTCAAGGACCTGATTTTCATCTGTGTTCAGATCAAGAAAGCCATTCAAGACTTCCGGCAGTTCTGTATCCATATACTCTTTTCTTATAAATTGAAACGGGTGATACTTAAAAGTATCGAAAACCAGATTTGCATGACTGGTTACAAAGACAATGCGGTTACTGATTCCTGACTGATAAAGCTGTGATGCAATTTCCATGCCTGAGATGTCCGGCATATCAATATCCAGAAAAATTAGATCTGCCTGATTTTCAGATACAAATGCAAGCAGATCATTTCCGTTATATTTGGCAGTTAATTGATAATCTTCATCTGTAGCAGCCATCTGACTTACTATGATATTTTTAATTTTCTCGGCAATAATGGGTTCATCATCACATATGACGATATGAAGCATAAAATTTCTCCTTTGTTCCTTCTATATAATTTATTCTTATGTATAATTACGGTGGTCCTGTTGGACGACCGTTGAGCATTTGAACATATGATATCAAATACACTATAGGATATCATACCTATTATTTCAGGGTTTGTCCACAATTTTTTCAAGAGGAGGACTTTATATAAAACCGCAAAAAAATAAGAATACCGATCTGATTATGCCGCTTTTAGAACATTAACCAAATGACATTCCTATTTTAATTACTAATTGCATAGATATTCGGCAACATGGACTAACAATTCGTTGCAATCATCGCCATGGATCTGCATCTCAATATTAGTGGAATTACTCAGTGTAAATGCACTGACCAGGGATTTGGCGTCCACCACATAGTGTCCACACTTTAAATCCACATCATAATCATAACCGCTTACAATATTTACAAATTTTATGATGTCCTCAGGACTCTGAAAATTAACGGGCATCTTTGTCATCAGTTTACCTCCTTTCCATCTTCTGTATGTTAACATTATAGTACGCTTTCTTTCTATTCCACAAGGGTAATATTTTATGATTTTTAGTACTTTTTTTATTACATTTGACCATAAAATATGAGTATATGGATGGTAAATATTAACATGTAAACATTGTATGAACATTTCGGTTTTTAGTAGAAAAAATTGTCGAATTTTGCTAAAATATAATTATTAGAATTTTTGTGATAGGCGGGCAAATTATGGGAGAAATCAGAGTAGACGACAATAAAAAACTGTTACAATTATTTGGAAGTATGTTATTATTCGTTTTTAGCCTTTTTTTGCTATTCCTGGCAAAAGAATACAAAGGATTTGCGGAATGGTACTCGGCAACGATTTATCCGGTCCTGGTTAACTGTTTTGGGCGGTTGGAATCTATATTTCCTTTTTCTTTGGTAGAAATATTCCTATATGTTGCGTTAACTGTCTGTGTTATTAGTATTTTCATATTTATTTTGAAGGTATTTCGCAAACAGAAAAAATTTTCTCATATTTACATAGGTTTTTTATATCTGGTACATGGAGCTGCAATCCTGTTTTTTTTATATACGATTAACTGTGGTATTAATTATCAGAGAGTTTCTTTTTCACAGCATAATGGATTTGAGGTTGTTTCCTACACTTCATCCGATCTTGCCGTTCTGTGTGAGGACTTAACAGTAGAAGTAAACTTGTGGGCAGGAATGGTGAAACGCAATACGGAAGGTATCTGTATTGTTGACATTAATGTTCAAAATCAGGCAGTGGAGGCTATGAAAGAGATCAGCAAAGATTATATCGGTTTGTCAGATTATTATCCCAGGCCTAAAAAGTTATGGGCATCCGGTATTTTATCCGTACAGAGTTTAAGCGGTATCTACTCTCCTTTTACGATTGAGGCAAACTACAATGGAGATATGCTTCCCTATAATATCCCATTCACTGCATGCCATGAACTCTCCCATTTAAAGGGGTTTATGCAGGAGGATGAAGCAAATTTTATTGCGTATCTGGCATGTGAAAAGTCAGATATTCCGGAATTCCGTTACAGCGGCAGCCTTACCGCATGGATCTCCAGCATGAATGTGCTTAGCAAGTCGGATAAAGAGGCATACAAAAGAATCCGCAGACAGCTCAATCCGATTGTTGAAGCAGACCTTACCGCTAATAATAGCTTTTGGAAGCGCTATGATACGAAGGTGGCAAAGGCCGCTGTTAAAATGAATGATACTTATTTAAAAGCAAACGGACAGTCAGATGGCGTAAAAAGTTATAACCGCATGGTGGATCTTATGGTAGGTTATAAAGTGTTTTTTGAGTAATTTACATTGACTCTCCTGATAAATCCTTGTATACTTAAAATATTTAACGGGTATAGTTAATCAGGGACATACTATACTGAATAGAGAGTGCAAGGAGGACAAAACATTGGAGGATAACAACAGAGATCATAAGAATTCTTATTGGAAAGGCATTATAACAGGCGCCGCAGCGATGGGGATCATCTGTATAATGTCTTTATTGATTTATACGAACAGCAAGGCATGGGATTCCAGGCTTGTCACAGGTGAAACCAATGCGGCTTTGCAAACTGCCGCGGAAAGTGAGAACGGAACAGAATCCGATAAGAAGGAAGAGCTGGATGTAGCACGCATATCCAATAAAATCAGCACCATTCAGAATTTAATTGACAAATATTATTATTTTGATGAGAATAATGAGCAGGTTGAGGACTGGATATATAAGGGGATGCTGTATGGGCTGGATGATGTTTATTCTACTTATTACAATAAGGAAGATTTTGAATCTATGAAAAAATCTTCTTCCGGAAATTATTGCGGAATTGGAGTATTAGTTAACCAGCATTATATCACAAAACAAACCAGTATTGCTAAAGTCTATGAAAATAGCCCTGCAGAAGGCGCTGGAATGTTAGCTGATGACATTATCATGGGAGTAGACGATCTCAATGTATCTGGAACAGAATTAAACAAAATTGTTGAAATGATATCCGGAGAGGAAGGAACCGATGTAAAGATTACGGTTTACCGCAAATCCACAGATGAAACCCTGGAATTAACCATGAAGCGTCAAAAAATAAAAGTAGATACAATCTCTTATAAAATGCTCCCTGATAAAGTGGGGTATATTGCGATCAGTGAATTTGATGAAGTAACCGTGGAACAATTTAAAAATGCCATTGATGAATTAGAAAAACAGGGAATGGAAAAAATTGTTTATGACCTTCGAAACTGTCCTGGCGGACTCCTTGACAGCGTGGTTTCCATGCTGGATTATATTCTTCCTGATGGACTGATTGTATATACGGAAGATAAAAATGGCACTCGCCTGGACGAAATATCCGGAAAGGACGGGCATGAAGTAAAATTACCAACGGTGGTATTGATGAATGGGAATTCAGCCAGCGCTGCAGAGGTATTTTCAAGCGCAATCCGGGATTATGAATGGGGGACATTAGCCGGAACCACTTCTTTTGGTAAAGGAATTGTTCAAAATGTCATTCCACTGGAAGACGGTACTGCCGTGAAACTAACTATTTCCAGTTATTTCACAAAAAGCGGCTATTCCATCCAGGGTACTGGACTGGAACCGGACGTGGTGATAGAAGCAGATGAAGAACAGGCAAAGGAAGCGAATGTTACAACTGAAAAGGATAAACAGCTTCAGGAAGCGTTGAAAATATTTGATAAACAGGAAAAGAAACAGGAAAAGAAACAGGAAAAGAAACAGGCAGATTAAAAAGAATATTACAGGTATATTGTGAGGTATATGCACAGTCATATTAACAGCAGCTGGTCTGTAAACGAATTAAAAAACAGGGTAAAATGGGATAACAACCATTTTACCCTGTTTTATGTGCTGCTGATATTAATGCCTGTTAAATGCGTGAATACCAGGATATACTGCATCATTGCCCAGTTCTTCTTCGATACGAAGAAGCTGATTATACTTTGCAACTCTCTCACTTCTGCTTGGTGCTCCTGTTTTGATCTGACCGGTAGAGAGGGCGACTGCAAGATCTGCAATTGTAGTATCTTCTGTTTCTCCTGAGCGGTGGGAGGCAATTGCCGTATAGCCGGCCTGTTGCGCCATTTTAATAGCTTCTATTGTCTCAGACACTGTTCCGATCTGGTTCAGCTTTATTAATATTGAATTTCCACAACCCATTTCAATTCCTTTTTTCAAGCGTTTGGTATTGGTGACAAAGAGATCATCGCCTACTAACTGTACCTTACTGCCAAGCTCTTTTGTCAGGAGCTGCCAGCCCTGCCAGTCTTCTTCGTCCAGGGCATCCTCGATGGAATAAATCGGATACTTTTCACAGAGCATCTTCCAGTGGGCAATGAGTTCCTGGGATGTGAAAGTCTTCTTGCTCTTTGGAAGCAGATAGGTGCCTTGCGTACTGCCTTTCCATTCGCTGGAAGCTGCATCAATTGCAAGCACAAAATCTTTTCCGGGCTGGTATCCAGCCTCTTCCACTGCCATTAATATATACTGGATGGCTTCTTCATCGCTGGAAAGATCAGGTGCAAAGCCCCCTTCATCACCGACTGAAACAGCCAGGCCTTTGGATTTTAATATGGATGCCAGCGTATGGAACACTTCTGTACACCAGCGAAGCCCTTCTTTGAAGTTTAGAGCCCCAACGGGCATGATCATGAACTCCTGTACGTCTACCGTATTAGAAGCATGTGCTCCTCCGTTAAGTATGTTCATCATAGGAACAGGCAGTTTATTTCCAGTGATACCGCCAAGGAATTGATACAGGGGCATTTTTCTGGATATGGCTGCGGCGCGGACACAAGCGATAGATACTGCCAGAATTGCGTTGGCACCCAGATTTGATTTATCATCGGTTCCGTCAGCTGCAATCATTGCATGGTCGATTTTATAAATATCACCGGCATCCATATTAGAGATTACCTGGTTTATGGTTACATTAATATGTTCCACAGCTTTTTGGACACCCTTACCTTTAAAACGGGTATTGTCGTTATCCCTGAGTTCTAACGCTTCAAAGATTCCTGTGGATGCTCCGCTTGGTGAGGCACCTCTTCCTATGCTTCCGTCTTTGAGATGTACTTCCGCTTCAACAGTGGGATTACCTCTGGAATCAATGATTTCCCTGCCTATTACTTTTTCTATTTCTAAATTCATACCGCACCTCTTTCTGATTAGGACTGATACAGTGATTACCCTCAGGCATTACTGTATCAGTATATTATCTGGTTTCAGTTATGAGACCTAAAATTTCCTGAATGTCTTTCTTGCCAAAATACGCATGTTCCTGATTGATAATCATGCAGGGGACACTCATAATCTGATAATCTTCTTTTAGTTTGGGGAAATGATTTATATCAAATACATCACACTGGATATTCGCATTTTCAATTGCAATTCTGCCTGCTGCCATAACTAAATCCGGACACATGGTACAAGATAAGGAGATGGCTATCTCTATTTTAACAGAAGTTGTAATTGCCCGTATTCGATCAAGTAACTGCCCATCGATCATCTGGCCGGGTCCTGCTGCATTATATAAAGTAATGATAAAGGAATTGAATTCGTGTCCCCCGGGAACTCCATGAAAGCAAAAGCCCAAAGATATGCCTGAACTATCACATATATCTATGGAGGGAGTTTGCGTGGCGGCTGCATCCCGTATCATTTCTGATTCGATCCAGGATGTCAGAGAAGCCATTTCCCGTACAAATCCTTCTGTTTCCTGTGATATGGAACTTTGATCCAGAAACGCCTTTAAAATAATCTTTTTATTAAACTTTTCAAATAATGGTTTTAGCTGGTTTCTCATGGCAGGAGGAATAAATGATCCGTCCGACTCTCCCGCTTCCTGTTCCTGCTGTTGTGTTACATCCATTGACTGATCATTCTTTACGCGTATTTTATCAGGCATGGGAATAGGGGGAATATGATTGCGGTCATGGACCTCGGAAACATGTTTTTCAAGAGCAGTTGCGGCTTTAGCCCCATCTGCAACGGCTGTCACTACCTGACGGAGATTTTTCACACAGATATCTCCTGCACCGTAAACACCGTCAATATTCGTTTTGTGATTGATATCGGTGATCAGGTAGCCATGCTCGTTAACTTCTACGATATCTTTAAACAGCCCGTTTGCAGGTGCGTACCCTGCAAAAACGAAAATGCCGAAGGAACTGCCGTCCTCCGGTTCAAACCGTCTGGTTTCCCCGGTCCGGTTATTGTATAATAATGCATATTGCAGCTTGCCTTCGCCACCGGCTTCTTTGATTTCAGTATGAAACAGAACCTTAATTTTATCGTAGTGATCCAATTCGTCTGAGGCAGATTTTGCACAGGAAAAAGAATCACCGCGAACCAGTATCAGCACCTGTCGCGCATACTTGGTGAGAAAGATCGCTTCTTCTACTGCTGCGAAGCCTCCACCTACCACAAGAACATCTTTCCCGGTAAAAAACTCTCCATCACAGGTTGCACAATAAGCAACCCCTCTGCCCTGAAACTCCTGCTCTCCGGGAAAGCCTATTTTCCTTGGGGATGCACCGGTAGCCAGTATGATGCCCAGAGCCTTTTTCTCACCCCTGTCGGTTATTACCGTTTTAATATCTGCATCTAAATTCAGATGTTCTACATTTGCAAGGAGAAATTCTGCGCCAAATGATTCTGCCTGCATTCGCATCCCTTCGGTCAATTCACTGCCGCTGATGCTTGGTATGCCCGGGTAGTTTACAACTTCCGAAGTGATGGTAATCTGTCCGCCAAATTTTTCTTTTTCAATTACCAGTGTCCGGTACCTGGCACGCGCCATATAGATAGCGGCAGAGAGGCCTGCCGGCCCTCCGCCCACTATGATTACATCATATAACGCTTCCATATTAAATCAGTCCCACAAGCTCCAGGCTTGGCTTCAGTGTCTCTGCACCTGGCTGCCATTTTGCAGGGCACACCTGGTCGCCATGTTCAGCAACAAACTGGGATGCCTGCACACGGCGGAATAATTCATCTGCATTACGTCCCACGTTGCCTGCAATTACCTCATAAGCTACAATCTTGCCTTCCGGATTCACGATAAAGCTTCCTCGTTCAGCCAGACCGTTTTCTTCGATCATAACATCAAAATCCCTGGTCAATTCCCCAGTGGGGTCAGCCAGCATTGGGTACTGGATTTTTTGAATGGTTTTTGAAGCATCGTGCCATGCCTTATGGACAAAATGTGTGTCACAGGAAACGGAATAAATTTCACAGTTAATATTTTTAAATTCCTGATATTTATTTGCCAGATCTTCTAACTCTGTGGGGCACACAAAAGTAAAATCAGCCGGGTAGAAAAAGAATACCGACCATTTTCCAATGATATCATTTTTCGTTACTTCCTTAAATTCACCTCCTACGTATGCCTGCACTTTAAAATCATTTACTTCTCTTCCAATTAATGACATAATTTGTTTCCTCCTTAGATTTCATATTTTAAATTATAGTCAGCTTGTATTATTCCAAAAATCGCTGATCTTATGAATTATTATAGTTAGTTATTGCTAACTTAATTGCATTTTAACACGCAGCGAAGAACTAGTCAATAGATTTTATAATAATGATAATTATTATTAATTTAAGAGATGAAATAAAAATGAGGCTGCGATATACAGCCCCATTTGTTTATGCCAATACTTTTCGGGAAGATTCTTCCTGGAATTGCTTACTGTAAAGGTCATGGTAATAACCTTTCTTTTTTAACAGCTCCAAATGTTTCCCCTGTTCAATTATTTTGCCGTCTTTCACCACCAGAATTACATCTGCTTTGCGAATAGTGGACAGCCTGTGGGCGATTAAGAATGAGGTTCTTCCCTCCAGCAGCTGCATAGTGGCATTTTGAATCAACTGTTCTGTCTGTGTGTCAATCGATGAGGTTGCCTCATCCAGTACAAAGATTCTGGGATCTGCCAGTACCGCGCGAGCGAAGGAAATCAGCTGTTTTTCACCTGTGGACAGCCGGTCGCCGCCTTCACCTACATCACTTTGATATCCATTTTCCAGCTTATCCACCACCAGATCGGCTGATACCGCTTTTGCAGCAGCAATTACCTGTTCGTCAGTTGCCTCTAGATTGCCGTAACGGATATTCTCCATAACAGTACCGGAGAACAGGTGGGGATTCTGCAAGACATAACCGATATTACTGTGAAGCCATAACTGGCTGCGTTCCCGGTAATCCTTCCCGTCTATGAGGATTTTCCCTTGGGTCGGCTCAAAGAAGCGGCACGCCAGATTGACCAGGGTACTTTTTCCTGCGCCAGTCTCTCCTACTATAGCGACTGTGGTTCCCTCCGGAATTTTCAGGTTGAAATGGCTTAATACTTCTTCGTTTCCGTCCGGATAATGGAAGGAAACATCTTTAAATTCAATTTCTCCATGGAGTGTCTCCCAGTTTTCTTTTTTCGGATAGAAGGAATCCCCATATTTATCAGTGATTTCTTTTGAATCCACGATTTGTGGTTCCTGATCCAATAAACCGGCAACTCGTTCTATATTTGCCTGTACGGAGATTATGTCCGCAATATTCCGGGCAAGCTGCTGAATAGGTTCGAAGATCCCGACTGCATAGGATGTAAAGGCAGACAGAGTTCCGATCATCAGGAGATTTTTTAATACCATATTTCCGCCCTTAGCCAGAACCAGAGCCGTTGCAAGGGAACTGAACAACATAACCAGAGGTATATATACAGCACTTAGTCTGGCTGCACGCACTCCTGCGGTTTTCATTTCATCCGTAATCCCCTGAAAGTCATCATAATTCTTATCTTCGATGACAAGTGTTTTGGATGTTTTAGCACCCATAATTCCTTCGTTATATGCTCCTGTTATTTTAGAATTTATCTTACGAACCTTCCTGTTCCAGGTCAGAATCCTGTTCTGGAAATAGATGGTTAGCAGGGCGATAACGGGAACGATGAGTATTACCAGCAGTGCCAGCTGCCAGTTTAGGATCAGCATGGCTATAAACACGCCAAAGACGTAGGTGGATGCCCATAATACATCGATCAGGTTCCAGGCTATCAGTCCGGCTATGCGGTTTGTATCACTCATGACTCTTGCAAGGATATATCCAACCGGCGTTACATTGTAATAAGAAAATGACAATGTCTGCAGATGAACGAAGCATGCCCTCTTTAAGTCTCTGCCCACCTGCATTTCTACTTTCATATTGCCTCTGGTAAAGAAGATTACACTGAGGGTCTGCAGCAGAATTACTATGGCATAAACGACACCAAATCCTGCAATGCCGTCTATGGTATTTTCTTCTATAAAATGATCAATAGCATAACGCTGAAACAATGGCAGTGCGATATCCACCAGAGAGCAGAATAAGTTCAGCGCAATGATCATGATAAAAGTCTTTTTATATGGTTTTAGAAACGGCAGGATCTTTTTCCAGATCTTTATATCAAATGATTTTGTGAATTCCTGCTCTTCGTAGCTCATATTGCCCCTCCTTCCAATAACAGACGATCGTCATTGTTCATCTGTATATCATAAATGTTTTTGTAGATGCCTTCCTTGGCGATCAGCTCCTCATGTGTGCCCATTTGTGCCACGCTCCCATCATCCAGAACCAGAATACAGTCAGCCTGCATCAAGGTTGTAATACGGTGTGAGATTAAAATCACAGTTGCCTTACCCATTTGCTCCTGTAATGCTTCCCTGATTTTAGCATCGGTTTCTGCGTCTACAGCGGATAGGGAGTCATCAAATACCATGATTGGTGCTTTTTGCATCAGCATACGTGCGATTGCCACTCTTTGCTTCTGGCCTCCTGACAATGTGACGCCCCGCTCTCCTACAATGGTGTCATACCCCTTGTTAAAATGCTGGATTGCATCATCCACACATGCGATTCTGGCTGCTTCCCGAATGGACTCATGACAGACATCTGCGTTTGCTATGGCAATATTTTCGTGGATTGCCCTGGAGAACAAAAATGGTTCCTGCAAGACCATACCGATATTTTTACGAAGATATTCACGGCTCATCTTGGCAATGTCCATGCCACCAACCGTTATTTTACCGGATTCTTCCGGCAGGTCATAGAGTCTGTTTAACAGATGCATAAGCGTCGATTTCCCACTTCCGGTTCCTCCTAATATGGCAAAGGTACTGCCGGCGGGTATTGTGAAATCTATATTTTTTAAAATGGGATAACCGGTGCCATAAGAAAAGTTAATATTTTCAAAATGTATATCCCTGTCCATTGGAGTGTTTTCCACATTTGGGCTGTCCTGCTCTTCCCTGGCATCCAGAATATAAGCAACCCTTTCTATGGATACGCCAGCCTTACTCATTTCTGAGAGAATTCTGCCAAGTCCCCTGACTGGCCAGACCATGGTGGCGTTATAAGAAACAAATGCCAGAAATTCACCAAGTGTAATCTGTCCGTTTACGGCGACTGTAACGCCTACGCAGATTACGGTAAGTATCTGCAGTCCTGTGATTAGGTCACCGATTCCCCAGTAGGCACTCATCAGGCGTCCAAGACGTATCCAAAGACTGGAAAAAGCTTCGTTCTTATGATCAAAGCGGTCAATCTCGAACTTTTCCCGTCCGAATGCTCTTACTACACGGACTCCGGTGAGATTCTCCTGAACAACGCTGGATAACTCTCCTTCTGCTTCATCTGCTGATAAGAATCTTTTTGCAATCTTCGAATAGAAAAATCCGGAGTATCCCATTATAATGGGGATAAAGCAAAGTGCTACCAGTGAAATTTTAACATTCATGGAAAACATAATTCCCATGGATAAAGCAATCAGAAAACTGGTTCGAAATACTTCTACCATCTGATTACACACGAAGTTTCTTACAACCTCCACATCCGAGGTACAACGCTGGATAATTTCTCCTGTCTGGTGTTTCACATGCCATGAAAACGGCAGTTTTTGTATGTGGGCATATAATTGGTCCCGAATACTTTTTACAAAGGACTCCGATCCTTTTGCAATGCCCATTTTGCTGAAATAGCTGCAGATACCGGATATTACTGCAGTTATCATAACAGCGGCTGCAGCCATCAGCAGAGCTTGCCCACCGGAGCCGGATAGCTGTTCAAGATGCAGAAAGTCTACCAGCTGCCTGGGAAGCTGCCAGTCTGCACCTCCGATGATCGAGTCAACGGAGATTCTTACGATCTGTGGTGTCAATGAGTTTAATATGGTATTCAACATTGAAAATACCAGTGCAAATACAAACAGGTGCAAATTTCCTTTCAGGAAACGAGCGATGAGACGCAACTTTCCTGTCTTGTTCCTTTCCATAATTATGTTCCCCTCCACTTTTAAATATAGTACATCGCTGCGTAATGAACGGTACTATTGCTATGTAATAGTTACTATATTTTGTGCCGTTTCCGACACAGCAAAAAAGCGCCTCTGAACGACCAGAGACGCTTTTTAACTGTCCTTATTCTATTCCTATCATGTTCACACAGGATATCTCAACAGGCATACTTCCCCATTAAGAGCACGATATTCATTGAAAAGGCAGGCAAAATGTCCGCTGATAATTCATATTATTATTGATTGCAATTCGATCATTAAATAATGTTGTATTAATATCAAAACTTAAGTTTCTCATTTTGCCTGCCTCCTTTCTCTTAATTTTTTTATTTATTCAAGCAAATTGTTTAATTAGTATAACTTACCAGTTTTTTAAAGTCAAGTGTATTTTCAAAAAAATTAAAATTCTAAAAATTTTACATATTTTAAAAATATTTTCCATTATGGTTTAATTGAAAATACAAAAAAGCAAATTATCCAGATGAAATGTCTCATCCTCCGTGAATATTTCTTCCAACCGGTTAAGGTTCAGATCGGAATGTTCGATTTCACGGGAATATCGCTGTGTCGTTCGGATGAAATCCCCAAATTCCAGCTTTTCCTTCTGTTTTAGCCAAAGAGCCTGAGCCATTTCCTGAATCAACAGGGTGCTCACTACGGCTAATTGCATTTTTGAATAGGCTTCCCGGTCGTATACCGCACCACAAAAATAGGTAAATATAAAATAAACCATCAATTGTTCACACCAACATGCCCAGTTATCCAGATCATTGCTTTGATCTTCGACATTTTCCAGAAACTTATGGCGGTTATATGAATAGGCTGTTTCTCCCTGGGCAAAGAGGCAGCCGCTCAAGCTGTCTATAAAGTCTGGCCATTCTTTTCTCAATATTTCTAACTGGTCAAAAACGTGAAACATATTGTTCATTACCGTTCCACGATTGTTGTTTTGTTTTTTATATTCTTTTTGCTTCTTTTGGAAAAAGCTGATTGCGTTCGGACTCTGATACCTGTTCACAACTTCTTCTATGGAGTAAAGCTGACCCCGGTCTATACGGGATTGCAGGTCATGGCTGAAAGCCAGTACCATAGCCATTCTGATGGTGCAGTCCAGGTCGCGGTTCTGCATGATTCGGATAATTGCATCCCTTGCATCCATTAAATTCGTAAATAGTAAAAAATCAAAATCCCCATATTCCTCGGACGGGCACTCTTTTTCTCTGGTAATAAAACGAACCTTTTCTTTGCAGCCAAGTATCAGTTCTGCGCAGGGCGGACAGGAAAGGGACAGAGAGATTTCTCGCAGTCCTTCGTACTCTTCCACATGCCTGGGATACGTACGGCAGGTTTTGCATAACATTGCGGGTCCTGCTTCTTTATAAATATCACACAGGTTATCTTCATTCAAAAATTCGCAGCGGTGCCGGTATTGTTTAAATACCGCGTTTTTCCAGTCAATGGAATTATGCAGACGGTTACGGAATGATCCTTTTACTCTTTTATATTTTTTTATTGTTTTTTCATCAATTACGATTTCCCATCCGGCACAGCAGGTGTCCGGACAGGCAGAGGCTGTGCACTGAAATTTTTTGAAATAATGTGGAATTGTATATTGCATAATGTTTCCTTTCTGTAACTCCGGATTTGCTGTTTGAATCTTCTATTTCAGGGCAAAAAAAAGACACCATATACAGGTGCTTTTCATAAAACTGATAATATGCCGGCAATGGGACTTGAACCCATACGTGGTTGCCCACAACAGATTTTGAGTCTGCCTCGTCTGCCATTCCGACACGCCGGCCTATGTTGATGTGTTCCTCTCAACGAAAGTAATTCTAACATAAGATACCAAATTATGCAAGCATTTTTTGAATTTTTTTTATTTTTCCTAATTTATCGACAATAAGAACTTTTTCCAAGATAACTGCCCCATAGGGAATAGAAACTCTAACCGGATTATGAGGCAGTAAATTTTTTACTCTTCGATTAACTTATTATATAGATCAAAACAATCAAATGTTGCAAAGTAATCCTCTGGGGTTTCCGCCCGGCGGATTAGTTCGGTACTGCCATCTTCTTTAAGCAGTATTTCAGCAGATTTTAACTTACCATTGTAGTTATATCCCATAGAAAAACCATGTGCTCCGGTATCATGGATCACCAGCAGATCACCTTTTTCAATTTCCGGCAGCATTCTGTCAATTGCAAATTTATCATTATTCTCACACAGTGAGCCTGTAATATCATACTTGTGGTCACAGATGTTATTTTCTTTTCCCATTACGGTTATGTGATGGTAAGCGCCGTACATTGCCGGGCGCATCAGGTTAACGGCACATGCATCCACACCAATGTATTCTTTATGGGTATGCTTTTCATGAATTGCCCTTGTCACCAGACACCCGTAAGGCCCCAGCATAAATCTTCCCAGTTCCGTATAGATGGCAATATCTCCCATGCCAGCCGGAACAAGCACTTCTTCGTAAACCTTTCGGACACCTTCACCGATGGCGCGGATATCATTTGCCTCCTGGTCCGGACGGTATGGTATCCCAATTCCTCCTGACAGGTTGATAAATGTTACGTGGGCACCGGTTTCTTTCTGGATTTCAACAGCAGTTTCAAACAATACTTTGGCGAGCATCGGATAATAATCATTTGTTACTGTATTACTTGCAAGGAATGCATGGATCCCAAACTCCTCAACCCCTTTGGACTTTAAGATTTTAAATGCTTCTTTGATCTGTTCGGTTGTCATGCCGTATTTGGCATCTCCTGGATTATCCATAATATCATTGCTGATCTTAAATAGTCCGCCCGGATTATAACGGCAGCTGATTTTTTTAGGCAGTGTGCCAATTGCTTTTTCCAGAAATTCGATATGGGTAATATCATCCAGATTTATTATTGCATTCAGTTTCTGTGCATATTGGAACTCTTCCATAGGCGTGTCGTTGGAAGAAAACATAATATCATCCCCTGCTGCACCGATTGCTTTTGCTAACATAAGTTCAGTTTGTGAAGAACAGTCACAGCCGCATCCATACTCCTGCAAAATATTGACCAAAAACGGATTTGGAGTTGCTTTTATTGCAAAATACTCTTTATAACCCTTATTCCAGGAGAAGGCTTCTTTCAAAGCTTTTACATTTTCCCGGATTCCTTTTTCATCATAGAGATGAAACGGGGTTGGATACTTCTTTACGATTTCTTCCAGCTGTTCTTTTGTCACAAAAGTTTCTTTTTTCATAATGCTTCTCCTCATATGCGTATTTACTGCTTTTCTGCCGCAATTTCTATATCTCTGGGGTCAACTATAATATGCAGTTTTTTATTTGTCAATACTTAAACCGCCAAAAAAATCGTCCGCCCGGTTTTTTACGTCACTTAGATGATTATATTGTAAAATAGAATACTGATCCAGCAGTTCTTTAAAGGAATCATCAGAAAACTGATGATAGTTTCCGTCCTTATCTATGTATACATTTCCTGTAATAACGGGTATGGTCTTACGCAGGTTTTCTAAAAAGGATTGATAACCGGTTAAAGGCAGTCCTGCCTTAGAAAGGAGCAATCCACTGAGATAGTTAGGACTGATCATCGGGATATCCTGATGATCCAGTTTATAATTTGCCCACATGACCATAGGAACGATATATCCGTTCTGGAATTCTTCCACAGATGAATCCTGATTGATATGATTTAGCTTTAAAATAGGTTTTGCCACGTTATCTGCAGGCTGATGATCCCCAAACATTACAATAATGGTTGGTTCCTCTTCTTTTTTAAAATATTCAGTAAGCTCTTTAAAAGCCTTGTCTGATTCTTTTATCAGAGTCAGATATTGTTCCGCAGCCCGGACATTATCGGATTTCTTTTTACCGGCATATTGGGAAAGGGTAATTGTCGGCTCAAATCCCGGGAATTCTTTATCATAGCCGCCATGATTCTGCATGGTGACCTCGAAGGTAAATATTCTTTCTTCCGGTGATTTATTTTGATAGGTTTCTATAATCTTCTGAAATGCGGATTCGTCACTGATATAGTCCCTGATTTTTCTTGGTTTCTTAAAATCAGTCTTGGAATAATATGTATCAAAGCCAAAATAGGAGTATACATTTTCACGATTCCACCCCTTTGAATTATAAGGATGGATTGCAGTTGTCTTATATCCCAGACTTTTTAAATAATCTGGCAATGCAGGCATGGGCTGGCGGACAAACTGCTGGTATGCCACACTTCCATTGGGTAAAAATGCCATAGTGTCACTTGTTAAAAATTCATATTCCGTATTGGCAGTGTTACCGCCCTTTACCGAAACAAACATATCGGATTTAATGGTATTCTCAGTCAGGGAATGTATGAAAGGCATGTAGTCTTCATTTGTTTCAAACTTTCCGCGGGCAGAAAGGTCTGAAAAGGCTTCATTCATGATAACGATAATGTTTGGTTTGTCTTTTAATAGTTGATTACTATTTTTCATTTCATTTGCCGCAGAAACTTTCTTTTCATCTGATTCTGACATGATTTCTTCCGCTTTTGCCGGTGTATAGCCATTGGGCTTCTGTACATTCATATACCGGAAATTGGAAAGGAATGAAACCGCAAAGCCATTTCTGATATATATTCGTTTTGATGCAAATAGGGTGTGATATAGGTTAAACATTGTTGTGGATTTGTCAGATTTAATAAAAGTGACATATCCACCCATACAACATATTGCCAGAAAAAGTGCCACTAAGCGGAGTCTGAGATTTTTTATTCTAATCTGGATCTTATCTGAGAATATCATTAAATACACAAATCCCATAATAACCAGTAAAAATCGATAATTAATGGTAAAAGTATAATTATCGGTTATGGACATTGCGGTTTTTGCTGATAAAAAATCCCATGGCATTAATGGAGAGGATCGAAATTGAATAACAAAATAATGAATTATTCCAAAAATCATCGGGAACAGGGTTGCAAATATATATCCTAGTTTAATAGAATTAAAAAAAAGGCTGCAGATTCCATATAATAGAAAATAAAATACAAGATTTAATAAAATAACAGGAATCCTCAAATCCGTAACTCGATGAGTAAAAGCTTCAATGCTGCTAAAGGAAAGGATCGGAATTACTACCATGAATATAATACCTGGCAGCCTGGTTAGTTTCAGATCCAGGCAAATCAATCCCCCTGCCGCCAGAGAAATCGCAATACAAAGAACCAGCTTGACGGCATGCTCCTTGCTGTGCATTGCCGCCAAACTGGAAAGTATTATAAGTGTACAGGTTACTAAAACAGAGACCCCAATTCTAATTTTTGATTTTGTAAATATTTTTTTCATTTGCATAACACCCCGTTAGATCTTTTGAATCCGTATTGATTTGTATGCAGTGAGTTTTTAGCCTCAGAGCAATTTTCAAACATGCTCTGGGGCATTACCCACCGAAAAATTTATCGATACGGTTTTTGTTATCACATAAGTGATTATACTGCAGTATGGAATACTGGTTTAACTGATCTTTATAAGCCTCATCCGTATATTCATAGTACAGCCCATCTTTGTCAATGTAAATATTTGCGGTGATAACAGGTAATGTTTTGCGCAGTGACTGCAGATAGGTCTGATAGTCAGTCAGAGGCAGTCCTGCCTGTTCCATTAAGAGTCCGCTTAAGTAGTTTACACTAAGTTGTTTAATATCCTGTTCCTCTATATCATAATTTGCCCACATAACCATTGGAACCTTATATCCATTCTGAAACTCTTCAGTGGAAGATTCCTGGTCAACATCATTGAGGCGCAGGATTGCATTTGCAATATAATCGGATGGCTGATGGTCGCCAAACATTACCACAATAGTATCTTCATCCACATTGCTGAAATAATTTATTAATTCTTCAAATGCTTTATCTGTTTCTTTTACAAGGGTCAGATATCGTTCGGTGGAGATGACGCTTAATGTCTTCTCATCCTCCGGAATCTGCGTTAATTCTATTGACGGCTCAAATCCTGGATATTCTTTGCTGTATCCGCCATGGTTCTGCATGGTAACTTCAAAGGTAAACATCGGCTCTCCGGGAGTCTTGTTTTCATAGGTTTCTATTATTTTATCAAATGCAGATTTGTCGCTGACATAACCACGGATTGTTTCCGGGTTATCAAAGTCGTCTTTGGAATAAAATTCATCAAATCCAAAATAGGAATAGACCTTATCCCTGCTCCATCCGGTTGCATAATATGGATGAATGGCTGTTGTGGAATATCCCATACCTTTCAGGTAACTTGCCAGAGTCGGCATAGAACCCTTCACATATTGCTGATATGCAACACTTCCTGCCGGAAGGAAAGCCATGGAATCACCTGTCAGAAATTCAAATTCCGTATTTGCAGTATTACCGCCCTTTACGGATACGAACATATCTGCTTTAATCGTATTCTCTTCCATGGAACGGATAAATGGCATATAGTCTTCATTTGTTTCAAAATCGCCACGGTAAGCAAGGTCAGTAAAGGCTTCATTCATAATGACTACAATATTTGGTTTCTTTTGCTTTTCTGTTTCATTGGCTGAGGCGTTGACAGAGGATGTTTTTTCCTTTTCAATCTCCTGCTCTACTTTTGTAACTTCTTCCGGGGAATAGCCATCAGGCTTTTCGATATCCAGATACCGCAGGTTTGCCAGGAAAGCCACCATAAATCCATTATTACGATATAATACATTAGGGGTAAATAAAATATCATCTAATCCGAACATTTCTTTTACCGTATCTGTTTTTACTGCTGTTACGTAGCCCGTCATGAGAATAGCTGATAATATCAGGGCAATCAATCGGACTGCTATATTTTTAACCGGAAAAACGGTCTTTTCTCCAAGAATCATTAAAAAAACAAACCCAATAAGTACAAATACCAGTCGGTAAGAAAAAGTAAAGGTATAATTATCGGTAATAGTAATTGCTGTGCCAAGTGACATAAAGTCCCAGGGTACAATGGGTGAGGAACGAAAACTCACAACGAAATAATTTGCAACGCCAAATAACATAGGAACGGCTGTAGCAAGCATATATCCCCATCTGGTGGAACCAAGTAAAAAAGTACAGATAGCATACAGCAGATAGTAAAAAATCATATTCAGGATAAATATCAGTACGGTCAGATCCCAAGGTACATGGGTGTAGAATTCCATCGTGCAAAGAGCAAGAATGGGAATTAAAATAAGCGCTGCTATACCTGCAGGCTTTGGCAACTTGAACTTCAAAGCAATGCATACACCCGCTGCAATAGATAAAAGCAGTGAAAGCACCAGTTTGCCGCTATGCATCCCATCGCCGTTCACTGCCAGTATAGTCAATACAATAAGAATAATTGTCACGGCAGAAGCCATGACAATTCGTAATTTTGATTCAGTAAATATTTTTTTCATTCTTAACAATCCAATCTATTTTGCTTGTAATACGTGCATCATGTTAGTTATAGCACCCTCTCCGGTAACAACATTGGTAGCAGGATCACCAGCTGTAAAGATAACCAGATCCCCTTTATTAACGAGATTTTTCTGGCGCAGGGTAACCATAGGGCTGGAAATAATGTGCTCTGTTGTATTTTCGTTATTACCCTTCATAGGATAAACGCCCCAATATAACTGCATTCTGCGCACGGTGCACTCATTTGGAGAAATGGCATATATAGGCATCTCCGGTCTGAAATTAGAGATCAGTCTTGCGGTCTGTCCGGAAATAGTCGGTATTACAATACAGGCTGCGTCCAGGTTTCTTGCCGTAGATACGGTAGCAAATCCAACTGCACTGGAAATATTTTTCTTTCTTCTGCCTTTACTGTTTTTCACCAGCATTTTATAGTCCAGATGTAATTCTGTCGTTTCTGCAATTTTAACCATCATCTTCAACGCTTCCAATGGATATTTACCCATTGCTGTTTCGCCAGAGAGCATGATTGCGTCACTACCGTCATATACAGCATTTGCTACATCTCCTGCTTCTGCTCTGGTTGGACGGGGATTGCGGATCATGGAATCCAGCATCTGGGTCGCCGTGATAACCGGTTTATAATGTTCATTACATTTATTGATAATCTTTTTCTGGATGTAAGGAACTTCATCGGCAGGAATTTCAACACCAAGGTCTCCTCTTGCTACCATGATTCCGTCTGCAACGTCAATAATTTCATCGATATTTGCAATACCTTCGGCATTTTCAATCTTGGCAATTACATTGATATGTTCACCCTGATGATCTTTTAAAAGTTTTTTAATATCCCGGATACACTGGGCATTACGTACAAAAGATGCTGCGATAAAATCAAAGCCCTGTTCAATTCCAAACAGAATATCTTCTTTGTCTTTGTCTGTCACACCAGGAAGATTTACGCTGACGTTCGGAACATTGACACCTTTACGTTCCCCAAGTTCACCGCCGTTTACAACAACGCATTCGATTTCTCTTTCAGAGACTTTCTTTACAACAAGTTCAATTAAGCCGTCGTCAATTAGAATAAAATCACCCTTTTTAACATCCTTTGTCAGTTCCGGATAAGTAATGGAGCATCTTTTATCATCGCCTTCGATTTCTTCCATTACCAGAGTAAACTCTTCGGCTTCTTTTAACTGTACTTTTTTGTGGTCTTTTAAAACACCGGTACGGATTTCCGGACCCTTGGTATCTAAAAGCATCGCAACAGGGATACCAAGTTCTGCACGAACCTCTTTTACCAGCTGGATTCTGCCAAGATGTTCTTCATGGTCACCATGTGAAAAATTAAAGCGGGCAACGTCCATGCCGTTATTAACCAGGTCACTGAGCAGTTCTCTGTTATTTGTATTTGGTCCCATTGTACATATAATTTTCGTTTTTTTCATAATGCGCCTCCTGATGTTGTTTAGTTAATTACTTAATTTTCTAACGGTGGTGCTTTTTTACGTGCTCATGTGTGAACAGATGATCCTGGCAGTATTCATAATTGCCGTCACATTTGGAACAGAAACGAAATTCCAGATCCTCTCCGTCCAACTCTGTTCTTCCGCATATTGCACATTTATGTTTGGTAAGACCGCCTGACGACTGTCTTGTTTCCTGCCGGAACTTCTTTTTCCTTTTTATTTCACCGGGTGAAACCCTTCTGAAATCCCTTGTTCCAAGGAAGAAAATAATGAAGTTCATCAAAGATGCAATAATTGCAACTTTGATCGGCCAAGAGGATTTAAAGAAGGAAAACAGGATAAATACCCCATATAAGATTCCCATCCACTTGATCTTAATCGGTATAACAAAATACAATAACACCTGCATATTGGGATAGCATAAAGCAAATGCAAGGAAAATTGACATATTAATATAATAAGTACTGAAAATAGGGCCGAATTTACCACCCCCGCCTAAGATAAAGTACAGGATAAATGCTCCGATATCCGTGAACAGTATGCCGGCAAGAATGTATAGCGTATAACGGAATGCACCCCAGGTATTTTCCAGAGAAGTACCCAGTGAATAATAGAAAAACAACATGATAACCGTAAATATGCTAAGGGATTCCGGGGGAACTAAAATCCATGTAACAATACGCCAGATCTGGCCTCTTAAGATATAGTAAGGCTCCAGCGTTAAAAAGTTCATGATATTAGGCTGAAATACATTAAATGTGTAACCCAGGATGTAGCAGATGATAAGGTATAGGGATAAATTACGGATACCGTATCTGCCAAATTTACGTTCCAGTTTATTTATAAAGTCCATTTATACTACCTTTCTTAAAATAAATTCTTTTTTGAAAAAATCAATGCTACAACAAGACTTAAAATTAATGAAAACAAAATAACCAGTGCAAATCCGTAGGGACTGCCGGAAAACGGCATACCGCTGGAATTCACATTCATTCCGTAAGCGCTGAAAATCATGGTCGGAATGGACATTACAATGGTAACGGTTGCTAAAAATTTCATTACAATATTCAGGTTATTGGAGATAACGGAAGCAAATGCATCCATCATACCGCTTAAAATTCCGCTGTAAATATTTGCCATTTCAATAGCCTGCTTATTTTCAATGATGACATCTTCCAAAAGTTCAGTATCTTCAGGATAATGTTTGATACCTTCTGTTTTGAGCAGTTTCTCCAGGACAACTTCGTTAGACCGGAGAGAGGTTGTAAAATATACCAGACTCTTTTCCAGCTCCAGCAGCTCGATAAGCTCCTGGTTTTTGGTGGACAGGTGAAGCTTTTTCTCCACGACTTCGCTCTTCTTATCAATGATACGCAGATAATGCAGAAACATCGTCGCATTCTTATACAGAATCTGTAAGATAAAACGTGTTTTTTTATAGGTAAAGAAATTTCGTACCCTGCCGTCCATAAAAGCGGAAAGCACCGGAGTGTCTTCCAGGCATACGGTAAAAATTATTTCATCCGTTACAATAATGGACATGGGAATTGTTCCGTACCAGTCTTTGTCATTACGTTCCTCGATGACCGGTATATCTACCAGAATCATCGTATAGTTATCTTCTACTTCAATTCTGGACCGTTCTTCTTCATCCAGAGGTGCCCGCAGGTCATCTACCTCGATATTGTATTCGTTAGCGATATCTAATATTTCTGTTGCTGTAGGGTCTACTAACGCAATCCAGCAGCCCTCCTGTGCTTCATTTACCTGATGAATTGCACCATCGATTGTTCTGTAAATTTTGATCATGATTCCATAATCTCCTTTCAATTATCCATAGAACAGGATAATCGTCTGAAGGCCTGTCCTATGCGTATTTTTCTATATGAACTTCACTATTATTTTCCCTAGGACTAGGACCACCCTCCATGGAATCACACTTCCTTTCTTTCTCCAAAATATCTTGCAACTAAAGGACATTATAAAGACTAAAAAACTATTTGTCAATCTCAGCTATCATTTTTTTCATCTCTTTACAATATTTTAACAATTAGGTATACTAGTAAGAGGCAATAGAATGGCTGACTCATATTGTACACAAGGAGGATATTATGGCAGGATCAACATTTGGCAATCAATTTAAAATAACGACCTGGGGAGAATCACACGGAAAAGGCATCGGTGTTGTCGTGGACGGGTGTCCGGCAGGACTGGCTCTTTGCGAAGAGGATATACAAAAGAATTTAGACCGGAGAAAACCCGGACAGAGTAAATATTCCACTCCACGCAAAGAAGACGATGCGGTAGAAATCCTCTCCGGTGTTTTTGAAGGAAAAACAACTGGCACTCCGATTTCCATGGTTGTTTATAATAAAACACAGCGCTCTTCCGATTATGGAGAAATCGCCGATTATTACAGACCGGGACATGCGGATCTGACTTATGACACAAAATACGGCTTCCGGGATTACCGGGGAGGCGGCCGTTCATCCGGAAGGGAAACCATCGGCCGGGTTGCCGGCGGTGCCATTGCAATTAAAATCCTGGATCTGTTGGGCGTGCAGCTCCTGACTTACACCAGATCTATCGGTCCTGTAAAAATAGATAATAATAATTTTGACCGTAGTATTATTTCCCAAAATCCACTATATATGCCAGATGCTGAGGCAGCTGAGCGTGCAGGTGCATTTTTAGAGGAATGCATGCAGCATGGAGATTCCTCCGGAGGCATGATCGAATGCATAGTAAAAAATATGATTCCTGGAGCCGGCGATCCGGTATTTGAAAAATTAGATGCGAATCTGGGTAAGGCACTTCTTTCCATAGGAGCCGTCAAGTCTTTTGAAATCGGTGACGGGATAGCCGCCGCACAGGCTCTAGGAAGTGAAAATAATGATCAGTATACCCTGTCATCAGAAGGGAATAAGGTTAAACTGACCAATCACTCCGGCGGAGTACTGGGGGGAATCAGTGACGGCAGCGACATTCTCCTGCGGGTGGGAATAAAACCAACCCCATCTATTAAAAAGGAACAGTCTACCATTACAAAAGATGGCAGAAGCATACAGATAAAAGTGAAAGGACGACATGATCCTGTGATCGTTCCTCGCGCCGTTGTAGTTGTGGAATCCATGACGGCTATCACTTTACTGGATATGCTGTTTGCCAGCATGACATCTCAGATGGATGGTTTGATCCGGTTCTTCCAAAGACCTTAATGGTTATTTCTGGACATAAAAAAGCAGCTGCATTTTTGCAGCTGTCTTTTTTATAACATTCTTTTATGACTCTTCCACTTTTGAAATCAAGATACAATTTGGCGTTTCCACTTTTACTGGTTTGCCTTTCATGATCAATAACCCTTTCTCATAATCGATGGTGAAGAATCGGATTTCATTGCTTTCATGATTAAGTACAACTAATGTCTTTTCATCAGGGAACACATCGATGTCTTTTGGATAATCACCGCTGATTGGTAAAATGCAGATCTCTTCCAGCATGCCGTTATCCGGATTAATGCGGAATACGCCGGCACTGTTGTCTCCTGCCGAAGAACAGAACAGGTATTTCCCACTGGGGGCAATCTTAAGACCCGATGCTGCACAGGTGCCTTCTTTTTGATCCATTGGCGTGCTTACAGTCTGTATCAAGTCAAATTGCGGGGATTTTCCGGTTCCGTCATAGGTATATACATTTATTTCATTGCTCAGTTCACAGATTACATAAGCATATTTACCATCTTTACTGAAACGGATGATTCTGGGACCTGATTCCAGCTCGCATCTTAAAATATCATATAATTTTAATTTTCCGGAGACCGGGTTCACGGTATATAATTTTATATGGTCAATTCCATTATCTACCACACAGAGATATTTTCCGTCCGGTGTTGGCATTACACAGCTGATATGAGGTCTGAAGTTACGTTCAGCAACGCTTCCAAGCCCCTTATGGAATATGCCGTCTACAACGCTGCCCAGGCGGCCGTCCTGGTGAATCCGCACAACGCTGACTTTACCGTCGTGGTATCCGCCTACAAATAAGAACTTTCCATCCAGGTCAGTGGAAAGAAAGCAACCTCTCATACCATCGATATCCACCTGGTTAATCGGCTCTAAATCGCCGTTGGGGAATATTTTTAAAACTTCTACACCTTCATCTGCTATGGAATACAGATATTGTCCATTTGGAGATTTTGTAATATGGGAAGCGTTATTGACCGAAACCACATTTCGTTCTGCCATTGTCCCCTCTTCTATATTTAAATCATAAATATGGATACCAACACTGCTTCCATGTGTATATGTACCTACATAAGCAACGTATTTACTCTTGCTCATTTTCTTATCCTCCTTAGCTGAAAAACTTATGTCTCATTAATTTCTTCTATCTTACCATAAACTGAACTATTTGTTAATAGAAATCAGAAGAAAAATTTAGCAAATAGTGCGTGACAATCTGATTATTCTATGCTATATTGTTTCTGTTTACAATTGCTAAACTTTATGTTTATTCATACTATTAGTTAAAGAGGTAGGAAAATGGTTATCGGACAAAAGCTAAAAGAACTGCGTATTGCCAAGGGCCTGACCCAGGAAGAACTGGCTGGAAGGGCTGAACTTTCCAAAGGTTTTATCTCCCAGCTGGAACGGGATCTGACGTCGCCGTCAATTGCCACTCTGGTGGATATCCTCCAGTGCCTGGGCACGAATCTGAATGAGTTTTTCTGTGAAACGACGGAAGAACAGGTGGTATTTCATGACACAGATTATTTTCAAAAGGTTGACTCTGAATTTTTCAATAAAATTGAATGGATCATTCCCAATGCCCAGAAAAATATTATGGAGCCTATCCGCCTGACTTTAGAACCCGGCGGAAGCACTTATCCGGACAATCCCCATGAGGGGGAAGAATTTGGATATGTATTACAGGGGAATATTACCCTGTTTATTGGTAAACGTAATTATAAGGTAAAAAAGGGAGAATCATTTTATTTCAATCCAAGCCAAAGACATTATATTAAAAATACAGGGAAAAGCAGCGCTGTCCTGATCTGGGTCAGCTCTCCGCCCAGCTTTTAAATCAGGAGGTACGACATGAGTAATAAATTAATAGACTTAACCCATATAACAAAATCCTATGACGGGCAAAAGGTACTGGATGATCTGAATCTTTATATACGGCAGAATGAATTTTTAACCCTGCTTGGACCCAGTGGCTGCGGTAAGACTACTACCCTGCGCATTCTGGGGGGATTTGAGAATCCTGACAGTGGCAATATAATTTTTGACGGAAAAGACATAACGAATCTTCCGGCAAATAAACGCCAGTTAAATACAGTATTTCAAAAATATGCGCTTTTTACCCATATGACCATCTCGGAAAATATAGCTTTTGGACTGAAAATTAAAAATAAAAGCAAAAGTTATATCAACGACAAAATCAAATATGCTTTAAAACTGGTTAATCTAGAGGGATATGAAAACCGCTCTCCTGATTCCTTAAGCGGCGGCCAGCAGCAGCGAATTGCAATTGCACGGGCTATTGTAAATGAGCCGAAAGTACTTCTTCTGGATGAACCTCTTGGGGCGCTGGATTTAAAGCTGAGACAGGATATGCAGTATGAATTAATCCGCCTTAAAAATGAGCTGGGTATTACCTTTATCTATGTAACCCATGACCAGGAAGAAGCTTTGACCATGTCAGATACCATTGTAGTTATGAACCAGGGATACATTCAGCAGATCGGATCTCCCGAGGATATCTATAATGAGCCGGAGAATGCATTTGTGGCTGATTTTATCGGTGACAGCAATATTATCGCGGCAACCTTTATGGAAGATAAACTTGTTAAAATCCTGGGTGTGCCTTTCCCCTGCGTAGATGTGGGATTTGGGCATAACAAGCCTGTGGATGTGGTGATCCGTCCCGAGGACATTGACCTTGTAAAACCGGAAGAAGGAACCATAACAGGTGTCGTAACCCATCTTATATTCAAAGGAGTGCACTATGAAATGGAAGTACTTGCCAATAATCATGAATGGCTTGTACACAGCACAGACCTCTTCCCGGTGGGTACGGAAGTGGGCATCCATGTGGATCCTTTTGATATTCAGATTATGAATAAACCTATTTCAGAAGATGAGGAGGCGGTAAATATTGAAGAGTAAACGACTTTTAGCCGGCCCTTATCTGTTCTGGGCTGTTTCCTTTATCATTATTCCGCTGCTGATGATCGTATATTATGGTTTGACTGCGGAAGACAAGACCTTTACGCTGATGAATATTGCTAAAATTACCACACCAGAGAATTTAAAAGCGCTGGGACTTGCAATACTGCTGGCTGTGATCAGTACCGTGATCTGCCTGGTACTGGCATATCCGCTGGCAATGATTTTAAGTTCCTCTAATATGAACCAGTCCAGTTTTATAGTTTTGATATTTATTTTGCCCATGTGGATGAACTTTTTGTTAAGGACGATGGCGTGGCAGAACCTTCTGGAAAAGAACGGGGTGTTGAATGATATCCTGACGTTTTTTCACCTGGCGCCGTTAGAGATTATAAATACACCCTACGCAATTGTGCTGGGCATGGTTTACAATTTTCTACCCTTTATGGTACTGCCCTTATATAATATCCTGAGTAAAATAGATAAGGATGTAATCAATGCGGCAAAGGATTTGGGTGCCAATAACTTTCAGACTTTTGTAAAGATAACCTTTCCGCTGAGCCTTCCGGGAATCATCAGCGGTATAACCATGGTTTTCGTCCCGGCACTTACTACTTTTGTGATTTCGGACCTCCTGGGCGGCGGCAAGATTTTGCTGATCGGAAATGTGATCGAACAGACCTTTAAGCAGGGAAGCAACTGGAATCTGGGCAGCGGACTGTCCCTGGTACTGATGGTCTTCGTAATTGCCAGTATGGCTCTGGTTTCCAAATACGATAAAGATGGAGAGGGGGCTACATTCTAATGAAAAAAGCGGCACAAAAAATTTACCTGATTTTAATTTTCATTTTACTGTATGCACCGATTGCAACTTTGATTGTACTCTCCTTTAACGCTTCCAAGACCCGTGCCAAATGGGGAGGCTTTACATTAAAGTGGTACAAAGCGCTATTCCAGAACGATCAGATTATGAATGCTTTTTATACAACGCTGATTATCGCACTGCTCTCTGCTCTGATCGCTACCTTAATCGGAACGATGGCGGCTATTGGCATTCAGAGTATGAAACGGAAATACCGCACCCTGTTTAACGGCCTTGCCAACATTCCAATGGTAAATGCTGAAATTGTAACCGGTGTGTCCCTCATGCTCCTTTTCATAGCGTTTCATGTGACTTTGGGATTTAGTACAATCCTGATGGCGCACATAACGTTTAATATTCCATATGTTATGTTGAGCGTAGCTCCGAAGCTGAAACAGACCAAGCGCAGCACTTATGAAGCGGCACTGGATCTTGGAGCATCGCCCCTGTATGCTTTTTTTAAAGTGGTATTTCCTGATATAATGCCCGGTGTTCTGTCCGGTTTTCTGCTGGCGTTTACCATGTCCCTGGATGATTTTGTAATCACCCACTTTACCAAGGGACCGGGAATTGACACTTTATCCACAAAAATTTATACAGAAGTACGTAAGGGAATCAAACCGGAAATGTATGCACTCTCCACTCTTCTGTTTGTATCCGTACTGGTTCTGCTGATTCTGGTAAACATGTCACCAAAAGATCAGGCACAGGACAAAAAAACAGAGATAAAGAAGAAAACAAAGCTGGCAGGTGTGTTTAAAAAAGCTGTTCCGGCACTTATGGCAGCTGTTATTGTGATCGGCGGCTTTTATTATGGCTCTCAGGGCTCTCTGGCGGGGGATAACAAGGTGATTGTCTATAACTGGGGAGAATATATGGATCCGGAAGTAATAACCATGTTTGAGGCGGAAACGGGCATCGATGTTATCTATGAGGAATACGAAACAAATGAAATTATGTATCCGAAAATAAAATCCGGTGCAATCGCATATGATGTAGTCTGCCCCTCCGATTATATGATCCAGCGTATGCGGGAAAATGACCTGCTGGCGGAAATTAACTTTGACAATATACCAAATATTAAGAACATCGGGAAAACTTATTTGGAAAAATCCAGGGAGTTTGATCCCCAAAACCTCTACGCCGTACCCTATTGCTGGGGAACGGTGGGGATTCTCTACAACAAGACTATGGTGGATGAGCCTATTGACAGCTGGTCCGTATTGTGGGATCCGAAATACAAGGATAATATTTTAATGCAGGACAGTGTCAGGGATGCTTTTGCTGTTGCGTTAAAAGAACTGGGCTATTCATTGAATTCATCTGATCTGGATGAACTGACCGAAGCCAAAGATCTGCTCATTCAACAGAAACCATTGGTTCAGGCTTATGTCATTGACCAGGTGCGGGATAAAATGATCGGAAATGAAGCTGCTCTGGGTGTTATTTATTCCGGAGAAGCAATCTATACAAAGACCGAGAATGCGGATCTGGAATATGTGGTGCCAAAAGAAGGTTCCAATATGTGGATTGATTCCTGGGTGATCCCTAAGAATGCAGAACACAAAGAAAATGCTGAAGCTTTTATTAACTTCTTATGCCGCCCGGATATTGCATTGATGAATTTTAATTACATTACCTATTCTACACCCAATACAGAGGCGCGTAAAATGATAGAGGATGATGCAATCCGCAACAGCCCCGTTGCTTATCCGGATGATTCCGTATTGAGCCGTTGTGAAACCTTCCGCTATCTGGGCGATAAGGTTGATCAGACCTATAATGAATTATGGAACAAAGTAAAATCAAATTAGGAGGTATGTATCATGAGTTTCAAAGAAATCAAAGCAACAGAATTACAGAAAAATCCTTTCCAGATGATTGGAAAAGAATGGCTGCTGGTTACCGCTAAAAATGGTGACAAATGCAACACTATGACCGCTTCCTGGGGCGGTGTGGGCATTATGTGGGGGAAAAACGTCGCATATGTCTTTATTCGTCCCCAGCGCTACACAAAAGAATTTATTGATGCATCATCTACATTTTCACTGTCTGTACTGGATGAGTCATACCGCAAAACGTTAACCTACCTGGGCACTGTTTCGGGTAGAGACGAAAACAAAATCGAAAAATCCGGGCTTACGGTGGCAATGGAATCTGAAACGCCGTACTTTGAAGAAGCCGAAACCGTGATGGTTTGCCGCAAGCTCTATGCCCAGGAATATGATCCTGCCTGCTTTATTGATAAGAGCTGTGACGAAAAGTGGTATCCTCAGAAGGATTACCATACGATGTATATAGTTGAAATTGAAAAAGTTCTGGTTAAAGAATAGTAATGAAATTTATGATTTAAGTAAAAAAGGGATGCCGGATTATTTTATCCGGCATCCTCTTTTTATACGCGCATTTATTCACAGGAGCTTTCGAAAAACTTAGAAAGCTTGTGTACATTCCGCTTTTAATTTCTAAAAGAATTTAACTACATAGCCCTGTATAAAGATCGCCAGTACAATGATCGGCAGGATCCAGGTTACATATACTCTTGCCCAGGTGGGGAATTTCATCCCTATTCCGGCATTGGCTTCTGCAGTAAACTTCTTAAATCCCCATCCATAGCGGCTGGTACAAAACAAAAGATATACCAGACTGCCAAGGGGCAGTAAATTGTTGCTGACGATAAAATCTTCCAGATCCAATACATTTGTTCCCGGACCGAAAGGTGTAAATCCGCTCAGCAGATTAAAGCCCAGCACACATGGCATGGAGAGAATAATGATTACGATTAAATTTACCGCTACAGCTTTCCCTCTGCTGCATCCCGTTAAGTCCATTGCAAAGGAAATAATATTCTCAAATACGGCAATGATAGTTGAAATGGCAGCAAAGGACATGAATAAGAAGAAAAGGCTTCCCCATACTCTTCCGCCACTCATTTCATTAAATACATTAGGTAAAGTTATAAAAATAAGACTGGGACCGCTGTCCGGTTTGATATTATACGCAAAACATGCCGGGAATATAATTAAACCAGCCATAAGTGCTACAAAGGTGTCCAATATGGTAACGCTTACTGCTTCTCCTGTCAGTGACCGGTCTTTGCCAATATAACTGCCAAAAATAGCAAGGGCGCCGATTCCAAGGCTTAAGGTAAAGAATGCCTGGCCCATGGCTGCAAAAATACTCTCTGAAATCCCTGATTCTACCAGTTTATTAAAGTCCGGATATAAATAAAATTTAAGTCCGGTTGAACTGCCTTCTAACATTATAGAACGGACTGCCAGAATGATCATAAGTGCCAGAAGGCTGACCATCATAACTTTTGTAATCTTCTCAACGCCGTTTTTCAATCCTTTTGCGCAGATTCCAAAACACACAATTACAACGGCGATCATGCATACTGTCATAAGTAACGGCTGTCCCATTAAGTCACCAAATGCTCCGGAAACCTGTTCTGAATTCATGCCCTCAAATTGTCCGGCAGCCATTTTGAAGAAATAGAGGATCATCCAGCCGCCGATTGTAGTATAGAACATCATCAGCAGGTAATTTCCCGCAATTGCCCCAAATTTGTATAAATGCCATTTTGTTCCTTTTGGTTCCAGCACGTCAAATGACAATGCCGCACTCTTCTGGCTTCCCCGCCCTACCGCAAATTCCATTACCACAATGGGTAATCCCAGTATGAGCAGAAAAAATAAATAAACTAATACGAATGCCGCTCCTCCATATTTTCCCGTAATATAAGGGAAACGCCAAACATTTCCAAGCCCGATTGCACATCCAGCCGATATCAGGATAAAGCCCAATCGGGAGGAAAACTTCTCTCTTTCCATATCTGTCTCCTTTTAAAAGTTCTTTTCTAACTATTTTACACGAATTTTGTATATATGAAAAGCAAAATTCGCTTTTTTCAATAAATTTGGTAGAAGTTTAAAGCGTTGATGCTTTAAAACGTTGAGTTGTATTAGTATAATATACTATTTATGCAAAGAGCGGTATCCTATCTTCATTTGACACACCTTTCTCATTACGGTAAACTAAAAGGGATCTTACATCAGAAAAAAGAAAGGTTGACGAATACATTTATGGAAAGAACTCTGATTTATTATATAGATTCACAAAGCAGCGGCAAAAATATCACTGCTTTTTTAAAGGAAAAGGGATATTCCAGGCATATCTTTACCCATTTAAAACGTACCGAATATGGTATTTTGAAAAATGGAAAGTGGGCATATACCTCAGAGCAGCTGCAGGAGGGAGATGAATTGACGGTACAGATTGTAGAAGAAGCTTCTTCCAGCCAGATCGTGCCGGTTAAAATGGAACTTGTAATTGTATATGAGGATGAAGATATTCTGATCCTTGATAAAGCTTCAGATATGCCCATTCATCCCTCTATTCACAACTATGAAAATACCCTCGCAAACGGGCTTGCGCATTATTTTGCCAGTAAAGGTATTGCATTTACTTACCGCTGCATTAACCGCCTGGACAGAGACACTACCGGGCTATTAATTATTGCGAAAAACATGTTGAGTGCTGCTGTTTTGTCCGATATGGTAAAGAGCCGGAAGATTCACCGGGAATATCTTGCTGTGGCACAGGGGGAAATACCGGATTCTGGCATCATAGATGCGCCAATTGCCAGAAAAGAAAATTCAGCCATTGAACGCATAGTTGATTTCCGGCGGGGAGAACGGGCGGTGACCTATTACAGGCGTCTGTCATATAAAAACGGGTACTCCCTGGTTTCCCTGAAGCTGGAAACCGGGCGTACCCATCAGATTCGTGTTCATATGAAATATTTAGGTTATCCGCTGCCTGGAGATTTTCTGTATAATCCGCAGTACAGCAGAATTAAAAGGCAGGCACTCCATTCCCACAGACTGGAATTTGTTCATCCGATTACAAATGAAAAACTGGTATTCACTTCTCCTCTGCCCCCAGATATGCAATTCGAACAATGGGATTAAATAGGGCTTCTGCGTACTAAATATTTCCGCGAATTCTTGGAACCTCATCGATATGCAGATACCGGCTGATACATTTAACAACCAAATCATGATCGGATACGTGATCAAGGCCGGATACGATAACACCGCCAATGACGCCGACTTCTTCCACACGGATCGGGAAACCGCCGCCGCAGGCTGCATAGTCTTTGGGATCCATGAAGCGCTCCTCCAGGGTTTCTTCTGCTTTTCGAAGCAGCATGTAAGCCCGCAGGCTGCTCTGTTCTAATCTGCGCACCGTATTGAACTTTCTTGCCATCCAGCTTTCATTGTCCATGTTTGTCCGATTTGATGCGTATTGGAAAACCACATATCCATTATTCAAACGGATACTCACTGCTACCGGAAGGCTTCTTCTCTTTGCTTCCATTACGATCAGATTTCCAAGTTCCCAAGCATCTTCATTTGTAAAATGAGAAAACTGAAGAATTTCTTCCTGCATCTCAAGCATAGCAATTAATTCGTCTACTGTCATAGTCATTCCTCCTAGTGTGAAAATGATGATATGTTGTCATTATACTACTAATTGACGGAAAAGAAAAGAGGGGTGTAGACTTAACAGAGCATATCAATTACAGGTTGGTTTTAAAAAATGCTTCGATAGCTTCAATTGCTGCAGCTTCATCATCACCTTCTGCTGTAACGGTTACATTGGCACCCTGTTTTACGCCCAGGCTCATAACAGCCATCAGTTTTCTGAGGTCTGCACTTTTCTCACCTGTTGTCAGGGTCAGTTTGGATGTAAATGGTTTTGCCTCTTTTACCAACAGTCCTGCGGGTCTTGCGTGAATTCCAATTTCGTCTGTAATTACATAATTAAATGATTTCATAGTTATTTCCACCTTTCGTTTTTTATCTATTGTTATGGCAGTCTGAAATCAGCCGGGATGATCCGGCATGGTCATTCATTAGACTGCGCAGATAACCAAATACTATTGAATGTTAAACAGTTGCTGTTCCCGCTCTATTGTCCCGGAATTTACAATCGTAATTGCGCGATAGTCATCAGTATTGGATACAATGACGGGAGTTACCGTTCTGTAGTTTTCGCTCTTTATGCCTTCCAGATCCACGTCGGCAAGAAGGTCTCCGGTTTTGACATGATCTCCGTCTTTCACATGAATATCATAATACTTTCCATTTAACTGAACAGTATCAATTCCCACATGGATCAGTAACTCGACACCTTCATCTGAGGTGAGTCCAATGGCATGCTTGGTATCAAATACCATTGATACGACGCCGTCAAAAGGTGCCGTTACCCTGCCGTCTTCGGGTTCAATGGCAGCACCGTCTCCCAGCATCCCTTCTGAAAATACGCCGTCGTCCACTTCTTCTAAAGGAATTGCTTTCCCTTTCATGGGGGCGAAAACCGTATAGACCTTATTGGAAGGGTTAGTATTATTATACTCCCCGGATGACTTCCCGGCAATCTCAGGATGATTAAAATCTAGATCATGATCATGATCGCTCTCAGGACTTGCCAGATAATCCTCCAGATTGGATTTGATTACCGTGACTTTCGGTCCGTAAATGACCTGGATTCCGTTTCCTTTCATGATCACGCCTGCTGCCCCGCTGGCTTTTAAGAGATCCTGGTCTACCTTGTCTTTGTCTTCTACCGTTATGCGAAGCCTTGTTGCACAGCAATCCACATCGCTGATATTGAGCTTTCCTCCAAGTCCCCTGGTAATCATTGCTGACTGTTCATCTGTGCTGTTACCGCCGCTATTTCCCTGGCCGGTTCCCTTCTTTCCTTCCACGTCTGCCCTGCGGTAAAGCTTAACTTCCTCTTCCCCATCTTCACGCCCGGGCGTCTTCAGGTTGAATTTCGTTATGAGAAAACGAAACAGGAAATAGTAGATGATAAAATATACAATGCCAATTACGACGACCCAAAGCCAGCTTGTCTTGGCATTTCCCTGCATGATTCCAAAAAGTGTCAGGTCAATAAGCCCTCCGGAAAAAGTCATGCCTACGCCCACTCCAAAAATGTGTGTGAACATATATGCCAGACCCGCCAGTACACAATGAATGGCATACATAAGGGGTGCAACAAACAGGAAAGTAAATTCCAGAGGCTCTGTGATACCGGTGATCATTGCAGTCAGAGCTGCAGAAATTAAAAGACCGCCCACTACTTTTTTCTTTTCCGGTCTGGCACAGCGGTACATAGCAAGCGCTGCTCCCGGAAGTCCGAATATCATAAATACAAATTTACCTGACATAAACCGGCAGGCATCCACGCTAAAATGCGTAATTGCCGGGTCAGCTAACTGAGCAAAGAAAATGTTCTGTGCACCTTCCACATAGGCGCCTGCTACTGTTGCAGTGCCACCCACTGCTGTCTGCCAGAAAGGCAGGTAAAATACATGATGAAGTCCGAACGGAATCAAAGCCCGCTCGATTAATCCATAGAGCCAGGTTCCAAAATAACCGGAGCTCATAACAAATTGTCCAAGGCTGTTAATTCCATTCTGAATAAACGGCCAGATATAAAACATCAGGATGCCCACAATCATGTATACAGCGGCCGATATAATAGGCACAAACCGTGTTCCTCCAAAGAATGACAGAACCTGGGGAAGCTGTATTTTGTAAAAACGGTTATGGAGTGCGGCAACGCCAAGTCCTACAATAATACCGCCGAACACGCCCATCTGCAGGGAAGTAATGCCAACAACGGAAGTGGTTGCACCTTCCAGCATATTTTCGGGCCCGCCCTGTGCAGTAATCAAAGCGCCTATAGACGCATGCATGACAAAAAATGCGATGGCACCTGACAACGCCGCAACTTCTTTTTCTTTTTTTGCCATTCCAATGGCAACACCCATGGCAAATATTATAGGCAGGTTGCTGAACACAATACTTCCGGCAGCATTTAACACGGTTAAAATTGTATAAATAAATGTTCCGGGTCCCATGATGTTCATTAAATGATAGGTCTTAAGCATCGTCTCATTTGTAAATGAACCGCCAATTCCCAGAAATAGTCCCGCAATGGGTAAAATAGCGATTGGCAGCATAAATGATCTGCCTACACGCTGCAATATACCAAAAATTTTATCTTTCATTTTTTCTATTCCTCCTGAAAAATTTATATTATAATCTGATTCTGCACAAAAAAAGACCGCAACAGAAAACCTGATAGTAGTATACCCCAGCTGTAGATATCTACTATCAAATCCTGTCCGGTCTCGCCTGCATTACCAGTTACAATCCAGATTATACAGTATTTGATACTCTTCTTAAATGTATGGTGAGGAATATCATTTCTTCCTCAGTAATTTCTTTTTTATATGTCTCACGGATAAAGTTCCGGATCTCTTCGGAACACTTATAGTCATTTTTATAGCGTTTCTTGACCATTTTTTGAAAAGTTACATCATCATCTTTCGTAATCCGGTTGGAAAACAACCGCTGTCCGAAAAACTTAAGGTGCGTTATAAAACGTTCATATGCAAGAGAATGATCATCTAATTTCATCTGATAATAATGCTCTACAATATCTAAGACTTGTTGCATCATTTCCGTAATATTCACCATGTCACACATGTCTGTGTTTAACTCTGCATTAACAATATGAAGTGCGATAAAGCCCGCTTCATCTCTGGATAATTCCACATCCAGTCTTTCTTTAATAATCTCCAGGGCTTTGCATCCAATCTGAAATTCCTGAATATAAAAATTACGAATCTCCATCAGCAGCGCATTTCGGTACTCCATATTCTGACGCTTTCGTTCAATGGCGAAACTGATATGGTCTGTCAGTGTAATATAAATATTTTCATTTAATTTTTTGCCCACGGTATTCCTGGCATAATCAATGATTTCCGTACAGGTTTCCACATAAGACAACGGGATTTCCACCATTAATTCCTGCAATTTACCGGAAGCCTTTGGACTTTCCATTTTATAAACTTTTTCAATTTTGTCCCCGGGGATGAACTCATGAGGTTTTTGCTTAAATCCAATGCCAAGACCCCTGACGATGATCTCCTGCCCATCTTCATCAACGGAACATACAATATTATTATTGATAATCTTCGTTATCTCATACATTCCTGTTTTATCTCCATTCCGTATCAAAACATGTAAAATCTAACAACGCCTTTTCGGCAGAATTAAAAAGGATCAGCAGGATTTATGTGGTTTCAAACATAAAAAAAACCAACCCTGCAGAAAGTTGTCATACTCACTTCAAAGATGGTCTCGCCTGCATTACCAGTCACAATCCCTTATTTATCTTAAAAAAGGATATCATATATTGCAGGTAGTGTCAAGTGGATTTACAAGAATAATTTGAACGCTGCCGCTGAAAACAGCCCGCTGACAGATATACAGCGGGCTGTTTCTACACTTCTATTTTATTATTTTGGCTTTAGAAGAAAGTCCCTTGTTTTTTAAGAGCCTTTTATAATAACTTAATTTTTTTGAAGGAACCTTAATTACAGCTTTTGTGTGAATCTTTTTCAAAGCATTTTTCCCAACGGTTTTTATTTTACTGCTTTGAATCTTGATAGATTTTAGATTCCTCGCGCCGTAAAATGCAGCATCTCCGATTTTCGTAATGTTCTTCGAAATGGTGATGGATTTCAACTTGGTATTTTTGTAAAATGCTTTCTTTTTAATTTCTGTAACTTTAAACTTATAACTGGAGATCGTAACGGTACCAGGTAGTGTAAGCTTTGAGGTTTTCTTATTTTTCACCCCTCTTACGCTTACTGTGCCATTGCTGGCAGAAGATTTCAGTATCTGGTATTTTACATTTCCTACAGTATAGGAAGCTCCTTTCTTAGGAACCTTGTAAACAGACAGGGTCAGTCTTGCAGCGTAAAGTAAATTTTTTGCATTTTTTATCTGATCCGTGTTTGCTTTGCTGTTTGCCAAGATTTTTTCTGCCTGGCTGAGATTGTCTTTTAAACGACGGAAGCTTGCTGGGGTATAATGCTTCTGTCCTTTTTTGATAATTGCACTGGATGCGGCAATTTCTGCCTGCAGGGCTTTTTTTGCATCAGCCAGCGAAGTATCTGGTTTTAGCTGCAATCCGGTCATCGCAGAATTAAGTCTATCAAGAGCTGCCTGCAGATCTTTTGCAGAGGGTTCTGCCACAGATAATACTTTTACTGCACCGTCATATGCCGTTTTTAAAGCTGCCCAGCTGGCATCGGTATAATTGCCCTGTCCTTTATTTAATAGTGCCTTTGCCTTATTTACAGCTTCCGAAAGCCTTGTGGTATCCTCTTTTTGAATCAGGGAATTCATTGCCTGATTTAGTTTATCTGCTGCAGACTGAATTTCATCCGCTGCGGGATCAGGATTTTCTAAAACTTTTGCAGCTTCTTCATAGGCTGACAGTAATTGTGCCCAGCTGGCATTTGTATAATTGCCCTGTCCTTTATTAATTGTGTTTTGGGCAGTATGAACAGCTTCCTCCAATATGGAGGTATCTCCGATGGGAACCAGTTCGTTTAATGCTTTTACAAGTGAATCCGCTGCGGTCTGGATTGCTTCACCGGTGGCTTCTTTGTTCAAATAGATATCATAAGATTCTGTGATATGGCCATATGCAGATTGTCTGCTTGACAGGGTATAGTGTTTCATGGTATCCCCTTCAATTTTTTTGGTAAGGCCTCCAAGGGCTAAGAGAATCGGACTTTCTGTTGCAGGTTCCACGTTACCGCCCGTCACCGTTTCAACGCCATATTCAAAATAATCTAAACCAAATTTTCCGTTTGGTACCAGTTTAACAGTATGTTCTCCGTCTTCCAGATAACCGGAGGCATACACTTCTTTATATACATTTACATTTTCATTGTTGTTGATGTGCCCGGTCAGGATTCCGTCAATGTAGACATCGGCTCCCTGCTGTCCGCCATCTGCTTTGGCACCAATTTTTATATAGTTTCCGTTAAATGTAAGAGCTATATAATCCCCTTCTTTAACAGGGTTTCCTTTATCGCCAATGAAGGTCTCACTTTTGTTATAAGCATTGTCTGATGGCCAAAGCTGCCAGTCCCCGGTTTTATCCAGCCGGCTGTCTTCCCCATCAATTTTAGTCCAGGTAGTTTCTGTTTTCGCACCGGCCTGCAGCTTATCAGGGTCCGGATAGATGATGACTGTATTGGTGATAATTTCCAGTGTATCTTCATCCCACACACTGAGTCGGCCTTCATACCCGCTGATATCAGAAGGCATGGGAAGCGTCAATGAGAGCTCTTTTGTACTGGACGGATACAGGGATTCAGAATCCATAGTAAAGCCTGTTAAACGTCCTTCAGAATCATAGATGGAAAGTGAAGCACACAGCGGCTGTTGAACATCCGACGTATTTTTCAGGAATAATTTTCCGGTAAAATCTTCTCCCGCCTGTAAACGGTCACTGATACCGATGTAGGAAGTCTTAACAGCTTCATTTTTTTTGCTGACATCCCGGATGGCTCCATACAATTTCACATCCGCCCAATCGGTATGGTCCTGGGACTCGGATCCGTTGGCGTCTGTCATAAGCTTCAGCTCGGTAACTCCGCTGACGCTTAAGTTGAATTCATCTGCTTCCCCACCGGACAGCTCCTTTTCATAAATCAGGCTGCTATCGGCGTAGATTCTGAATATGGCATTGCCGCCGTCTACTTCATTATCAATTCCAGCCACGCCTGATACACGTGTATACTTCTTGTCCAGGTTGTGGATAATGGAGCTGTCGGCATGGAGCCCGATTCCTTTTTTATAAACTTTATTTCCTACTTTAATCTGATTGCCCTGACAGGTCTTGTCTTTTCCTTTTTCACCCCATCCGGTAGTAACTTTGCTATAGTCCACTACATCGGACAAATATGCGCTGTATTTGGTATATGGTGGTGTAATGGAGGATGGATTTCCATATACCTCAAGTTCAGAAAGAAAGGCTTTTTCATTTGCAGGAACATCCGTAAAGGTAATTTTAACATATCTTGCTTCTACCCCGTCCAGTGATTCTTCCGTTTTTCTGGACGTGATGGTATCTTTGGTATATTCTGCTGCAAGCGTCCAGGGACCATTTTTATCCGTAGAGGTTTCAATTTTATAGGGGTATGGAGTTTTGTCAAATCCAAGGTCCAGATTATAGAGGTACAATGCGAACTCCAAATCCACCATAAAGTATTCTCCGCTGCCTGTCTGTTCTGCCTGCCAGGATGTGGCAATATTACCGTCTACAGCCAGAGAACTGTCCTTATCATTGCTGCTGGGAAACAGAGGCCTTCCGGCTGCTGCGTTGTTCTCACCATAGATCACCGGGTCTTCAATTTTTGCAGTTACACTGCCCCACTTATCGGCATTATAAAAATCTTCCGGTTCAATACCATCATCGCTTCCGGTTATATTATCCGTATGTATGGTAAGTGTGGATACGGGAAGACCATCTGCTGTTGCGCTGATAACGCTGTCTCCCGAATAGTAGGAACGAAATTCAATGCTTGCTTTTCCGTCCCGCATGGATTTACCAGGCGTAAATTTATATGTTTTACCCCCTGGGAAGATGCCGGGTCCCGATTCCACCTTCAGGGTAACCGCTTTTGTTTCATTTACCCAGTTACCGTCTGCATCCTTCAGGGTTACAATAAGCTGCGTGTCTTTTGTGCCGTTGTTGGTAATGGTACTATCAGAGGAAGTAATTTCGATCTGTGATGCAGTACCGGATATGGAGGATTCAGGGGCAATTCCCCGGTTGTGTTCCCGGTACCAGTACCAGCTGTTTAAAGGCAGTCGGTAATAGTCGATGATTCCCATTTTAGCCAGCCCGTCTCCACCGATTGTGCCGTGATGGAAACCGCACCACAGAACCAATCCTGCACTATTCGGCGTTAGCTGATAAGAGAAATTGTCACTGCCTTGTATAACATCATAAAATGGCCGGTATTCTCCTGGCCGGTCAGCTGTCTTGGAGCCATATTCCGCAACTACATTTGGCATCCAGGAATTTTCAAATTTTCCGCCGTCTCCATTGTATCCTGCAATATCACATACCGCCAGATCGGCATAACCGCCTCTTTGAGCACCTCCCATACCTGCTTTTCTTGTAGGATCAAGCTTGTGTGACAGATTCCTCATTTTATCTACCAGGGCAAGTGCTTTAGGTGCTGTTCCATTGGGAGAAGCTTGGGTTCCATTATCCATACCGCCATTGGTGAAAAATGCCTCGTTACCCATGCTCCAGTTAATGATGGAGGGGTGGTTTCGGTTTACCCGGATCATAGCTTCCAGGGAGTCCATACAACTCTGTTCAAAAGCTGCTTCATCTGCAGGATTTTGCGGATATGCGTCTTTAAACCAGTCGGCGGATGTGCCCATAGCCGGGTCATCTTTCCCAGCGCAGCCGCCCATTCCCCAGAAATTACATTCTGACCAGAACAACATGCCCTGCTCATCACAGGCATCAGCAAATGATGGGTCGTGGGGATAGTGTGAGCCACGGATAAAATTCATTCCGGTTTCCTTAATCATGGATACGTCACGCATAAATCCTTCATTGGTAACGGCATCTGCAAATCCGGCATGGTCCTGATGTACATTTGCTCCGTTTAACTCTATTTTTTTCCCGTTCAAATAGAATCCGTCATTTTTATACTGTGCCCAGCGAAAGCCAAATGAGGAATCATAGGTATCTACAGGAATACCATTCCGGTACACGGTTGTATATAACTGATACACATATGGATTTTCAGTATCCCATAACTGAATATTCTTAAGCTGGCTGCTGACTGCTGTGATTTCTGCAACAGCCCCTGGGTCAATACCCTGCTCGCCGGATTCAAAGACAGCCTGTACGATGCCATCCCTGTCTACTACTTCCTGTTTTACTTTAACAGAAGCCCGGGCAGCGGAATCATTTTTTATTTCGGTACTGACACTGACGTTGGATTGCTTTTTTGCAATATTATTCAGGATCACTTCTTCACTTTCGTAGCTGTCCAGAACATTTTTTGCAGAAGCATCAAATCCGGGGTTAGACAGATCAGGTGTGGTGACGAAGGTGCCATACCAGGTTACATGAACGTCGTCTGTAATATTGAGATAGACATCACGGTAAATTCCACCGGTAAACTGATGGTCTCCCGCTCTTGGAGCAAGATCCGGCTGCCAGATATTATTGACGCGGACTGCGATCAGATTTGTCCCTGGATTCAGATAGTCCGTTATATCGAATACAAAGCCCGAGTAACCGCCCCGGTGATCACCGATACGCTGGCCGTTTACATATATTTCGGCCTCCTGGAATACCCCTTCAAATTCTAGTTCTATTTTCTTACCGGCCATTTCTTCTGATACTTCAAACTCCTTGCGGTACCACCCGTATCCCACGTAAAAGGAGGCCTGCATCTCATAAGGAATGCTGAAATTATGGGGAATTCCAATATCCACCCATTCAGAATCGTCATAGTCCAAAGATTGTGCACCCGGAATATCATTGCGGATAAATTTCCACTCTCTGTTAAAATTCACCTGTTCCCTGGCGGTTTTGACTTTTTCAAAAGGTTTTAAAACGCCTATATCAGAGTTTTTCTTTTGGTTTTCCGTTTCAACATTTGTTTCTGATTTGGTTTCAGATTTTGTTTCCGTTTTGGTTTCTGATTCTGAATTGGTTTCCGATTCTGATTCGATCTCAGTTCCATTTTCTGATTCAATTTCAGTTTCCATTTCGGATGCCACTGCTGCCGTATTTATTTCAGACTCTGACGGCAGATTGGTTTCGATCTCATTGCTTTCCAGGGAATCACTTTGCTGCACCTCATTTACCAGCTCTGTTTGTGCTGATGGAGCAGCTGCCACTGCCATTGAAGGCAGAATCATGGAACAGGACAGCATAATTGCGATAATACTTTTCCATCTCTCTTTTTTTCTCATTGAACTCTCTCCTTTTTCTCTCTCTCATTCATCTATCCGGTAAGTTATAGTGTGGCATTCCCCTTTTATGCACAATAATCAGAATCCATATGAGATAGATAAATTACTGTCATTATATTTAAGTCAAATTAAAATGTACATACTAATTTCTTGGGAGATTATTGGAAATTATTAACATATTTTAAGAGATACAGGAATATAACGTAGAATTATTTGTATACAAAAAAAGAAGGGGGATTTATCCCCTTCCTGTCCGTTAAAACTATTTAATCCGATCCGGAAAACCAACCTTACGCTGCACCTTGCGAAGTGTCTTTGTAGCGTAATAATTTGCCTTTTCAGCATTTGTTTTGATAATACCGTCAATATAACCTTTGTCTTTGTTTAACTCGGCTACACGGTCCTGTACCGGTTTCAGAACAGATATCACAGCTTCTCCAACAGCTTCTTTAAATGCTCCATAGCCCTGGCCGTCGAATTCCTTCACTGCTTCATCCGGTGTCTTGCCCATACATGCACAATAGATATCCAAGAGATTTTTGATTCCCGGCTGCTCATCCCGATACAGAATCGTTGCATCCGAATCTGTTACGGCACGTTTGCACTTGCGCATGATCGTATCCGGATCATCCATCAGATAAATACTGCCATTGGGGTTTTCATCGGATTTAGACATTTTCTTCGCCGGATCCTGGAGGCTCATGATTTTTGCACCTGTTTTTCCAATATAGGCTTCCGGAACGGTAAATACATCGCCGTAAATTCCGTTAAACCGCTGGGCAATGTCCCTTGTCAGCTCCAGATGCTGCATCTGATCGATTCCAACCGGAACAAGGTCTGTCTGGAATAAAAGAATGTCGGCAGCCATAAGTGTCGGATATGTAAAGAGCCCGGCATTAATATTATCTGCATGTTTTGCTGATTTATCTTTAAACTGCGTCATACGGCTGAGTTCACCCATATAAGTATAGCAGTTAAGGATCCAGCTGAGTTCCGCATGTCCCGAAACATGTGACTGGTAATAGATGCAGTTTTTCTCCGGATCAAGTCCTGCTGCAATATATAAAGTCAGAAGTGCTCTTGCCCTTTTACGAAGCGTAGCCGGATCCTGACGAACAGTGATGGAATGCAGATCTACAACACTGTAGAAACACTCATATTCATCACTTAAAGTAACCCAATTTTTTAAAGCGCCCAGATAGTTGCCAAGAGTCAAAGTTCCGGTTGCCTGCATACCGCTGAATAAAACTTTTTTGTCATTAATCATGTCTAAAATTCCTCCATTTACTTTGGTTAAAGTTTATCACCTGAAACTGTGAAAGTCAAGGTTGTATCCATACAGAATCTCTGATAAAATATAGAAGATATAAAGGGTGGCTCTAGAGCCGATACCCGAATTTATAAAGGAGTGTACTATATGGAAAAAATAACGAGCTTCACCATAGACCATATCAAACTGTTGCCCGGGGTATATGTGTCCCGTAAAGATCATGTGGGCAGTGAGGTAATTACAACTTTTGACCTACGCATGACAAAGCCAAACGGTGAACCGGTCATGAATACCGCTGAAATGCATACCATCGAACATCTTGCTGCCACCTGGCTGCGCAACAATGAAGAGATCGGAAATAAGGTCATTTATTTTGGGCCCATGGGATGCCGTACAGGATTTTATCTGCTGTTACATGGGGATTATGAATCAAAGGATATTGTGGAACTGATGACCGGATTATTTGAATTCATCCGGGACTTTAAAGATGAAGTCCCCGGCGCATCTGCCAGGGACTGTGGAAATTATCTGGATATGAATCTTGGGATGGCAAATTATCTCGCAGATAAATATTTAAATGGAGTGCTTTACCACATCACGCCGGACAGACTTGTGTATCCCGACTAACCGGTGGTCTAAAGTCCTGTTCCTTTTCTTCAAATATCTGTTTTTTACAAAATCAAATAGCACTTCTTCACCATGCTTATCCAGGACATGCAGCAGCTTTTCCAGCTGATCGGCTGTTTCTGGATGAAGCAGGTAGTGTGTCTTTCCGTTTTGGTAATACTCCAGCGGGTCATGATCTGTATATTCACGCCCATTGTATACTTTCGAAGCCGCAATCCGGTCCATCAGCATTTCTGCCACATATTTCCTTGGCATTTTCACACCTGCCATAGCAACACCTTTTTGCTGCAGACTATAGTCGGTCCAGTACTCAAAATGATGTTTATTTCTGCCTTTGTGATGCAGCCAGGCTGCGGAATATCCTTTTACCTCGCGCTCCGCATTATTAGGACTTCTCGTACCCTGATAATATTTGCAGCCAATGAGGAATTCGGAAGGCATATATTTTGAAAGGTCATGCAGCAGCCCCTGTTTGTAGAGGCCAATCCGGAAACAATGCTTCATTACCAGAAATTTATGCTTCGTAATTGTTCTAAAATGCGCCAAAGCTTTCATGTCAACACCTCGTTGTTTTTTTGTCTTTCTCTTTTGCTTTTCCGATCAGGACAACGATTGTTCTTGGTAATACCGTGAAGATGTTCTGAACTTCCAGAAGAGGTTCGCTGCCCTCTTCATATACACAGTTTCCGTCTGTTCTTCCGGTATCGATTGCCGTATACCAGTCCAAATTTTCAGGAAGATGGGGAAGGGCAAATTCATGCTCCACCCAATGCATATTATATGCAGCGTAGAGAAAAATGTCTTCTCCGGCATAGAACCCGCAGTACATGACGCCTACCTGGCGGTTTGTATGTTCAAATGCCCCGTACCAGGCTCTGTTGCCGTGGTAAGATACATCCGGATATCCGCAGGAAACCGTATCCATTACTCTTAGCTCATAGGGCATATGCAGGATCTTATGCCGCTTGCGAAAGGAAATTGCATCCTTTACAAATTCTAATATTTCCTGGTTTTTCTTATTCAGATTCCAGTCTACCCAGGAGAGTTCATTGTCCTGGCAGTAAGGATTATTGTTTCCGTCCTGAGAATTTCCGATCTCATCGCCGGCTAAAAGCATAGGCGTACCCTGGCTTAACAATAACAGCAGAAAGGCATTTTTAATCTGTTTCATGCGAAGATCCAGAATTTTTTTCTTTCTGCTTTTTCCCTCCACGCCGCAGTTCCAGCTATAGTTGTAGGTGGAGCCGTCCCTGTTTTGTTCTCCATTTGCTTCATTGTGCTTTTCGTCATAGGACACCAGATCCATCAGTGTGAATCCATCGTGGTTGGTAATATAATTAATAATTCCCCGCCCTGCAGGATTTCTGCGTATGCGGTATGTAAACTGATTCAGCTGGTCTTCATCCCCTTTTAAAAACCTGCGGATATCAATCAGAAATCCGTCATTGCATTCAGCCAGATTTTCGTATTCCGGAAAAGGGCACTCTCTGTAAAACTCTTCTGTGGGAAAATAGACAGCCATGATTTTAGTACGGGATAACAGAGGATCTTTAGCCAGCATATTGCAGAGTACCTGATCAGCCAGTATATGGAAACCATCAATATGGTAATTGGCAACCCAAAATGTGAGACAATCCATAATTAATCTGGGATTGATCTGATCCGGAAAATAAAATTCCATAATTACTTCCATGCCGTTTGCATGCATGGTGCGGACAAGATCTTTAAATTCACGTACCACATCTTTTGTTGCACCGTATGATTTCTTAGGAGCAAAATAGTTGCCGGCTTCATATCCCCAATAGTTTACCCGGGGAATCTCAGCCTCTCTCAGTTCATAAGACATACTCATTTGGGAGTGCATTTTTTTTATCTCGTCAAATTCATAAGAAGGCATGAGCTTTACCTGATTGATACCCAGTTCCTTAAGGTATGGTATTTTTTCCTGCAAGCCCAGAAATGTTCCTTTGTGCCGCACCTTAGAACCAATATGTCTGGTAAATCCACGTACATGAAGCTGGTAAGCAATGATTTCCTGGTATGGTATCCGTGGGTTTTCATCACCCATCCAGTCATATGGTTCAAACGCAAACCCGCATCGGATTACATCTTTGTCTTCTGCAGAGGCTTCCTCGCCAAAATGCTCCCGTCCAACGATCAGCCCGGCATAAGGATCCTGGAAAATCTGTCCGTCAGACATGTAATTGTATTCATACTGACTCCACAAAAGTCCGCAGACTTTCATGGCATAGATATCGCCAATCAGTTGTTCGTCAGGAAAAGGAATCTCCTTAATGATATTGGAAGTACCTTTTTTATAAAGAATTAATTTTACTTGATGGCTGCCAGCTGCTGCAACAGCAAAGTTGATTCCATCTTCCTCTTCTGTAACGCCTAATCTTAGATAATTTCCTCTTTTAACTACCAAATCTATCTCCGGCTTCTCTTTTTCCACAATTAACTACCTGCCCTTTCCTGTTCTATCCGCTCTGCCAAGTCATTCAGGTATTCCCAGCGCTGCATTTTGTCATCCAGTTTTTCGGAAAGTTCTTCCTTTTGTTTCATTAATTCGGCTAGTTTTCCATAATTACTGGCTGATTCCAGTATTTCCTCTTCCAGATGTTCCAGCTTATTTTCCAGTATTTCGATATCGTCATCAATTGTTTCAAAATCTTTTTGTTCCTGATAGGTGAATTTTAATTTTTTCTCTTTTATTTTTATATTTTTTACTTCTTTTTGATTATTAGCAGTTAATGTATTTTCCTGGGATGGATTACGTAATTCACAGGCAATGAGGTAATCTGAATAACCGCCTTCGTATTGCGAAATGACTCCATGTTCTTCAAATGCGAATATTCTGCGAACTACCCTGTCCAGGAAATAACGGTCATGGGATACTGTTATGACAATGCCGTCAAAGCTGTCCAGATAATCTTCCAAAATGGTAAGGGTCTGTATATCCAGGTCATTGGTAGGCTCATCCAGGATCAATACATTGGGTGCCGTCATCAGTATACGAAGAAGAAACAGACGTCTTTTTTCGCCACCGGACAGTTTACCAATGAGATTCCACTGCATAGTACCGTCAAATAAAAACCGTTCCAGCATCTGTGACGCAGTGATCGTACCGTCTGTAGTCTGTACGTACTCTCCTGCTTCCCTGATGTAATCAATGACCTTCATGGAATTATCCATGGTTTCACTTTCCTGGGAAAAATAACCGATTTTTACAGTTTGTCCAATATCAATGGATCCGCTGTCCGCTTGCGTGATCCCGTTTATAATCTTTAGCAGCGTACTTTTTCCACATCCATTGGGACCAATGATGCCAATCCGCTCGCCTTTTAAGAATATATAAGAGTAGTCCTGAAACAGTACTTTTTCGCCATAAGCTTTAGACAGTCCGGATACTTCGATTGTTTTACGCCCCATTCTTGAGGATATGGAATTCATCTCTACGGACAAGTCTTCCTGCGGGCCTTTACGTTCCTGCATTTCTTCTATTCTGGCAATATGTGCTTTTTGTTTGGTGGAGCGTGCCCTTGCCCCTCTTGCCAGCCACTCCAGTTCCGTTTTTAATATACTCTGCCGTTTGCGCTCTGTTGCAATCTCCATATTCTGCCTGGCTTCTTTTAACCGGATGAATTCAGAATAATTTCCGGGATAACTATATATCTGCCCTTTATCAATTTCAACAATACGGTTAGAGACACGATCCAGAAAATATCGGTCATGGGTAACCATAATGAGTGCGCCTCTAAACTGGTTCAGATATTCCTCCAGCCATTCGGACATGGCATTGTCCAGGTGGTTGGTAGGCTCATCCAGAATCAGGATATCCGCGGTTGCAAGCAGTATATTAGCCAGGGCAACTCTTTTTTTCTGCCCGCCGGATAATTGGCTGATCTTCTGGTCAAAGTCTTGTATTTCCAGCTTATTCAGCATGGATTTAGCTTCGCTTTCCAGGGACCATTCGTTTAATTTCGTTTTATTCTGGTGCATAACGGCTTCAAGCGCAGTCATCTCCTCATTGAAATCCGGATTCTGAGACAGAAAACGGATAGTAACCTGGCTGCCTTTGGTTACATTGCCTGAATCCGGGATTTCCAGTCCCGCTGCTATTTTAAGCAGCGTAGACTTGCCGGTTCCGTTAATGCCGATCAGACCAACCTTGTCTCCTTCATTAATACTAAAATTAGCCTGGTCAAATAACTTTCGTTCCGTATAAGCATGTGTCAAATTTTCTATCGTCAATAAATTCATAAGCTCATTCCTATTCTATAAATCGATGTCTAATTCTACCGGGCAATGGTCGGAACCGAATATTTCCGTGTGGATCTTCGCATCCTGCAATTTGTCTTTTAAAGATTCAGAAACGCAGAAATAGTCAATTCTCCACCCTGCATTCTTCTCCCTGGCTTTAAAGCGGTAAGACCACCAGGAGTATATACCTTCCTGATCCGGATAAAAGTGGCGGTAAGAATCAAGAAAACCGGAACTTACCACCTGGGTAAATTTTTCACGTTCTTCATCTGTAAATCCCGCGTTTTTACGGTTTGTCTTTGGATTCTTCAGGTCGATCTCTTTATGTGCCACATTTAAGTCCCCGCAGAAAATCACAGGTTTACTCTCTTCCAGACTTTTTAAATATTTCAGAAAATCATCTTCCCACTGCATCCGGTAAGGAAGCCTTGCCAGCTCATTCTGGGAATTAGGCGTATATACCGTAACCAGATAAAAATCTTCAAATTCCAGTGTGATAACTCTGCCTTCCCGGTCATGTTCTTCCATGCCGATGCCGTAACGGACACTGACAGGCTCAGTTTTTGTAAACACAGCAGTACCGGAATACCCCTTTTTTTCTGCATAATTCCAATACTGATGATACCCTTCTAATTCCAGATCTATCTGTCCTGCCTGTAGTTTGCTTTCCTGGATACAGAAAATATCAGCATCTATATCCTGAAAAAAATCTAAAAAGCCTTTTTGTACACAGGCACGCAGTCCATTTACATTCCATGATATTAATTTCATATTATATTACCTTTGCTTATTGCAGAGAACCCTGCAATACAGCCCTTTCACTTTCGTCTATTTACCATAGATATGTTGATTATAATATACTGAATGGTAAAAGTAAAGATCGTTTGTATGCTGGGGCATGGTACCTGATTTTGTACTGAATAAAATCCAATCCCATTTCAACCTTGCATTTTGTGCCGGGTTACACTAAACTAAAAGTAAGAGAAATTATATAAAGATTAGAGGTTGATTACATAATCATGAGAAGTAAATTCAAGATTCATCTGCGTTACTCTATGGATTTCACATTCATTTTCTTTAAGTGGGTTCTGTGTGCTATTTCAATGGGCGTGATCTGCGGCGGGATTGGAACCGCATTTCATTTCAGTGTCCACTATGCATCAGATCTTTTGTCCATCTATTCCTGGCTCCTTTATCTGCTCCCGGTTTCCGGTCTGCTCATAGGGTTTTTGTACAAAATCTGCAAAATGGAAAATGACAAAGGAACCAACAGTATCCTGCAGTCCATCCGAACGTCCCAGGAGGCACCAGCCAGGCTGGCTCCCCTGATATTTATCGGTACTACCCTAACCCATTTATGCGGCGGTTCTTCCGGGCGTGAAGGGGCAGCCCTTCAAATTGGGGGAAGCATTGGTACCTGGTTTGGCCATTTCATCCATCTGAATGAGAAAGACCGCCATCTGATAACGATGTGTGGTATGAGTGCTCTCTTCTCTGCCGTTTTTTCCACACCGATTACAGCTGCGTTCTTCTGTATGGAGGTCATCAGTGTGGGCATCATCCATTACAGCGCATTTGTGCCGTGTCTGATCTCAGCAATTATTGCGAACCATCTGGCTTCGTATCTGGGGGTAGAACCTACGACATTTTCCGTACCGCTTCAACACGCATTCGGGCTTCCGCTGGGTGGAAAAATTATTGTTCTGGCGGCTGTCTGCGCCCTGGTGAGCATGATTTTCTGCATTATCATGCATAAGGCGGGAGAACTATATCAAAAATGCTTCAAAAACATGTACCTGCGTTTTTTTGCGGGTGGCTGTCTGTTGGTTGTATTAACCCTTCTTGTTGGTACTCGTGATTACAATGGAACCGGTATGGAATTAATCTATAAGGCGATGAACGGAGAAGCCAGGCCCGAAGCATTTTTATTGAAAATGATATTTACAGCCGTAACTCTGGGCGCCGGTTTTAAAGGAGGGGAAATTGTTCCTTCATTTTGTATTGGAGCCACTTTAGGCGCCACAGTGGGAAGCCTGCTTGGAATGGATCCCGGACTTGCTGCTGCAATCGGTCTTGTATCTCTGTTCTGCGGAGTAATCAATTGTCCCATTGCATCGATTCTTTTGAGTATTGAGCTTTTTGGCTCTTCCAACCTGCTGCTCTTCTGCATTGCCTGCGGGGTAAGTTATATGCTCTCCGGTTACTACGGTATCTACAGTGCCCAAAGAATCATGTATTCAAAACTGCATCCGCAATTTATTAACAAACAGACAAAATAAAGGCTTGCAATTCCTTTGCACATCTGATAAAGTGATGAGGAGATACTAAATAATAACATTTAAAGCGAGGTACTTACTATGAGCGAACATGAACACGATTTAGACTGCAGTGGCGGCTGTGATTCCTGTGGATGCGGATGTGACCACGATCACGAAGAAGGTGCTACCGTAACTCTTACTATGGATAATGGCGACGTTGTGGAATGTGCGGTATTAACAATCTTCCCTGCTGGGGACAAAGAATATATTGCCCTTCTTCCATTAAATGAAGATGGTGAAAACGAAGAAGGCGAAGTATTCTTATATCGTTTCTCTGAAGAAAATGGCAATCCAATGTTAGAGAATATTGAAGACGATGACGAATATGAAGCTGCAGCTGATGCATTTGATGAGTTTCTGGATGGACAGGAATATGATGAAATAGTAGATGCTGAAGAGGAAGAAGACGAAGAATAATCGTTGTCCGTAATGAAGAGCATTTTGGAATATCTTAAATCCCCCACCGTTTATACCGGCAGGGGATTTTATATTTGCATGATTCTTCTGCAGCACCACATTTAATATGGTACTGCTTTTTCGTATCATTCAGGTATTTATGAAGACTCAACCTGCCGTTTTTACATCCTGTTTTAAATTTTCCAGAAAAACAGATGGCTGCAGATTTTTTCCATATCGTTCCCGGATGGAATACATATGGAGATGTTCCTTTGCCCTGGTCATTCCTACATAGAACATACGCCGTTCTTCCTGCATATCCGCATCCAGTATGGCCTTACGGTGAGGAATGATGCCCTCATTAATATCAATAATGAACACATTGGCAAATTCCAGTCCCTTGGAACTGTGCAGTGTGGTGAAAGTGACAGCATTGGATATTTTGTTCTTCTCTTTTGCCTGATCATTCAAGGCCTTTGTATATTCTTCGATATGGGCAAACCAGGCTTCGAAGGTCTTAAAGTCTTTTGCACCTTCCTGCATTTCATTTAAAACTTCATACAGGTCTTCTGCTTTTATCTTCCGGAAATCCGCATATTCATTCAGATATGCTTCATACCCGATTCCATGGCGTATAAAATTAATTGCTGCGTAAGGCGTCATCCGCTTTAGGATATTCAGCTGATATTCAAGCTGTTCAATCCGCTCTACCACCCAGTGTTTATCTTCGTAGTATTTTTTCAGATTCTCTAATGATACCTGTGCTTCATCTACACATTCTCTTCCGATATATCGGTTTGGACGGTTCATTACCTGGAGAAATTCACGCCGTTCCCGGCTTCCCAGTGCCAGGTGAATGTAACTGATTACATTTTTAGCAATCCAGTGATCGTAGATATTCGGCATGCTGTCTCTCATTTTAAAAGGAATGTTGTATTCCATAAATTTCTCAACTAACAGCCTTGCATCCGTATTCGTGCGAAACAAAATGGCAATATCGCTGTACTGGTAATCTGCTTTGATGTACTCCTGTACTTTTTTAATGATATGGGCACATTCCTGGGGCTGATTGGCAAAAGTATGAAGTTCTATTTTATCACCAGATTCTTTAACTTCCTTCATGTTCTTCTGAAAACGCATCTGGTTATGGCGGATTACAAGTTCCGCTGCTTTTACAATATTGCCGGTACACCGGAAGTTCTGATCCAGTAGTATGGTCTTCGTATCTTTGAATTCTTTTGGGAAATTCAGCATAATTTCCGGCTTTGCACCCCGGAACCGGTAAATTGACTGGTCGTCATCGCCCACAATAAAAATGTTATTTTCCGGAGCTGCCAGCATTTTCACAATTTCATACTGAATTTTATTTATATCCTGAAATTCGTCCACCAATATGTAGCGGTAACGGTTCTGCCATCCCAGCAGTATGTCAGGGCGCTCTTTTAACAACTGGTAAGTATAAACCAGCATATCATCAAAGTCCAGCCGGTTTTCCTTCTCCAGACGCTGCTGGTATTTTTGAAAGATATCCCGGAATGCATTTTCCGAGCAGGTGGTTGAATAATAGTGTTCTAATGGTATCTGATCATTTTTCACAAGGCTGATCTCAGAAATAATATTCCCGATAAATTCCGCCTCATCTTCGATATCCAGGTTCATGCGCTCTGTAATGTCTTTCAGATATTGGTGCTTCAGGTCTTCCCGGAGAATATTATCTCCCGTAAAATGATAAGCATGCTTTAAGATTCCGAAAAAGATTGCATGGAAGGTTCCAAAAGTAACCTGGGTCTGTTCCTGTTCCATTAAACGTAAAAAACGCTGCCGCATTTCCTGTGCCGCCGCTTTTGTAAAAGTAATGACCAGTATTTCCATGGGATTTATCCCATAGTTCTGGATCAGATATTTTGTCCGCTCTGTGATTACGGTCGTTTTTCCGGAACCGGGTCCGGCGAGTACGATCATGGGACCATCTTTGTGGGTAATCGCCCGCGACTGAGCCTTAGTAAAACTCATTCGTATTTCCTCCATTCGCGCAGCCCGTGCGCCTAAAATCTGTTTTATAGCCTTCAATAGGGACGGTGCATGTCTGCACCGCCCCCAGTGGCTATTCTTTGATGTAGCCTGCTACACCTGCAGAATGGTTCGAATCCCCTGATACGAATATCCTGCGTGATTTACTCAATTATTTGAGCAATGATGTACTAGCTTTTCAATTGCAGCTTTGATGCGGGCAACTGATTCATCTTTCCCGATGATTTCCATGATCTCCGTAGCACCTGCCGGAGTCATCTGTTTACCGGACACAGCAGTACGTACCGGCCACATAACATATCCGTTTTTACATCCTTTTTCCGATACATATCCGGAAAGCAGAGCGTATAATGCGTCATTGCTGTAATCATCCTGGCTTTCCAAAAGTGGAAGAAGGTCTTTTAGGACTGCTAAAGAAGTCTCTTCATTTGTTTTCATTTTCTTATGTGTGTACATGGCACTGTCGTATTCCGGAACGGTTTCAAAAAAATCAATTAAATCAGGGATATCCGGAAATACTTCAATTCTGCTCTTTACCATTTCCGTAATCTTTTTTAAATCCAGATCTTTGGTAATCACCTCTTTGATAAATGGCAAAGCTTTTTCATAGAACACATCAAAATCCATAGCCTTCATGTATTCGCCGTTCATCCATTTTAACTTATTAACATCAAAGACAGCCGGTGATTTGCTCATATGGCGGTAATCAAAAGCTTCCACTAATTCCGGAAGGGAAAAGATCTCACGGTTGTCCTGTGGACACCATCCAAGCAAAGATACATAATTTACAATTGCTTCGCTTAAAAATCCCTGTTCCAGTAAATCCTCATAAGAAGAATGCCCGCTTCTCTTGCTCAACTTTTTATGCTCTTCATTGGTAATCAGCGGACAGTGTACATATACCGGTACTTCCCAGCCAAATGCCTGATAGAGGCGGTTGTATTTGGGGGCGGAAGACAGATATTCATTTCCACGGACTACATGTGTAATGCCCATTAAATGGTCGTCTACAACATTTGCAAAGTTATAGGTTGGATATCCGTCGGACTTAATCAGAATCATATCATCCAGTTCTGAGTTTGGTACTTCAATTGTCCCATAGATTTCATCTTCAAATTTTGTTGTGCCTTCTTTCGGCATATTCTGGCGGATTACATAAGGTACGCCTGCTGCTAATTTAGCATCAATTTCTTCCTTTGGCAGGTTCAGGCAATGCTTGTCATATACAATGATTTCTTTGCCTGCTACTTCCTGACGTAAAGATTCCAGTCGTTCTTTATCGCAGAAACAGTAATAAGCCTCCCCTTTTTCAATTAACATTTTAGCGTATTTTAAGTAGATTCCCTGTGCCTGGCGTTCACTCTGCACATAGGGACCCACACCGCCGTCCTTATCAGGTCCTTCATCATGAACCAGGCCTGTTTTAGCCAGGGTACGGTAAATAATATCCAGAGCGCCTTCCATAAAACGTTCCTGGTCAGTATCCTCTATTCTAAGCATAAAATCGCCGCCGGCATGCTTTGCAATTAAATATGCGTATAATGCAGTTCTTAAGTTACCTACGTGCATACGGCCTGTAGGGCTTGGTGCAAAACGTGTTCTAACTTTACTCATATTGATTTTTCTCCTCCTTCTTATATAAATGCTGAATTACAGCCCAGAGCGTGTCTGACAATTCATTTCCACCATCTGTACGCACCAGTTTGCGGCAGATTCTCCCCGAATTCAGGTTACATAGCCCGCTATGCGCCCTGCATTCGGGACAAATCTACCGCAACTGTGACGCAGACCTGGCAGAAAGCAATTTTCAGACACGCTTTAAGTCACATTATATACCGAAAGTGGTTTTTATTACAACCTTTATTTTTGATAATAGTATAAATTTTGACAGTTACCACTTCAAATCAGGACATAAAGTACCGCATTGCTTGATACCAAAAGAGGACAGTGCCTGCATCGTCACTGTCCAACTTTACTTATTTCGTTAATTCATCCATAATATCCTTCACATGTTCCAGTTTATTCGCACGATATGCGTTGTCACCGCAAAACAGCAAAGCATCCTCTGTATTGCCTTTGGCTGCATTAATCAGTGCTCTGGTAATGCAGTAAGGGATTGTCGCCGGATTGCATCTTTCCAGGCACTGCAGGCATTTTCCACTGAGCCCGATGCCAGGCGTTGGATGTTCCATAAAGCCATTGATAATTGCCCTCCCCGGCATGCCAACCGGACTTTTTACGATTGCGATATCTTCCTTTGATGCATTCAGATAAGTCTGTTTGTAAGCATCGCTGGCATCACACTCATAGGTTGTAACAAAACGGGTACCCATCTGCACGCCATCGGCTCCAAGCGTCAGCGCATGGTCAATATCTGCTCTGTTATAGATTCCTCCGGCAACCACAACGGGTATATGAGTATCATATTTATCGGCATATCCTTTTACAACTTCTATAATGCCCTTAATTTCTTCTTCATAAACTTCCGGTGTAAAAGCATCCAGCTGATCCGGTGAAAATCCCAGATGGCCTCCGGCTCTTGGTCCTTCGATTACCACCAGGTCAGGGAGACGGCCTGATTTACGATCCCACATTTTTAGAATTACGCTGGCGGATTTGATCGTAGAAACGATTGGTGCTATTTTAGTCTTACTGTCTTTTACTAATTCCGGCAGCATAGTGGGAAGCCCTGCTCCGGAGATAATTAAATCCACACCCGACTTAACCGCAGCTTTTACATACTCAGCATAACGCTTTGTAGCAACCATGATATTGACGCCGATAATGCCGTCCTTTGCTATCTGGCGTGCTTTTTTTATTTCATTGGCAATTGCCTTTAAATTTGCTTCAATAGGATTACTTTCAAATGCTTCATCCCGATAGCCAATCTGTGCGGTGGAGATAATGCCAACACCGCCACAGGCAGCAACATTTCCCGCCAGTCTGGACAAGCTTACGCCTACGCCCATTCCTCCCTGGATGATCGGTATTCTAGCTGTTAAATCCCCTATATTTAACGGTTTTAATTCCATTCTTACCTCCTGTATATTGTAAGTTCACCTGCAATATGCCTGAACAAGCGTAGCGCTTATTCTTCTCATCTTAAGCACTGCTCATTGATTTGGGCCGCGCTGAAGCCGCGGAGCAGATTGCAGGTACTTTGCAATACGGTTGCCTATCTGCTACATATTGCGGAAACGCCGGTATCGTTGATCTGCGATTTCTTCTAGCTGTAATTGATTCTGCTCTTCTAAAAATCTGCAGATATTTTTCTTCATAAACCCTGCTATTTCAGTTATATTATCCATCATAGCCGGTTCCCGTTCCGGTATAATCAATTCAATAATACCAAGTTCCTTTAAATCTTCTGCTGTTATTTTCATGATTTCGGAAGCTTCCTGGGCACGTTTTCCGTCTTTCCACAGAATGGATGCAAAGCCTTCCGGTGACAGAACCGAATAAGTGGCATTTTCCATCATCCATACTTCATTTGCAACTGCTAATCCCAGAGCGCCGCCGCTGCCGCCTTCTCCGATCATAATGCTTAAAACCGGAGTTTTTAAAGCAGACATTTCCATAAGATTACGGGCAATTGCTTCACCCTGCCCCCGCTCTTCTGCTTCAATTCCACAGGCAGCTCCAGGCGTATCGACAAAATTAATAATGGGACGGCAAAATTTCTCGGCCTGTTTCATTAATCGAAGTGCTTTCCGATAGCCCTCCGGAGATACCATGCCGAAGTTCCGGGTTATATTGTCTTTGGTATTTTTCCCCTTCTGCTGTCCGATTACGGTCACCGGCTGTCCGTTCAGGTAAGCGATACCGCCTACAACGGCTCCGTCGTCCCGGAAGTTTCTATCTCCATGAAGTTCTGTAAAATGTTCAAAAATTTCTTCTATATAATCCAGACTGGTTGGACGTTCTGCCATTCTGGAAATCAGTACCTTTTCCCAGGCTGACTTTTTGTATCCTTCTCCTGATAAACCGTCATATGCTATATCGGCATCTGCATCGGACAAATCTGATACGTTTTTGTCTTTAAACGTATTCACATCCTTTGTAGAATCAGATTCATCATACAAAAGGGATCCAAGTTCTCCTGTTGCTTTATGAAATGATGCAAACCCCTTTCTGTCCTCATGCATGTCAATGAGCATAGCCAGACGCAGTTTCAGTTCGCTCCGTTCCACAATACCATCTATGATGCCTTTTTCCACCAGAAATTCAGCTCTCTGAAAGCCTTCCGGAAGCTTTTGCCCAATGGTCTGTGCAATAACTCTTGGACCTGCAAACCCGATTAATGCTCCCGGCTCTGCAAGAATGATATCTCCTAACATTGCAAAGCTGGCAGTTACACCGCCTGTTGTGGGATCAGTAAGAACCGGAATATATAGAAGGCCTGCTTCGGAATGGCGCTTAATTGCTGCCGATGTTTTCGCCATCTGCATCAGGGAAACAATTCCTTCCTGCATTCTGGCACCGCCGGAACAGCAAAATAAAATGACCGGCAATTTTTCCTCAATCGCCTGTTCGAAGGCGCGGGTTATTTTTTCTCCTACTACATATCCCATACTACTCATTAGGAACCGGGCATCACAGACACCTACTACAGCATCTTTTCCGTAAATCCTGCCTTTGCCGATGGTTACTGCTTCATGCAGATGTGTTTTCTCCCTTTGTGCTTCCAGTTTTTCCTCATATCCCGGATAATCCAGGGGATTGCGCTGTGGCAGGTCAGTATACCAGGATTCAAACGTACCATGGTCTAAAACCATACGCAGCCTGGTCTTCGTTTTAATCCGAAAATAACCGCCGCATTTCGGACATACATAATGATTATCCACTACATCCTGCTTATAGAGCAATTTACCGCATTTTGGACATTTCACCCAAAGGCCCTCCGGTACACAAGGTGCTGCATCTTCTTCTACGGAAGGTTTTTCTTCCTTCTTAGGTTCATCCAAACGTCCGATTGGAATGTAGGAAGTTTTTTTAAACATATCCTTAAGCTTCGACATTTTATACTCTCCTTAACTCAAACACGTTCTGCTGCTGCATATTTACGAAATCACTTCTATGAAAAATGTTCTTCTATGAAATCAGTCGTGAAATCTCCTGCCTGAAAATCCTCATTATTCAGTATTTCGTACTGAAAATCTACGTTTGTGGTAACACCGTCTAAAACCAGCTCTCCTAAAGTGCTTCTCATTTTATCAATCGCAGAAGCTCTGGTTTTGTCATGTACAATTACTTTTGCAATCATCGAGTCATAATAAGGAGGAATTTCATATCCGCTGTATACGGCGGTATCTATTCTTACGCCATATCCTCCTGGGAGATGTACTTCATTAATCTTCCCCGGACAGGGCATAAAATTTTTCGCAGGATTTTCCGCATTGATTCTGCATTCAATAGCATGACCGTTTAAGGCAATGTCTTCCTGCTTAACACTGAGGGGAAGTCCTGCTGCAATATATATCTGTTCTTTGATTAAATCAACCCCGGATACCATTTCAGTTACCGGGTGTTCCACCTGAATACGGGTGTTCATTTCCATGAAATAATAGTTTTTATTTTTATCCAAAAGGAATTCAATGGTTCCGGCATTTTCATAGGATGCCGCTTTGGCAGCGTGAATGGCTGTCTCACCCATTGCTTTTCGCAATTCAGGTGTCAGAATGGCACTTGGTGATTCTTCAATGACTTTCTGATGGTGCCTCTGAATAGAACAGTCTCTCTCTCCCAGCTGAACCACATTGCCAAACTTATCGGCAATGATCTGGAATTCAATGTGCTTTGGATTCTGTACATATTTTTCTATATACATGGTATCATCGCCAAAGCCTCTGACGGATTCCATCTGTGCCGTCTGAAAATTCTCTGTGAAATCTTCAGATGATTCGGAAATCCTCATCCCTTTTCCACCGCCTCCGGAAGATGCCTTGATCATCACCGGATAACCGATCTCTCCAGCAATCCGTTTGCCTTCCTCTGCTGTGTAAACCGGTTCCTTTGTACCCGGCACAACAGGTACACCAGCTTTCATCATTGTGGTGCGTGCTTCGGATTTATTCCCCATACGGTTAATAACATCAGCACTGGGACCAATAAATGTAATATTGCATTTCTGGCACATTTCTACAAATTTGCTGTTTTCCGAAAGAAAGCCAAATCCGGGATGGATTGCATCTGCTTTTGCTGCTATGGTAGCACTTAAAATGCGTTCCATATTCAGATAACTTTCCAGTGAAGAAGCAGGTCCGATGCAAATTGCCTCGTCTGCCAGTTGTGTATGAAGGGCTTCCCGGTCCGCCTCAGAATAAACGGCTACCGTTTTGATTCCAAGTTCCCGGCATGCCCGGATAATGCGAACGGCAATCTCTCCCCTGTTCGCAATTAATATTTTCTGAAACATACGATCTCCTATCCGATTGCAAAAGTCAATTCAGCTATAGCAACTACTTTACCGTCTACGGTTGCAGTCGCTTTGCCCACACCGATTGGTCCTTTTACCTTAATCATTTCCACTTCCAGCATTAATACATCACCTGGGGTTACTTTTCCTTTGAATTTAGCGGAATTGATTGCTCCAAAATAAGCAACCTTGCCTTTATTCTCCGGTACGCTTAAGATGATTACCGCTCCGACCTGAGCCAGGGCTTCAATAGTCAGCACGCCCGGCATTACCGGCTCCTGGGGGAAATGTCCTGCAAAAAACGGTTCATTGTAGCTTACACACTTTTTACCTACTGCACGCTTTCCCGGTTCTAATTCTTCAATGGTATCTATTAATAAAAACGGCTGTCTGTGAGGAATAATCTCCATAATTTCTTTCGTTGATAAAGCCATAATCTTACCTCCAAAGTGTTGTGTTGTTTATCTGATTACAAACAACGGCTGTCCATATTCCACCATTTGCTCATTTTCAATGAGAATCGCTTCAACTACACCGTCAAATTCGCTTTCGATCTCGTTCATCAGTTTCATTGCTTCTATAATGCCAAGGGTCTGCCCTTTTTTTACCGTATCTCCTACTTTTACAAATGCCGGATTTTCAGGAGAAGCTGCGTTGTAGAAAGTTCCTACCAATGGTGCTTTAACAGTATTTCCATCGGGTATAGTATCGTTTGGTGATGCCTGAACGGATGCTGCAGCCACAGGAACCTGTGTAATTGCCTGCTGTGCCAGCATGCCCTCGGGAACCGTGGTTACCACCACTTCTTTTTGTTTTCTTTTCATGGAGATTTTAAAATCTCCATTGTCAATAGAGAAATCTGTAAGATCGGTAGAAGCTACTTTATCGATTAAGGTCAATAAATTTTCAAATTCCATGTGATTACTCCTCTCTATATTTCTTCACTAAAATACTGGAGTTGTGTCCGCCAAAACCAAGGGAATTGCTGATTGCATATTCCAGCGGTTCTTCAATTGCTTTTCCTGCAACATAGTTTAAATCCAGTTCTTCATCCGGTACTGAATATCCAACGGTAGGATGAATATATCCTTCTTCGATTTCTTTGATACAGGTGATGAATTCAATGGAGCCTGCAGCTCCTAACATATGTCCGGTAATGGATTTTGTAGAGTTAACACGAATATTATAAGCATGATCACCAAATGCTTTTTTGATAGCTCTGGTTTCAAATAAGTCATTGTGATGGGTACTGGTACCGTGTGCATTGATATAGGTAATATCTTCCGGCTTTAAACCTGCTTCTTTTACTGCGTTTAACATAGCTCTTGCAGCGCCCTCTCCGTCTTCTGCAGGAGAAGTAATATGATAAGCATCACTTGTTGCTCCATATCCGCCAAGTTCGGCATAAATGTGGGCACCACGTTTTTTCGCATGCTCCAGTTCTTCCAGCACGACCACTGCAGCACCTTCAGCCATAATGAATCCGCTTCTTTCTTTGTCGAAAGGTATGGAACATCTTTTCGGATCTGTTGCACCGGAAAGTGCAGTTAATGCAGCAAATCCGCCAACTCCAATTGGACAGATTGATGCTTCTGATCCACCGGCAACCATTACATCTGCATCGCCAAACTGGATGGTACGGAAGGCTTCACCGATAGAGTGGGTTCCGGTTGCACAGGCAGTTACCACATTGATACTTTTCCCTTTTAAACCAAACTGAATGGATACATTTCCGGCAGCCATATTGGAAATCATAAGGGGTACCAGAAGAGGATTAACACGGCTGGGGCCTTTTTCTACCAGTCTGGTGTGTTCTCTTTCTGCTGCCTGAAGACTTCCGATACCGGAACCAACAGAACATCCAACCATATATGGATCTTCTTTTGACATGTCTATTCCGGAATCTTCAAATGCTTCTTTGGACGCAGCAACTGCATACTGGGAGAATAATTCCATACGTTTTGCTGCTTTAAAGTCCATAAAATCTTTTGCAACAAAATCCTTGATTTCTGCTGCGAGTTTTGCCCGGTACTCCGTACAGTCAAATCTGGTAATCGGAGCAAATCCTGTTCTTTCATTTTTTACGCTGTCCCAAAAACTCTCTACATTTAAACCAACCGGTGTGATTGCGCCCATTCCTGTAACTACTACTCTTCTCATGTTGCTACCTCCGTTATATCTGCATCCTCTGCAGGTGTCATTTTACTGTATTATTACTTCCTGTAATATTTATCATTATTAATGCAATGTAGTGCTAAAGCAATTCAATACAAATACTTACTTTCGTATTAACGCTGGTACTAATGTACCAGCTGGTTGTTATACTAGATTGCCATTCCACCGTCTACACTGATTACCTGTCCGGTAATGTAATCTGCACGGTCAGAAGCCAGAAAGGCCGCCATTTCAGCTATATCCTCTACTTTTCCAAATCGTTTTAATGGAATCTGTGCAATGGACTGTTCTTTTATGGCATCGGATAATACATCGGTCATTTCTGTAGCAATAAATCCTGGTGCTATTGCATTTACAGTAATACCTCTGCTTGCCAGTTCTCTTGCCATTGATTTTGTAAGTCCGATAACACCTGCTTTAGAAGCGGAATAATTTGCCTGCCCCATATTGCCAAGGACACCGGATACCGATGCGATATTGATGATTTTACCACTTCTCTGTTTTAACATTTGTCTGGATAAATGGCGGATTGTATTAAATGACCCTTTTAGATTTATATCGATTACGGAATCAAAATCTGATTCACTCATTTTCATAATTAGATTATCTTTTGTAATTCCTGCATTATTCACTAAAATATCGATGTGCTTGTATTCGGCTAGCAGTGTTTTCATCATTTGTTCTGTGCTGTCATAATCGGCAACATTACATTGAAATGATATTGCATTGCCACCGTTTTCTATAATCTGGGCAACTACTTCTTCTGCTTTATCTTTGGAACCATTATAGTTTACAACTACAAATGCACCATCCATAGCCAGTTTTAAAGCAATTGCTTTACCGATTCCCCTGGACGCACCGGTTACCAGTGCTACTTTATTTTCTAACATATATACTCCTTTATAAACGTCATATCTACATGGACAAAGCTGATAATACTTTTTCTATATCTTCTGTTTTTTCAACATTTAATGCCGTCATATTGCGGTTGATCTTACGTAAAAAACCACTGAGGGTTTTGCCGGGTCCGATTTCTATAAAAGTATCAACACCCTGGGCTATCATATTTTCAACACTCTGCTGCCAACGTACAGAAGAATATATCTGCTTTTGCAGCAATTCCTTCACCTGGCTTTTATCCGACACATATTGTGCTGTTACATTGGAAACGTAAGGCGTTGTGACATCCTGAATTTCCACTTCATCCAATACTTTCGAAAGCTTGCTGCCGGCTTCAGTTAACATCGCGGAATGAAATGGCCCGCTTACATTCAGCGGAACGATTCTTCTTGCACCGGCTTCTTTAAGCGTATCACAGGCTTTCTGTACGGCTGACGCTTCTCCTGTAATTGCGATCTGCCCCGGACAATTGTAATTTGCCACGCTGACAATGCCATCTGTTTGTTCACAGATTTCTGCAATCTTATCTCCATCCATACCGATTACCGCAGCCATTGCACCACCGGAAGGAACAGCTTCCTGCATGAAGATACCCCTCTGACGTACGACTTTAAACGCATCTTCCAGGGACAATACTTTGGATGCAGCCAGTGCTCCGTATTCTCCAAGGCTCAATCCCGCATTTACACAGGAGCGCAGACCTTTATCTTCCAGAACTTTTAAGATTGCTGCGGATACAGCCAGCATACAGACCTGGGTATATTCCGTTATATTTAATTTGTCATTTTCTTCAAAACACAGTGCCGGGATATCCAGTCCGGTAACTTTAGATGCCAGATCAAAGATCTCTTTACTGGATTCATATTGTTCATAAAAATCCTTACCCATGCCTATGTACTGCGCACCCTGACCGGGGAACACAAATGCAATTTTATTCATTCTTATACCCTTTGCATATTGCAGGCTCGCCTGCAATACTGCTACCCTTTCACACTTTTCATCTATGTCTGAAACATTATGAAATTAATAATTTTCCGGCTTCCGACATCATTTCCTCTATCATTTCCAAGCAGCTTTGTTCCTTTTTGATCAAGCCTGCAATCTGGCCTGCCATCACAGTTCCTGTGATTACATCGCCTTCCATTACTGCACTCCGCAGAGAGCCCAGTGTCAGATATTCCAGCTCTTCAAAGGAAGCTCCTGATTTTTCTAATTTTACGTATTCTCTTGTCATTTTATTTCTCAGGGAACGGACCGGATGTCCTGTTGTAGTCCCTGTAACTTCTGAATCAATATCTTTTGCTTTAATGACTCTGTCCTTATAATTTTGATGAACAATGGATTCCTTAGCCACTACAAAACGGGTACCGATCTGTACAGCCTCTGCACCAAGCATCATGGCTGCTGCAAATCCTCTTCCGTCACCAATGCCGCCTGCTGCGATTACCGGAATTTCTACCGCATCCACAACCTGGGGAACCAGTGTCATCGTTGTCTGTGATCCGATATGTCCGCCGGATTCCATACCTTCTGCAATGACTGCATCTGCCCCGTATTTCTCCATTCTTCTTGCCAGAGCTACGGAAGCAACAACAGGAATTACTTTTATGCCGGCGGCCTTCCACAGTTCCATGTATTTTTCAGGATTGCCGGCTCCGGTGGTAACTGCCTTAACACCTTCTTCTGCAACTACCTTTGCCACCTCATCTGCATGGGGGCTAAGAAGCATTATATTTACTCCAAACGGTTTATCTGTCAGTTCTTTTGCTTTACGAATTTCTTCCCGTACTACTTCTGCCGGAGCACTTGCAGCACCGATTAATCCAAAGCCGCCCGCTTCAGATACAGCAGCAGCAAGATGATGTTCAGCTACCCATGCCATACCGCCCTGGATAATTGGATATTCAATTCCTAAAAGCTCGGTTACTCTTGTCGTCATATTGGACCTCCATTCAACGAAACATATAGTAAAGCCGACGGATACCGCCGACTTTTTAAATTATTCTTCTACACCTTTTGCTTTTAAGTAATCCAGAACTTTTCCAACTGTAGTAAGTTCTTCCAGGTCTTCTGCAGGAATTTCAACAGAATACTCATCTTCCAAAGCCATTACCAGCTCAAACAAATCTAAAGAATCGGCTCCCAGATCTTCTTTGAATGAAGTCTCTAATGTAATATTCTCAGTTTCACAATTTAATTGCTCAGCGATAATGTCTTTCATTTTTTCTAACATGGTTTTTTCTCCTTTTAATTCAGAAATTAAGTTTTATTCATCAAATATTTTGATATTCAAAGTATATAAGAGGAGGTGTGTTTTGTCAAGAAATATTTTGTGAATTTATTTTGAATCCGAAAGTAAAAGACTGTTGAATTTGATATTGCGGCTGTTTGGTAAAGCCCATTGAAATGGATGTTGAGGCGATTTGGTACTTGTCCGGGTAAGTAAATGTAAATTTTTTTATATAGAAAAATTTGGAGAAGAATTAGTACTGTTGCGTACGTTTTAGGATGTTCTATTAAATGCATTATATTTGGGTTTTGCTGAGGAAGGGACGCTTTGTGTAATATAGGTAGTGTACGGAAAGATGGGCGCGGGAAACTGATATGGACTCCGTCAGCTTGCCGCAGAACTGGTATTTTCTAACCTTTGCGGAGCGCTTTTTGGCGGCACGCGGGCATTC
>UQCR01000014.1 GCA_900539655.1 uncultured Robinsoniella sp.
CGGATACTAAGCGGGCACTGAACCGAGAAATGCATCAGGATTTCTCGGTGAATGCCCGCGTGCCGCCAAAAAGCGCTCTGCAAAGGTTAGAAAATACCAGTTCTGCGGCAAGCTGACGGAGTCCATATCAGTTTCCCACCCCCATCTTTCCGTACACTACTTATCATATACAAAGCGTCCTTCCTCAGCTAAACCCAAATATAATTCATTTAATAGATCATTACAAAACATACGCTGTAGTACTAATATATTGTATAATAAGAACTACCAGAATTTCTTGCAGTAAGCCCATCTTCTGATAGAAAGAAGAAAAATGTAATGGATAATGATACCATCAGGCAAAAAAAAGCAGCCATCACATGACAGCTGCTTTAATTAAGAAGTTCTTTAATTAGGAATTTTAAGATAATTAGAAAGCATCCTTTTTCTTGCTAAAATCAGGCGTTCCAACCATCTCATAAGGGGTCATTTGGTATACGTAATAATTTAACCAGTTCGTATACATATTATTAGCATGGGACCTCCACATCAGAATCGGCTTATTTTCCGGATCATTTCCCTGATAGTAGTTCATTGGCATATCAATATCCAGCCCTTTGCCCACATCTCTTTTGTACTCTCCGTCCAACGTCACTCGGTCGTATTCCGGATGGCCCATGACGAAGATCTGTCTGCCGTCCCTGTTCATAGCCAGGAATACCCCGGCTTCATCGGAATCCGCCAGAATCATAAGATCCCCGCACGCCTTGATGGATTCCCTTGGTACCTCCGTATGTCTGGAATGGGGTGCCAGGAACATATCATCAAAGCCCCTCACCAAGGGGATTTTGCGGTTTAATACTTTGTGCCAGAATAATCCGAACATTTTCCGATCCAGCGGTTTTTTCTGAATCCCATAGTGATAATACATGGCTGCCTGGGCTCCCCAGCACAAATGAATAGTGGAGGTTACGTTTGTCTTTGTCCATTCCATTATGCGGGTCAGTTCTTCCCAGTAGTCCACTTCTTCAAATTCCATTTGTTCTATCGGGGCACCGGTAATAATCATTCCATCAAAGCTTTGTTTCTTCACATCATCAAAGGTTATGTAAAACTGATTCAGATGGCTTGTTGCGGTATTCTTCGATTCATGGGAAGTCACCATCAGGAAGGTAATATTCACCTGCAGCGGCGTATTTGACAGGGAACGCAGCAACTGCAGCTCGGTTTCCTCCTTTAATGGCATGAGGTTCAGTATCGCAATTTCAATTGGACGGATATCCTGGTGCATTGCACGGTTCTCATCCATTACAAATATATTCTCCCGCTCAAGGATTTCTTTTGCTGGTAAATCACCCTGTACTTTAATTGGCATACTCATCACCTTTTCTTATTTTGTCATTGTCACTAGTATAACACATTCTTTTCTTCCAGTAAAAGACCAATTTAATGGCACACTTGTACGTGTGCCACAGACATTACATGAGCGGTGCAAATAACCGCAGTACCATTCCGATAAGCTTTATCACCGGATTAAGCTTTTTATAATCTTCCTGTGTTATTTTCTGGCACTTTTTCAGTGTCTCCTGGAAGTCCGCTTCAATATTAACAATTTCCGCATTTTTATATAAAAATGCGGCGCATTCAAAATGCAGATACATACTTCTGAAATCCAGGTTAATTGTCCCTACCACCGCTTTTTCACCATCGGATGTAAAGACTTTTGCATGAACAAATCCCGGGGTATATTCATAAATCTGCACTCCGGCATCCAGCAATTCATTGTAATAGGTTTTGGCCAGTACAAAAGCATACCACTTATCAGGAATATGAGGCATCATAATAATAACTTCCACACCTCGTTTTGCGGCATATGTCAGTGCAACTTTCAATTCCTGATCCAGGATCAGATACGGCGTCATGATATGTACATATTTTTTCGCCGTAAACAGGATATCCAGGTACACCAGCTCACCAACCTGCTCTTTATCCACCGGGCTGTCTCCATATGGGATTACAAATCCATCTCCCGGTGCCGGAATCTTAAGTTGTGGTACATCCACATATTTTCTGTAGTCTTCTTCACTGTGGCGCTTGTCTACATTCCACATCTTCAGAAACAACAGCGTAAAGCTCTTTACTGCCTCACCCTGAATCATTATGGAAGTGTCCTTCCAATGACCGAAGCGTTCTTTTTGATTGATATATTCATCCGCCAGATTGATTCCCCCGGTAAATGCAAGGTATCCGTCAATCACCAGAATCTTCCTGTGGTCCCGGTTGTTCTGGATGGTAGATAAAGCCGGTTTAATCGGAGAAAACATCCGGCACTGAATTCCCAGTTCCTGCATTTTCTTGGGATAGTTATAAGGGAGCAGAACAAGGGAGCACATACCGTCGTACATAAAACGGACCTCTACGCCTTCTTTCACTTTTCGCTCCAGTATCTCCAAAATTGTATCCCACATAAAACCGCGTTCCACAATAAAATATTCCATGAAGATAAAGTGCTGTGCCCGCTCCAGCTGTACAATCATCTCTGCAAACTTATCTTCTCCCAAGGGAAAGTATTTCGCTGAAGTATTCTGGTAAACCGGAAGATTCTCTACACGATATAAATACTCGGAAAGATGTGCCATACCCTCATCCTCCAAACGCAGATTTTCCAATACCTCTGCATTTTGGGGCGTCAGTTCTTTTGTTTCTATATTCAATCTTTTCAGTCTGGAATTTACCCACTTGGTATCGATCTGTAACTCGATGAATAAGTAAAACAGAGCTCCGAATACTGGTATTACCAAAATGGGTATGATCCAGGCAATCATAAATGCAGGATTTTCCCTTTTATTTATGATATATATAACGAGTACCAATGCCAGGGCCACTACGGCTCCATAAGCATAAAACATATAATCTCTCAGCAATTCAAAACCCAGAAACAGTATCCCAATCTGTATCAGCAACAGAAAGATCAGAATTGCGCTGCGACTAAATACAACACTAAAAAAACCTTTTTTTCCTTTTTCCATCTAATTCCTCTCCTCTAAAATACAACAGATGCCGCATAATCTCATATTATAACATACTTTTCCTATTTTTATAGGTCTAATTTCAAATTATCTTCTCTTATGTTCCCAGAATATGATATACTGATATCCGGCGCTATATCCATTGTTACTGTGCAATGCAGTATAAGATTTTAGGAGGAATACAGATGAAGTTACAGCAGCTTTTAAGCTTTACCAGAAAAGCCGTTGATGAATACCAGATGATTGAAGAAGGGGACAGAATCGCAGTTGGGATTTCAGGCGGGAAAGACAGCCTGACTATGTTATATGCCCTTCATGGACTAAAACGTTTTTATCCAAAACATTTTGAACTGGAGGCAATTACGGTCAGCCTTGGCTACCAGGATTTTAACCTGGATCCAATCAGGGAACTATGTAAAGAACTGGACGTTCCCTATACGGTTATCGATACGGAAATCGCCAGAATCATTTTTGACGAAAGAAAAGAGAGCAATCCCTGCTCCCTGTGTGCCAAAATGAGAAAAGGCGCCTTTAATGAAGCAGCCAAAAAAATGGGATGCAACAAAGTGGCCTACGCCCATCACAAAGATGATATTGTAGAAACGATGCTGCTATCCCTGATTTTTGAAGGGCGCTTCCACTCTTTTTCACCAAGAACATACCTGGACCGCATGGACATGACCGTTATCCGTCCACTGATGTACGTATTGGAGGCGGATGTCATAGGCTTTAAGAACAAATACCATCTTCCGGTTGCAAAAAGCCCCTGTCCTATTGACGGCTATACCAAAAGAGAGTATACCAAAAATCTGATCCGCCAGCTGAATGCTGAAAATCCAGGTGTTAAGGAAAGAATGTTTACCGCTGTTTTAAATGGAAATATTCCCGGGTGGCCCGAACGAATTCCCCATACCCACCGCTGATTATGAACGCTCTTTTATGACTACATGAACCATATCTCCCGGCTGTTTTTGTATTTTCTGCCGGATGTCTTTGCGAAGCCCTATGATATGACAGGGTGTCTTCATCCGAACAAGGCTTCCTGCATAGGGTTCTCCGTCAAAAAGAGCATCTACTTTCACTCTTCCTTTCCCAAAGACCTCCCGGACATCAAAAGGAATTTCTATATAAGCCCCATCAATATCCGGAACTTTTTTAATCTTAGCATCAAACTCGTAACTGTTTGTATTCATTTATTCTACTTCCGCTAAATGCACTTCGGCACCAGTTTGCCCGGATTCTGAAAACTCACTTTACAGCATAATCTAAGTCCTGATTCCCTGATGCGGTTAGCCGAAGTGGATTACTTGATTATTTGTGCAAGGCTGTACTAGCAATGGCTTTTGCCAGCTGTTCAAATGCCTTCTTCAGAGTTTCTCTCTGGCATGCGATATTGATTCTCTGGAATCCGATGCCACCTTCTCCAAACATAGACCCGTCGTTTAGCCACAGGCGGGCTTTTTCTACCAGGAATTCGTTCAATTCTTCCACTGAAAGCCCCAGTTCTCTGAAATCTACCCATAATAAATAAGTTCCCTGAGGTTCAATGAGATGAATCTGCGGCAGGTTTTCTTGTAAAAAACTTCTTACAAAATCTACATTTCCCTTAAGATATTCCTTCAACTCTGCAAGCCATTCTCCACCATAGGTATAGGCAGCCTGGCACGCCGCAAGACCACAGGTATTCAGATCACTGTATCCGGTTTTGGCTATCTCATTTTTTAACTGCTCCCTTATGTCCGGATTTGGAATCCAGATATTGGATGCCTGAAGCCCAGCCAGATTAAATGTTTTACTTGGAGCGGTGCATACAATGGCATTGTCAGCATATGCCTGTCCCAAAGAAGCATATACCAGATGCTTATGCCCTGGATACGTAAAGTCACAATGAATTTCATCGGAGACTACCAGCACTTTATGTTTCAGACAGATATCACCCACTCTTTGCAGTTCTTCCCTGGTCCAGACCCTGCCTACCGGATTATGCGGACTGCACAGTAAGAACACCTTTACGTCTTCTTCTACAATTTTCTTTTCAAAATCATCATAGTCCATGCGGTAAACACCATCTACGCATACCAGCTGGTTTACCACAAGCCTGCGGTCATTGGTCTTGATTACATTTGCAAAGGGATGGTATACCGGCTGCTGGATCATTATACTCTCTCCTTCTTTGGAGAATGCCCGGATTGCAGCAGCCAGTGCAAATACCACGCCAGGGGATTTAACAACCCAGGATGGATCTGTCTCCCATCCAAAATGATCCAAAAACCATTTCCCCAGCACCTGGTAATACTCCGGCTTTGCATCTGTGTATCCAAAAATACCATGCTCTGCACACCGCCTCAATGTTTCTTTCACCTGATCCGGTGCGCAGAAATCCATATCTGCCACCCATAAAGGAATCAGGCCTTCTGGTCTTCCAAACTCCGCTGCAAAATCATATTTCAGGCAATTAGTGCCTTTTCTGTCTACTGGTTTATCAAATTGGCTTTTTATCATGATAATCTCCTACCTTATTCTTATATTCTTCTTCATTTGCTTTTTTTCATGCAGCAAATAAAATATATTTACTGCCATTTTTACATTTTTATCAATCCGAACTTTCCATTAACCCCATAACAATTTTGGCCGCCTTTTCCATATCACTTATGGTGGTATATTCACTATTGGAATGCGCCTGCTGCATGGCGGATGCCAGAACCATTCCCTGGACGCCATTTGCACATAGATGATTTTGGTCACTGCCCCCAAACGTTCTTTCCAGAACCGGCTGGATTCCAAGCCTTTGGCAGACATCTGCATAGCGCCTGACCACGGCTGCATTCTCAGGTGTCACATATGCCCGGAATAATATCTCTTCCTGATACTCCACAAAACCCCCCAGCCTGGCAGCCTCTTCATCAAAAACATTTCGGATGTCATTTAACTGCTTTAATACTGCTTCATGGGAGAAACTGCGCACCTCGCCCTTCACCGTACAGACTGGCGGTACAATGTTGGTAGCAAAATCACTTTGTATACTTCCAATATTTACGGTCATTTCCGTCCCCACATGTCCCAGGGGAATTCTGGATACCGCTTTTGAAGCTATCAATACGGCATTTACACCGTCTTCCGGTGCAAACCCTGCATGAGCTGCCTTTCCCTGTACCACTACTTCAAAGGTGGACAGGGACGGTGCCACTACCGCTGCACTTCCAATGATCCCTGTCTTATCCAGTACATAGGATTCTTTTGCTTTTATCCTGGAGAAATCAAATACCTGGCTTCCCCGCAAATGCTGCTCCTCCGCTATGGAAATCAGAAATTCCACATCCCGGTGGGCAGTCTTTTGTTCCGTTATACTGCGCACCGCCTCGATCACCTCGGCTATTGCAGACAAATCATCGGCTCCAAGAACAGTTTTCCCGTCGCTGGTAATTTTCCCATCCTCATGTACAATGGCTTTCTTCCCTTTTGCCGGCTCTACGGTATCCATGTGCATGGAAAACAGAATAGGATCACCTTCTAATGTCCCCTTCCAATAGCCATATAGATTTCCGCTATTTCCTCCATAGCAGCTTCCTGCTTCATCTTCTTCTAGAATAATCTGATTCTCAGCAAAAATACCAATCAGATAATCTGCCATCTCCCGCTCCGAAAAGGAAGGGGAATCGATGGATACTAAGTGGCAAAACTCCTTAATCATCCGTTTACTGTTCATTTTTACCTCCTGAATAACTATATATCCTTCCTATGAATTGAGATTATACCAACACTTTTTCTCATCTTATTCGGGATCTTCGTTTGGGGAAATCATTTTATAAACTTTATGAATCAATAGTATATCACGAAATGCTGTATAATTCACCATCCTTTCTTATTTTCAAAAAATTTTTCAATATTTTTTCCAATAATTTTTTCAATTATATTTTCAACAATATTTTCAACGATATTTTCAAATCATCTTCATTCCTCATTATTTTCGCTGACGCATATATCATCTTCAAAAATTTTCTATTTTCTACTATTTTCCATAAAAATCCCGAGATATTTTAAGTGATTATTTAAGGTATCCTTGTAGGTCCCAACCATGTTCGTTAAATTTTATACAAGGATTGCGTTAAATTTTCGTCAATGTATCTAAATTTATACAATATTTTTTAGTTTCTACCATAAATATTGGATTGTCCAAAATTTGTCAAACGGCGAAAAAGGTGATAAAATACGTTAAATAAATCACAAGGTGAGGAGTGGTAGAGATGGCAGTAATGGCAGGAATGATCGTAACACTGGGATTGTTAGTAAATGGTTCTGCAATGGTTGCATTACAGTTCATATCTTTAAAAAGAAAAGCAGTGCGGGTGAAATAGTCAAACACCCCGGTAAAATAAGCGGGAAAAAAGCGGGTCCGACAGCAAACCCGCTTTTTTTATTGCCATATATCATTTACTTAAACCATTTTTTGATCTTGAAATACCAGATTTCAATTCCGGTTACCAGGATGCTTACCAGAATGATAATTCCATAACCATACTTCGTATTGAGTTCCGGCATGTTGGCAAAATTCATGCCATACCATCCGGCAATTAGTGTCAGGGGCATAAAAATTGTGGTTACCACAGTCAGAAACTGCATAACTTTATTCTGGTGGATATCAATCTGGGACTGGTACATTTCCCGTAACTGCATGGAATACTCCCGGAGCATATGTGTGGTATCGTAAAACCGTTCCACACGCTTCGTATAAAAGGTGAAGAGCCTGCAGTCTTCCCGGTTAAATAGCCGGTTCTGATTTTCACTAAGGGTATCGCTTAGATCCATCAACTGCTGATAGTAGGCATTGAGCTTTAACAGCTCCCTTCTGCATTTTAACAGCTTTTTATTGAAATCTCTGGTATCGGAATCAGAAAGGCTTTCTTCCATATCTTCCAGCTTTTCCTCATACTGCTGTAAGAATATTACATCGTCCCTGGTGAGATACTCTAAAAATTCGAAAAAGACATGTGCCACATAGGTTTTGGGAAGCACCTGAATCTGGCAGATTTCCTCCAGCATCTTTTCCACAATGTGGTTGTCATCCACGAAGAGAAGCCTATCCTTATCCATATAATAGCCGAAACCGGATTCCTTTTCCAAGAGGTTTTCCTTACACGGAATCACAAAGGTTCCCACAATACAGTTTCTCAACACATCTGCTTTACAAAATTCAACATTGCCAAGGCTTCTGGTGAGTAAATCCACGTGCAGGGTTTTCTCGTATCGCTTCTTATATTCGGATGAAGAGAGGCATTCCACAACTACATGCCCATCCGGAGGAGTCTCTTCTTTTTTTAAAAGTATTAATTTATCTTTCACATAATATCGCATTTCACTAACTCCATTCCATTAAAATATGAAAATTCTTCTATTCATATTGTATACGGTATGGACTTCAATTACAATAGATGATCCTGCTTCCTAAATCCTTTTAATTTTTTTGGAAGGTGTTTTTACAAATTCTTCTTCTCTGACCTTCAATCCATGAATTCTCTTATATACCGGTCTGTCCCTGTTATATGCATCCAGAATATTCTGCAGCTCTGCTTCAATATTTTTTATGCGCTTTTTCTTAGCATATTCGTAATCAGGGAAGATTTCTGCCTGAATCAGGCTGTCTTTTTCACTCACTATAATTTCTTTTACCAGCGGTGCTTTGCTTATTTGGTTCTCCAGCTCTTCGGGTGAGACATTCTCTCCGTTATTTAAGATGATCAGATTCTTTTTGCGGCCAGTGATATATAGAAAATGATCTTCATCTGCATATCCCAGATCACCGGTCTTTAGCCAGCCGTCTTCCAATGTCTCTGCCGTTTCCTTTGGCATCTTATAATATCCCAGCATTACGGAAGAACTTTTCACCCAGATCTCTTCTTCTACTATCTTCACTTCGCATCCCGGCAGAAGCTTTCCGACAGAATTTTTGCGGCTGTCCCATTCCAGGTTCGTACTTATGACCGGCGAACATTCAGTCATTCCGTACCCTTGAAGAATGCGGATGCCATATGCCTGAAATCCGTCAATTAGATCCGGATTCAAATAAGCTCCTCCGCTGCAAATCGTTTTGAGATTACCGCCAAGAGCGGCTTTCGCCACCATTTTCTTCGGTAAAATTCCCGTTGCATCCACAATCTTTGCATATAGGGATTCAATTACCATTGGCACCAGTAAGACGATTTCCGGTTTAAATAGTTTCATATTCTTCTGCACATGCATGATGGAATCATTGATACAGATTACCATTCCAATGTAAATTGCTTTTAAAATATCCATGGTGAAGCAATAAGCATGATGGATGGGCAAAAGTGTCATGGATATGGTTCCAGCCGGAATTTTCATATCCAGGCACACCGCATTATCAGCCAGATTGCGGTGACTCAGCATAACGCCTTTGCTTTTTCCGGTTGTTCCCGAGGTAAAGAGAATTGCTGTCATTTTATCACAGTCAATATCGGAATAAAAGCTGCCCTCATTCTCTTCAATAAGCCTGCCAAAAGACAGGATTTCATCCGAATGCTCCAAAGCCTGCATGGAAATCAGATACTGAATCTGGGGGCATTTCTCTTTTACAGCCTGTATTAGATCCTTTCGCAGTTCATCAAATACCAGGACGCTGATATCCGCACGGTTTAAAAGCTCACACACTTCCTCAGCCGGCAGCTGGGCATCCAGCGGTACCGCCACACTGCCCGAATTAACAGTGCCGAAATAACTGATAATCCATTGATATGTAGTAGGGCCTATGACAGCCACATGCTTTTCCAGCATATGCAGCTTTTCCAGTGACCTGCTGAATGCTTCACTGTCTTTTTGAATATCCCGATAGGTTTTCGTTATGACTTCTTTACGCACCTTATACCGGATTGCAGAGGCTTCCCCATACTTTTCTGCTGCGTACTCTATAATGTCTCTCATATTTTGGATGTTTGTTTCCATATGCTCCTCCCATTTCAGGCTGTCCATAAAGGCAGCACTTACAACGTCCTATAATGTCATTATGCTTCCTGCAGTTCCTTTATATATTTCACTGCATCACCAACTGTTTTTACATTTACAACTTCGCGCTCTTCTACTTCGATATCAAACGTATCTTCTATCTCCCCAACCATACTCATAAAATCGTATGAATTAAATCCCAAATCCTCTATAAACCTGCTCTCTTCATTAATCTCAGCCGGTTCTACTTCTACATATTCACAAATCATTTCTTTTAATTGCTCCAGCATCTTTATACCATTGCATATTGCAGGATCTGAGTACTAACTGCAATACGGCCACAATAATACCAACTGAAAGAATCAAACTGTGGCTTCCTTTCATAATTATAATTTTCTTTCAGCCTTCCTAGAGCGTGTTTTAAAATTCATTCGGGACAAATCTCCCACAAACTGGAACGCACAGCTGTCGAAAAGCAATTTTCAACACGCTCTAGTAAAAGAATTCATTATACATGGTCAATTATCTCTCCCACCGTATCTTCGGGATGGGCTGTCCCATAAAATAGTATCTTACAGAGATAGTAATATACATATTCCAATTTTTCCGGTGTCACCGCGCCGGTCTGATATTCAAAGCTGAAATCCAGCCCATTGTCCTGTGCTCTGTGCATCACCGTAAGATACAGGGTGTGGGCAGCAGCGCCGTTGGTGTACCAGGCAGTCTTATATTTAATATCCCCAAGTTTGTCCAATCCCTTACTCTGCATGGTCAGGGGCTGGTAGGTCAGGCTCATGGGTTCATAAGTCTGGGCACCCTTCATTTTATAATGCTTTCTTCTCACTTCAAAATAAGAAACCGGGTCATAATTGGCATGACGAAATAATTGATTCTGTCCGTCACGGATCTTATGAATCCCTTCCAGGAAAGTCTCATTCCTGGAAACAACCGTACGAAAAGGAAAACAATGAATTCTGGTTCCACCGCTTTTTTTCTCAGACAGAGTCGCCCTTCTGGCAATGGTGGTTGTAAGGGAAACATCATCCATTTCGTTCTCTTTTTGCAAAAAGGTACGCAGTCCCATCATGAGCAGGCATACCATAGAAATCTGGCGTTCCTCACAAAAATCCAAAAGCTGTCTGGATGGCTGGGCCTCCAGATGGAATACGGTAATGTTCGCATCTACGTTGTCAGTGAGATTGGTAGCAGCACGAAGGTTAGGATTTCCCGAAGATACCCGTTCCTTCATCAGTTTTTCCGAACCGTGTATATCACAGAAAACCGGCTCGGAATTTTTAATAAGGCTTTCAAAAAAAGCGGTATCTCTTTTCTTAGCTGAAGTTCCTGCCTCGTATGCAATATCCTTTTCCAACTGGGTAATGTAAGATGCCATTTCTTTAGGATAAGCAATACCCTCATACTTATAGTGGCAATAGATCTCAATGACATCCTTTAAGAAAACAATCAGCGACTGGGCGTCCATGGTCATATGGTCTACCAGCATATAGATGCCCTGATACCCATCCGGAAGCTGAATCATAATAATCCTGTTCATTGGGCTGTCAAACCGCTCAAAAGGAATTCCGGTCCATTCTTTCATTTTATCCTCAGCATGTTTCTGCTGCCATCCGGTAAAATCAAAGTGTTCTATTTCCCGTTCCTCCCTGTCCGCAATGTATTGATACACATTACCAGCTTTATCCTTTGCAAAACGGATACGCATACTCTCACACCTGGCATATGCTTCATAGATTGCTTTCTTCAGTACTTCCCAGTCCAGATCCTGTTCAATAGCCAGGCTGGTTCCTATATTCAGAACTTGTTTCTTCGGGCAGTGAGCCAGCGTAAAGAAATGCAGCCGCTGCGCCGCGGTTAATGGATAAACTTTTTTCCCATATCTTGTTTTCATCATAACGCTTCCTCCAAAATGCTGTTCAAGAATACCTTGATTTTGTTTTCATATTTTTCTGTGTCTTTATAATAACTTTCTGCATGGGCTGCACCTTTCACAATCAGCATCTCTTTACGTGATCTACAGGCTTTATACAGCTTATGGCACATCCAGCAGGGTACAAACGTATCTCCATCACCGTGGATAAACAGGATGGGCACGGAGGATTTCGCTACCTCATTTAAGGCATTGCATTCATTCAGTCCATATCCGGCTTCTCTTTTAGCCATTACATCTGCTATCTGCAGGATTGGAAATGAAGGCAGGTGATATGTATTTTTTAAAACGGAATCAAATACTTCCCATGCGGATGTGAATCCACAGTCAGATACAATTCCTTTTACACAGCCAGGAAGAGACAGCCCGCTTACCATTAAAGCAGTTGCACCTCCCATAGAGATGCCATGAAGCATTACCTGGCAGTTCTGTCCGCATCTTTTTTCCAGATAACGGATCCACTTTAACACATCAAATCTGTCCAGACATCCAAATCCAATATAGGTTCCTTCACTCTCCCCGTGTGATCTGTGATCTACAATCAACAGACTGTAACCTAAATGCAGATAAAAATATGCCAGTGAGTTAAAATCATTGGAACCCCGGCTGGTATAACCATGCAGGCACAGTATCACCTTATCCGGATTGACCCCCGGATAGAAATGGCCTTTAAGCCTTAAACCGTCCCTTGCAATAATGGAAACTGCTTCGTGTTGCTGTTTGTCTACCCAGCCTTTTTTCTTCCGTATTTCCGGCAGGTATTGATTCCAGTCGGTTCCTGCCATCTTGGTGGTCCTCTCTTCTTTTGCATTTCCCCGAATCATGGTCCGCCTGAAAAAATAACCGGCAATTCCTGTCTCCACTACTGCTGCTGCTATACCTGCTCCCAGTAAAATTCCTGATTTACTCATCCATAATCCTCCTTAAATAAATTTCTGAAGCATCAGTGCCTTGTCAAAATCTCCTTCCACTTTTAACTGCCCCAGCGTAAATGCCAATATTGGATCCAGCTTTCCTTTTGCAATTTTCAAAAGAGTCTTTGCAGTACAGGTAAACAGTACATCCCTGTCGTAATACTCATATGGTTCTATATAAAGCTCCCCGTTTTTCACCTCAGCATAAAATGCGCCTTCCGCCTCTCCCTGGATATTGAACTGATATGCCAGGTGTGTGTCTATACCGCTTACATCCGCCTTTGTGAAAATGTTTTTAATTTCTTCAAATAATGCTTCATACGTCATATATTTGGCTCCCTTTCTTCCCTGATTCCTTCTTGTTCATCCAAAATATCCAGCACGCCTTTGTCATATTCATTTAGTTTTCTGCTGGTAATATCCAGACATTTTTTCATTGCCTGCATGCGGTATTCTAAATATTCACGGTATTGAGTGATTAGTGTTCTTCTCTGGGACAGTGTAGCTTCTCCCTGCACCAGAAGCGAAATATATTCTTTTATTTTCGCAATTGGCATATCGATTTCCCGGAGGGCAAGAATCATATCCACCCATTCCACATCCCCTTCCGTGAAGACCCTGGTTCCATTATCCTTTTTCTTAATAAAAGGCAAAAGTCCCTCTTTATCATAATAATGTAACGTATAAACTGAAATACCTAATTTTTCTGAAACTTGTTTTACTGAGTATTCCATAACTGCCTCCTTGTTTAATTATGCGCTATAGAGTGCGCTCTATGTCAATAGGAAAAGATAATACAGTTTATGCAGAATTTGGATAAAAAACTGTATAAATTTCATAGTTCTTTTTTCTTTATGTGTGGGTTTCATGTTGGATTTTGGAGGATTCTGTCGAATCTCTTTGTATGTGAAAGAATCGGATACCAGGGGTATTCCCAAGAAATGTCCAAAGAAAAAACACCAAAGATAAACCTCTCCGGTAAATGTTCTCTTTGGTGTTTTATTAATTAATTTGTATAAATAATCATACAGTTCAAATGGTTAAATCAATGCAAATTCCTTTAACCCATTGTAGATCCCGTCTTCGTATATTCCGCTAGTCCTGTATTTTGCAACTTCAAATACCTCCTGGCTGCTGTTGCCCATGGCAATCCCATAATTTACATATTGGATCATTTCCAGATCGTTTACGCTGTCTCCGAATGCATAACTTTCCTTTTGATCAATATTCAGGTATTGCAGCAGGGTTTCAATTCCAGTGGCCTTCGAATAACCTACTGGCACACATTCCGCATAATTATCATCGTCTGCCTCAAAATGAATGATAGCTTCCAGAATATCTTTTAATTCTTCACGGAATTCCTTTAATTCGGATTCTTTTCCAAAATGTACAGTCAATTTGTTCATCTCAATAGAATCTCTATTCTCAATCATAGGCAGAAGCGATACATACTTTCCGGTCATGTGGCGGACCTGATCCAGGTATTTAGAACGCTTTAAATTCTCATTGTAATACATGGCTTCTCTTCCCTCAAGAATTACTTCCAGGCCGTATTTTGCGGATGCATCCACCACCCGCTTTACTTCCTGCCTGCTCAGGATTCGGTTTTCTACCGGTTTGCCATGATATTCCACATAAGTTCCGCAAGCGCCCACAATTCCCTGAAAGCCCAGATCAATCAGTTCCTGCATAATCATTGCCCTTGCCCTGCCAGTACAAAGGACAGGGATATGGCCATTCTCAACCAGCATTGCAATCGCCTGCTTCGTAGATGGCTCTACCCCTGTCCTGTGATCATATATCGTTCCATCAATATCAAAAAATATTATCTTTTTATTTTTCATCTTACAACTCCTCATCTGTTCTTGAGCCTGTCTCAGAGCGTGTTTTAAACACACTTTAGAAATACATGCTCTGCTCACCGACGTTTCAATATTAGGATATCGGGAGATGAGGAAAAAGTCAATATAGAAATCGCATGATAATTTTTCCTTTTTCGATATGAATTTGGAAAATCTGTCCGAATGTACATTTAAAATGTACTTGCTGGATACAACTTATCAGTGGCTGCAGTTATGTCCGCAGCTGTGGTCTGCATGGCTGCCGCAGTCACTGTGGCCGTCTCCATGCGCATGTTCATGATGGCTGCATTTTACGTCCGGATTATACTGAAGCTTGTCTTTCAGCAAATCTGCAACAGCTTCATCTGCATCACCGGAAGCTCCTCCAAACAGCTTGATTCCTGCATCCCTGAGGGCATTCTGGGCTCCTCCGCCAATGCCGCCGCAGATCAGCACGTCAACACCTGCTTCTTTTAAAAATCCCGCCAGCGCACCATGTCCGCTGCCATTGGTATCCAGCACTTCACTGGAGATAATCTCATTTTCATTGATCTCATATACTTTAAATTGGCTGCTATGTCCAAAGTGCTGGAAAATTTGTCCGTTTTCATACGTTACTGCTACTTTCATGTTACTAGTCCTCCTATAAATTGAATTTCTTATAGTTTAACATACTTTCGGATATAATTCCAGGGGGGACGGATTTGCTTCGTCAGGAGTTCTTGCACAGCCTTATTACATTCCAGGAAGCTTTGTTCAACACTGTCTTTAAAATACCATCTTCCACTCTGCTCTTTTTAGAATGCCCAGGCACTACCCGGTCTTGTAAAGGACCGTTGCTGGCTTCTAAATCATCACACTCCAGCACTATGTGCTCCAGTATCCCAAACCCTGTAAAGCTTCTGATATCGCATTCCATAGGAATGCCTTCATCCAGGTCGCGGTTTACAGCGAAAATTGTTACCTCTTCTGCTTCCTCGTTATATACGGCCACTGCATCCACATCTGTTACATCGGTATATTCTTTTGTATCGTGTTTGGAACTGTCAAATACCGGTTGCAATGCAATTCCTCTTCCATATCTGGACGCATGGAGGTAGGGATAGAATATGGTCTGCTTCCACGCACCACCGTCTGTCTCTGTCATTATGGGTGCGATGACATTAACCAGCTGGGCCAGGCACGCCATTTTTACCCTGTCTGCATGTTTTATAAAGGTAATCAGCATCAGGCCTACTAAAAGCGCATCTTCAAACGTATAGACATCTTCCAATAGTGCCGGTGCCTTCTGCCATGGTCGGTTTGCCATGGTATCATTGTCGGATTCGTTGGAATGGAACCACACGTTCCATTCATCAAAGCTTAAATTAATATTCTTCCTGCCTCTCTTTTTCGCTTTTACAAAATCACAGGTCGCGATAACCGTCCTTATAAAGTGATCCATTTCGACGGAGCGTGCCAGAAAATTCCTGGTATCTTTTTCCTGATTGCCAAAATACTGATGGAGAGAAACGTAATCAGCGTAATCATAGGTATGTTCTAAGGTAGTTGCCTCCCACTGTGGAAATGTAGGCATTCCGGTGTTGGAACTGCCGCAGGATACCAGCTCAATGGAAGGATCAATCAGTTTCATTGCTTTTGCCGTTTCCGATGCAATCCGCCCATATTCTTCTGCTGTTTTCGAACCTACCTGCCAGGGACCGTCCATTTCGTTTCCAAGGCACCAGGTTTTAATTCTATGGGGTTCTTTTACACCGTGTGATATCCTAAGGTCGCTGTATTTCGTTCCGCCCGGATGATTACAATATTCCAACAGGTTACAGGCATCCGCCACGCCTCTGGTTCCCAGATTCACTGCCATCATTATTTCTGAATTTACCTCCTTGCACCATCTGGAAAATTCATTTACTCCGATTTCATTGGGCTCCAGGCTTCTCCATGCCAGTTCCAGGCGTTTAGGCCGCTGATCAACTGGTCCAACACTGTCTTCCCAGTAAAAACTGGATACAAAATTGCCCCCGGGATACCGTACAATCGGAACCCTTAGCTCCTTAACAAGTTCCATTACATCCATACGAAAACCGTTTGCATCTGCCGTCTGATGACCGGGCTGATATATTCCCTCGTACACCGCACGTCCCAGGTGTTCTATAAAGGATCCATAAATCCGGTTATCAATCTTTGAAATCTTAAAATCTCTGTCTATTACCATTTTTGCATACTTTTTACCCGCCATATCATTACTCCTTATTTACCATTTTGGTGTGGTATGGGGACAGCCGTTTTTTTCAATGGCTGCTCTCAATTCCACAAAACATCCGCATATTCTGCACATTCCATTCATCAGGCTGTCACAGGCTTTGCATTTACCAAGCCGGTCCTGATAGTTTCTTTCATCCGTTTTAATATCCTCATCCAGCCGGCTGATGTAATCATAGAGGTTTTGAAAATATGCGCTTTCCTGCATTTCCATCAGGAGGCATTTTTTGCATATCCTCTGGCCCTGCTCCATCTATTCCACCTCAATATGTACGACACTGCAAGGCGGCATTACAAAGGAAATACCCTGCCCGGTGATCTGAATATCCGAAAAATCCTGCACCTTTACCTTTTCCGGCTCGTCAAAGGTGTTCATTGCATGCATTTCATTTACCAGAATCTTCCCCGCTGCCTTCTTAATGCTGCGCCCAAAGATCACTGTGTCAACAGGATAGGATTCCCGGATAGACAGGTTAGTTATAGTAATATGCATTCTGCCGTTTCCATCTTCCGATACTGATTCCGTTAAATTAGGTACCTGATACTCTTCTTCCTCTCCAATCTGTTCTGTATCCATATGGCTTTCCAGAAGTACCGCATCCTGATGGCACTGATACATATGGAACACATGGTAGGTAGGTGTCTTTACCATCCGCGGGCCTTCCGTTAAAATTACCGACTGCAATACATTTACTAACTGGGCAATATTTGCCATGCGGACGCGTTTGGAATATTTATTGAAAATATTCAGATTAATACCGGCTGCCAGTGCATCCCTCATGGTGTTCTGCTGATATAGGAATCCGGGGTTCGTTCCAGGCATGGCTTCAAACCAGGTCCCCCACTCATCTACAATGATTCCGATCTTCTGATCCGGGTCATATTGATCCATAATTGCACTGTGGCGTTTGATCAGGGTTTCCATGTACAGGGTTTTGAAAAGCGTCTTATACCATACCTTTTCATCGAAATCCGTTGCGCTGCCTTTATTCTCCCAGCCATCCGGATGTGTATAATAATGGAGGGAAAGGCCGTCCATAAACCCATGCTGAGCTGGCTGTGAATGACGGAAACAGGTTTTTAATACTTCCTGTGTCCACTCATAGTCATCCACATTGGCACCGCAGGCAATCTTGAATATTTTCCGGTCCTGTTTGTAATCTCTGACGTATGTCTGATATCTTCGGTATTCGTTGGCATAATACTCCGGTGTCATATTTCCTCCGCAGCCCCAGTTTTCATTACCCACACCAAAGAATTCAACATCCCAGGCTTCTTCCCTGCCATTTTCTTTTCTGAGTTCCGCCATCGGGGAAACTCCGTCAAAAGTCAGATATTCTACCCACTCAGACATTTCACGAACTGATCCGCTTCCTACATTTCCATTTATATATGCTTCACAACCCAGCTGGCGGCACAGTTCCATAAATTCATGGGTTCCAAAGCTATTGTCTTCTACTACGCCTCCCCAGTGGGTATTAATCATTTTCTTTCGCTTTTCCTTTGGTCCGATCCCGTCCCGCCAGTGGTATTCATCTGCAAAACATCCTCCTGGCCAGCGCAGGACCGGTATCTTCATTTCTTTTAACGCTTCTACCACATCGTTGCGCATTCCGTTGGTATTGGGGATCTGTGAGTCCTCACCCACATAGAGGCCCTCATAAATACATCTTCCCAGATGTTCTGAAAAATGACCGTAGATTTCTTTATGTATTTTACTTTTTTTATGCTGTGCATCAATGAAAAGTCTTGCCATTTAATTTTCCTCCAAAATTCTCACCTTATTTTATGACACTGCTTCATCAGTTTTACCGCTCCTGCCGGCATAGCATCATCACTGGACCCGGACAGCTCTGTTACAACTTTCTAAGATTAAATAATCCAGCCGGCATTTTCTATAATTTTGTCATGATTTTTTATGCATTTTGTATAGTTTTATCGGCTATTCTTTTACCTTGTAACTAAACTATACATTTCTTTCTCCATCTTGTCAAGTTATAATTAAATTATTTTAGTTTATATTAAATATTATTTCACAGATGTAACCAGACGTTCCTTTTCCTCTATTCCTTTTGACCGCTCTTCACCCATGGGATTTTCTATTGTATTTTTTTCCAATCAGCGATATAATAATTTTCAATACGACAAAAAAGGATTAACGAAAGGAACACCCTATGCGCTATCTGAAAGACATTGACAGCGGCCTGCCGCTTTTTAAAGCTCTCGGTTCCGATATCCGGATTTCTATTCTGAATCTGCTGCTGGACGAAGGCCCTATGAATATGAATGAACTCGCAGCACGGGTTAATATCACAAACGGTGCATTGACCAGTCATATCAAGAAGCTGGAGGACTGCGGCCTGGTGAAAATCATCAGCGAAGGTGACGGACACGGCAACCAGAAGGTGTGTCAGGCCCATATCGGTCAGATACTTTTTTCTCTGACTCAGGAACCTGTGATCCGAAATGAATCTACTGCTGAGTTAAAGGTAGGACAATACTCTGATTTTTCCGTTTATCCCACCTGCGGTATTTCCACCAGGACCTCCCTGATCGGCGATGTGGATGATCCCAGATTCTTTGTCCATCAGCAGCGTTTTGACGCTGATATCCTGTGGCTTGGAAAGGGCTGCGTGGAATATATCCTGCCAAACGTACTGCCTGCTTCACAGCGGATTGATGAAATTGATATCTCTCTGGAAATTAGTTCGGAAGCCCCGGGCAGTAACAGCATCTGGCCTTCCGATATTCATTTTTATATAAACGGTACTTTTGTGGGCTATTGGACCAGCCCCGGAGATTATGCAGACCGTCCCGGTCATTTTACCCCCTCCTGGTGGTTCTCTAACTGGAATCAATATGGCCTGTTAAAAAATCTGGTCATTAATAAAAGCGGTACCTTTATGGATGATCAAAAAATCTCTGATGTCACAATTGATGATTTCGGTTTTACAGACCGGGACATCATCCGGTTTAAACTGGGGGTTCCGGATACAGCCAGGCATGTTGGCGGTATGACCCTATTTGGCAGTTCCTTTGGGGACTATAATCAGGATATCCGCTTTAAAATCCGCTATTCGCCCCTAAAAGACGAAGCCTGAAGATAGTAAAAGATATATGGATGCACAAAATGGGCGTATTGCATTTAGCAATACGCCCGTTCTCTATTTAATATTCCATTTCCTGATTTCTTAAAGACTATTTTAATATTCTAAGCAGCATATCCCCGGTTCCCACATTGTATCCGCTGGTGGCATATACTCCGTTTAAGCCGGGGTTTGTCACGATAATAAGCGGCAATTTATCCGGATCAACATACATCCTTCTTCCCAGTGTATTTACATTTTCAGTAAAACTGTCATAATAAATCTGAACCCCATTTAAGGATGCCAGCGTTCTGGACAGGGTAGGGTCCTGAAGAGACTTTGCTTCCTTCACAACAAAGATAATCTGTCCGTCAATGTAGTTGAATTCTTCCTTACGTTCATATAGTTCATTCAAAATATGTTCCGTAGGCTCTTTGCTTTCTTCCATCCATATAATCAGATTCTTTTTATTCTGCATGATTTCTGAGGCCATAATTTCACTTCCATCTTGGCGATGAAGTACAAAATCACTAATCTCAATATTTTCCAGCATATCCGACAGCTTCGCTTCGCGTTGTGAAAGCTCTAATTCTTTCTTCTGCCCCTGCTTCAGTGCAAAACAATAAGTCTTTGCAAAAATATTGCCGTTAGGCAGCCGGTTAGAGGTAACCACACGATAAGTGCCTGCCTCTAGTGGCACGGCCATACCATCTTGCCATACTTCTGCCGCCAGGTTTAAAGTCTGAAAACCGCCATTTTTTAATACTGCAATAGTCCAGTTCTGGAAGTATACCCATTTTGTGCTTTCCGAGGATACAAGACGCAGCGTGCAATCCTTTCTGGCATTTTCCATGATAGGACAGAATCCATCCTCATGATAATATTCCATACCCAGATCAGCCGGGTTTAACCTGGCAGCTATGCCAAGCGTACGGCAGATTGCAACAAAAAGAATTTTCTTTGACTGAAAACTGCCTTTCTTCAGAAGCAAACAGCCTGCCGGTGATGTAGTCAGGCTTTCGTATTCCCTGTCTTTCTCTTCTCCCACAGATGATGCAATATAATCCCAGATGCGGCGTGGATCAGCCATAAATTTCTGTTTCTGATCCTCTGTAAAAAATTCCCGGATAAATACACGGTATTTTGTAAGCGGTTCCATGTAAACTCTTGGATTTAAAATATAGCGGACAAATATGTCATGAGGAACATTTTTGCCATATATTTTGCTTTCAATTAAATGCTCTTCCAGTACATCACTCTTTAGATCACGGTAATCTTTTTTCGTCAGAACAAGCAGAAGTTCCTTCCTAAGATCAGCTTCTTTAACAGCCGATAAAAATTTCACTACTTCGTCAAAATTACCTCTGCTCTCTTTTAAAATCTCATCAATTCCGCTTCCGTATGTTTCGCAGACGGCTTTTGCTTTTTCTTCCTGATAGAAGGATGCTGCCTTTTGCTGCCTGTGAATCGTTGCTTTCCCAAAACGCACTTCTCCTCTTTCTTTTTGTTCTTTGAGGGGCTGTCTTGTATTGATTCTGGCATCCTTTGGAGCGATTACATCAAAATCCAGCCACTGTTCCATAACCGCTGGCATGTATCCGGCTTTGGCATCCGTGAAATGATCTCCTTCCAGTGATGCCTCAAATGAAACCGTACACTCCTGTTCTTTATCCACATCCACAGACATCTCAGTAAACAGTCCATCTTTTATCACATGCAAATGGCAGCTTCCAAGTCCCGTACAAAATCCTGCCTGTCCCTTTTCATCTGTTAATATTGAAGCAATAGGAGCAAACTCTGAATAGTTCAGGATTTCAAATTTCACAAGTGCCCCCGGTACCGGCTTTCCATTACAGTCTGTTACATGTACCGTGAGCTTTTCTGTCAGGGCATAGCGCTTAAGCTGTCCCAGCACAGTTACCATACCGTCCTTCTGAATTACTTCTTCCTCTGCCAGGATGGAATCAAACCATCTAGAATGAATCAGCATGGCTCTGGATGAGGCATTGGTAAACCAGCCTTTATCTAATATTTCTTCCGGTTCACAGGCCCCCAGAAAATGCCACTCGCCATCACACCATACTTCAACCCATGCATGATTGTCATCACAATGGGACCATTTTGGAGCATAGACCTGGCGTGCAGGAATCCCCACACTTCGAAGAGCACTTGTAGTGAATGTAGATTCTTCTCCACAGCGTCCGAAGGCACTTTTAAATACGGTCATCGGAGAAACAGTACGGTCATCGGTAGTCTGATATGTAGCTTCTTCGGCACACCAGTAATTAACCTCCAGAGCCGCTTCCTCCATAGTTTTTCCCTCTACTCGCCCGGACAGCCGGGAATAGAAAAAAGTTCTGCAGGGGGAAATATCTTCTTCGTTGATACGATGGTAAACCACGTAATTTAAGAATATATCTTCCGGAATTTTTCCTGCAAATGGTCCCTTTTCCCAGAGCAGAGCACCCTGTTTCCCATAGTCTAAAAAATCTTCAAAAGAATAATTTCCCAGATCACTAAGGGGCATCGTTACGTATAAATATTTCATCAAAAGTGTCTCCTGCGCGGAGCATTCGTGTAATTTCACCTTTATTTTTTCAAATAGTTCGGGATATGCCGATGCTGCATCTGCAAACCCTTTTTCAATCCGTTCTTCACATTTCATTGAAAACATATTTCTTATCCTTTCTGTCCAGTCAATTACCCCGCATCTGACCACAGGGCATCCTATTAGTAAGCAATTTAAGGCGGGGTATATAACCCCCGTATCCTTCGCTGGTTGGCAAGTATCTCACTGGCATAAATAATAGAGCGTGGTGACGCCAGCTCCGGTAGCACCTTTTGACTGATATTCAAAAAGCGGGCTGTCTACCCAGGCTGTACCTGCGATATCCAGATGAATCCACGGTTTTTCCTTTGCAAATGCTTTTATAAATAATGCTGCCGTAATTGTACCGCAGTGGCTTTCACCCATATTCTTGATATCTGCGATTTTACTTTCGATCATCCGCTCCTGTTCTTCGTAAACAGGCAGACGCCAGTAGCGTTCGCCAGATAACCGATATGCCTCTTTAAAACTGGCATAAAGGCTGTCATTATCACAAACCACACCCGCAGTAGAAAATCCAAACATATTTACAACGGCTCCCGTTAGCGTTGCAATATCCAAAACCCTGGTCACGTTTTCATTTTTCACTGCATAGGCTACGGCGTCCGCCAGAATCAGGCGTCCTTCTGCATCTGTGTTGCAGATCTCTATCGTCTTTCCGGCATAGGAAGATATTACGTCACCCGGCACAAGGCTGCCCTGGGCTATGCGGTTTTCACACATTGGAATGAGTCCCACCACATTGGTCTTAACCTTATTTTTGGCAAGCGCCAGAACTGCACCGGCTACTGCAGCACCTCCTGCCATATCTCCTTTGATGCCAAGCATGGAATTGGATGGCTTTAAGCAATACCCGCCTGTATCACAGGTAACTCCTTTTCCAACCAGTGCCGTGATTTCATTACTGTCAGGATTAGCCAGATATCGGAATATTAAAAAGCAGGGTTCATTGGAACTGCTCTCGCCCACAGCCAAAAGGCCTTTCATTCCTATTTCTTTCAATTTCTGATAGTTTACCAATTCGCAGACCGCACCGGTATTCTCCATCTTTTTACTGATTTCTGCTGCAAAATCCAGGGGCTTAAAATGATTGCCCGGCATATTCACCATATCCCTTGCCCATACAACTGACTCTCCAATATGAATTCCTGCCTTCAGCTCTTTTTTAGCCTCCTCTAATCCGGCTTCCGAGATTCCGGTCAGCGTTACCTGCAATTCTTTCTTTTCTTTATCTCCAAAAAAAGGCCCCTCATAATCTCCCAGCAGAATACCCTCTGCTGCTTCACGAATTGCAATTATTCCCTTTTTTTCTATACAGTCCGCTATATCTATGGAAAACTCACAGATATTGTGCTGCTTCATCTCTTTTACTGCCTTTGCGGTAACTTCCCTGATTTCCTTACTACCACACTCATTATCACCTAAACCGATCAATAAATCAATCTGTTCATTAGAATTTTTCAAAAAGAAAGTCTGTAGATATTCTCCCTGAAAAAGTCTTTTTGCATAATCCGGGCATTCTGTCCTGTCCCATGCTTCTTTACTTATAAATTTTACCGCAAAAGCATCACTGCTTTTTACAACTACATCTATCATAATGATACCTCATCTGCCTTCCCTCATATTTGTCGGGCATCCCTTTCTATTGTTTTTATGACTTCATAAAGAGCAGGATGCCAGCACAGCATTGCAATGCTGTGCATGGGATTTCTCCCGGCGTCCTGCTCTTAGGTGTTGATCACGTCACACTTTGCAAAAGGCATGGATTAATATTGGATACTAATCATATTATGTCCCTTAATTTCCTGCAAAGTAAAGGTAATATACTGTCCTTCCTGTTTAAAGGAGAGGGCAAGGTTTTCCGGTACAAGAGATACGGACTGAACCGTTTTGTCTCCCACATAAATTTTCATTGTGATCATGTACAATGGAATAATATCTTCTACCGTATAAATGTCTTCGGAACGTTTCTCTGTAATATAATGCAGTAAGTGAAGAATATCGCGGTTCTCTGCTTTCTGGTGATTCAGTGATGAAATCAGCGTGGAAGGGCCATCATGTTTTACCAGCTTGTGTTCCAATAATAAGTCCAGAGCATCTTTCACCATCAGTTTGCACCATCTCGCTGCATTTTTACGATAGAGGTGGAAGATCGGATGTGAGAAATATACGGCATTGCCATTTCTCGTAACAGCCGGATAACCTGCTTTTCCGGATGACGGAGCGTGCTGATGAGAGCAGAAGGTATTGCCAATACGGTCAAAATAAGGTTCTATTTTATCCATTATCACTTCGGCTCCTGCCGGTTCCACATCAAATCCTCTTAAATACATGACAAATTCTTCTTTGGGAAGATCCTTGCCTATCACTTCATTCGGCATGACAAATTCACGGTAAAACTTAGATTCACCCAGATATTTCACGCCATAAATATTTTCACTTCCATCCTTAGGAATACAGGAATCAAAGGAACCAATTACTTTTCCGCCTCCGGCAATATAATCTTTTATCACCTTATCCAAATCCGCATTGTAGTAAATACAATCCGGTAAGATCACAACTTTATATTGCTCCATCGGCATCTGACTGTCAATGATGTCAAACTGGTAGGATAATTCCTGAAGCATACGAACCGTACCGATCAGGGAGGGGGAAATACCCAGATCGTATTCTTCTTCCGGATAAAATTCTTCCGGTGTAAGTACTGCAATTTCTGCTACGGATGATGCACTGCGGCAATATGGTTCCTTTTCCTTAACGCTGCCATATACCTGCCCGATCAGGTCATAGGCACCCTCGGATAATTTCCCATTCGGATGCAGCTGGTCACCAATAGAACAGCCTGCGCCCATTGCCAGCATACTAAAGCATTCCAGCTCCAGAGCCGCACGGTTTTTCAGAGAGTGGAAATCTCCCCAGTAAGTATGAAATTTACCGGTCATTCCGATCATCTCTTTTCCCAGATTTCTTGCATAACGGCTTGTTGCCGGGAAATGATCATATCCCCAACCGCCGCTTGGCAATGATTCCAGCTCTAAATGGCTATAGTCCTTGAAACTGTCCTTATAAGCAGGACCTACATGGGAACTGTTATAGAATATACTTGCTTTCGCCGCCCTTTCACGGATGAATGCTGATATTTCAGACTTGAATTCTTCCAGCATATGTATGGAATAACGAAGGCGCGCTGCCTTGCTTTCCACATCCACGTGAAGCTCTTCCATCTTCTTAACGCAGTGCTCACATTTACAGTCAACCTGGAAAAGGATATCCATAAAGATGCCATCCACATTGTCTGCACCTACCACATCGATCATATCTTCCAGATGTTCCTTGAAGAATTCACGATACCCGCTGTTCAGGCAGATGGTGTGGTAGAAATGAGGTGCCGGTACATGCTGGGTGTCGATATATTCACCGTTCTCATCCACAGCAAGCCATTCCGGATGTTCTCTCATGATACGTCCATCCCATTGTGCAGTGGTATAGATCGGCACTTTGATGCCTTTGTCATGGCATGCTTCGATCTGCTCCAATAACAGATTATGGTTTGTAAGATCCGGATGAATTAACTCCGGAAACTTTTTGGATGGATAATAGAGCCATCCATGGTGGCATCTTGCAAAACAGGTGATTGAATCTACATTTGCTTTCACCAGGGTGTCTGCAAAATCTTCTTTATTAAAATCTTTTCCTACTTCTGGTATATATTCACTGGTATGGAAGTCTAAATGAATTTGTCTGTATCTGATATTTCCCACGTAATTCCTCCTGATGTTTTCGCCCATCTCATCTCGTATAAAATACTGCCGGGCATATATTTAGAATTATATCTGATTATTCAGCTGATAGCATTCCTTATTCTTTTACTGCTCCCGCTGATAAACCGCTCTCTACTTTTTCCTGGAATAACAGGTATAATACAAGCGGCACTACTACTGTTATAACAATTGCAGCCATTAATAGACCGTGTTCACTTCCACGCTCTCCGTTGAAGTTCAGCAATCCTAAGGCAATTGGTTTTAATTTTTTATCATTGATGAACAACAGAGGGAATAAAATGTTGTTCCATGCACCCAGGAAGTTGAAGATGGATATTGTGGACAAAGCCGGAACCGATAGGGGCAGCATAACTTTGCGGTAAATCTGGAAATAAGTCGCACCATCAATTAATGCTGCTTCTTCAAGGGATTTGTTAACCCCTTTCATAAAGTTGGTCGTTACAATAATACTGAACGGAAGATTAAAGGCAACGTAGATCATGATCAGTGCCGGTATATTATTTTTCAGGTTTAATGCTCCGATAATATAGGAAACCGGAACCAGTACCGTATGTACCGGAATCATCATACCCACCATAAAGAATACACTTAAAAATCCGTTTATTTTAAAATCAAATCTGGAAAGCATAAATGCTGCCATAGATGCCACAATCGCCAGTACGATAACCGTAGCACCTGCCTGAATAATACTGTTCAGGAAATACTGGCCCATGTTGGCGCCGTTCCAGGCATCTACGTAGTTTTTCCACTGAAATACTTCCGGAAGCGCAAATGGCTTAGAGAAGATTTCTACTTTTGTTTTTACAGAAGACAACAAGGTGAAAACCATTGGCATTGCAAACATAATTGCATTTGCAATCAGGAATAAATACATTACCACGGTACCCACTGTTATTTTTTTACGTTCTTTTTTCACTTTGTTTTTCATGGTATACCTCCTAGTTCTCTTTGCTGCTCATAAGCTTATTACTGATTAAAGTACCCCCCAGACAGATAACCAGTATGATAATACCAATTGCACTGCCAAGTCCGTAATGACTGTATTTGAATGCTTCGTTATACATAAGCGTGGTCGGCAGATTGGTAAGTCCGTTTGGTCCTCCGCCGGTCATTGCAAATACCAGGTCGAATACTTTTACAGATCCGATGATATCCAGTAAGATACACATAGAAATAGTAGGTTTCATCATTGGTACCGTGATTTTAAAGAACTGCTGCACTTTGGTAGCACCGTCAATGGATGCTGCTTCATACAAGTCTTCCGGTATAGTAGTAAGCCCAGCGAGTAAAATAACCATGAAGTATCCAACGCCCGCCCAGATATTAACAAATACAATTACGTTCATTGCAGATGCAGGATTTACAAGCCACGGAGTAACCATATCTGAAAGTCCGATTACTTTTAATAAAGCATTGAATGATCCTGTTGGCATAAATACGAAATACCACATCAGACCTACTGCAGTTAACGGGAATACGGTAGGTACAAAGAACAATGCCTTAAATACACGGTATCCCTTACATTTTGTGTTAATTGCCACTGCCATTAAAAGAGCAATCGGCGTATGGAAAATAACACTGAATACTACCATCTTAAGCATGTTTTTAAGTGCAAGAATAAAATCAGGATTCTTAAATGCATTTGCATAATTCTGGAATCCTACAAATTTCAGTTCTGATCCTGCGATTCCACTCCATTCAATAAAGGAAAAATAAACGGCTCCGATCAATGGAATGATCTGAAACAGAAGATAAATCACTAATGCAGGAACGATAAATAGAAAGATATAAAATTTGGTCTTGTTACTTTTTAGTTTCATTCGTATCTTTGTCCTCCTTTTAGACAAAAAATTTCACAATTCAATTTAAAGCACACCGCATCAGCGTGGTATCATTAACATACTCAAAAGTGAATTGTGAAATTTTTTATATACTGCCGGAGAATACCCCGGCAGTATCTGAATTTATGAATTTAATTTACTGACTGATACCCCGCATTATTTTGCGTTGTTGTCAACCTCGCTCTGAATCTCCTGTGCAGCTGCCTCTGCTGTTGCACCGGTAAACATACTTACGATAGAGTTTCTGGTTCTGTCCTGCATGGATGTTAATGGATCAAAGTCGAATACGTCAACACCGATACCTGTAGAGGTTCCACCTAATTTTACATTTTCAACAAATAATGGAGAACATTTGCTTTCGTCAAGATCGATATCTGTTCTTGGGATTAAGAAAGCAGCTTCTTCTGCATATCTCTTAGCAGCATCTTTGTTTGTCAGCATTTTTAATAATTCAATTGTCAGGTCTAATTCTTTTCCCTGTAATTTACCGCTTACCATATATGGGCTTAATGTCTGCATATCTTCGTTTTTAAATTCCTCTTTCTCTTCGAAATATGGGAATTTTGCAACTTTGACGCTGTCAGATACAGGTGTTTTTTCTTTATCTGTAAAGGTTCCGATGTTCCATGGTCCAGTGATAACCATTGCCGCTTCACCCTGCTGGAACTGTGTCATAGCGATATCATCTGTGATACCTGCTGCACTTGCATCGAATGCACCTAAATCAATTAAGTCTTTTTCTTTCTGTAAGGTTTCAACTACATCACTGTCTGTCCATTTCTTTTCACGGGTTCCAAGCAGTTTAGCTGCTTCTGTTCCTAACCATTTGTAGAAGATCTGGTCATGTAAATGTCCTGCCATGTAAGTACTCTGAGCTCCCATAGCAATCGGGATAACACCGCTGTCTTTTAATTTTGTAATAGCATCTGTAAATTCTGACCATGTCTCCGGGAATTTATCAATGCCTGCTGCTTTAAATAAATCTTCGTTATAATATACACCGATCAGTCCGGATTCCATTGGTACTGCGTAAGTTCCTTCCTGTCCCGGTACCTGGTAGTAAGCAAGGGATCCTTCTGTAAATCCGCCGCCCCATTCTTTATCTTCATCTAAATACGGCTGAAGATTTAAGATCATACCGTTATCAATATACTCAGATAGGTTTGCAACACCCTGGATTCTAAAGATATTAGCCATCGTTCCGGATGCAATATCAGTAGAGAGAATATTGTTAAATGCAGACTCATCACTCTGGGAATCATCCACGATTGTTACTTCCGGATGTTTTTCCTTGAACTCATTGATGATATCGTTATAGATATTAACCTGAGTTGTAGTTCCTGCCATTCTGGTCAGAAGACGGATCGTAACTTTTTCACCATCACCGGATCCTTCTGATTTTGCTGCATCTGTTCCATCAGCTGCTTTTGTTTCCCCAGCTGCCTGTGTATCACCTGCTGCTTTTGTTTCCTTTGTGTCAGATGAACTGCCGCATCCAGCCAAAGCTCCAACGCACATTGCACTTGCCAGTAATAATGCTGTTACTTTTTTCATTCTCATTGCTTCTTCTCCTCCGTTTTTTATATTTTTTTAAGTTTTCATTTCTTAAGTCTTTATCATTATAAAAAATTTTCCTTGAAATTAGAATGGTCATTTTCTATTTTTTTTGTACATTTTGCATTTCATTTACAAAAAGCAGATTCCTTACGTAGACTTTTTGTCTAAAATAATATAATATAAGGAAGATAATAGGAGATACTAAAATTCTCTTTATTTATAGGAAAGGACTTTTTTTAATGAATAAGAAAAAATCTGCTTCGATACAATCTAAATTTTTCCTGAGCAGTGCAGGCATTGCCATTGCGTTTATGGTTGTTTTGCTTATGAGTACCTCTTTCATATTTTACAAACATTTTATCAGCCTGGAAACAAACTCCGCTCTGCGACAGTTAGATTATATATCTTCTCAGCTAGATTATTATTTGACATCTACCAAAAATTATTCGAAAACAATCATAATAGATAATACGGTGCAGTCTCTCATGCGAAAATACAAAGATAATCGTCCCGGCTTTAATGCTGACGATAAAAGGAATATAACCGGACAAATTAACCGCATTGTACAGGCTACCCCATTTATACATGCTGTTACCATATACTCTTCTGACAAAGATATGGTAGCTACTACAGAAATCTATCCTTACGATACGACTCTGGAAGGCGTTCCTGTGGATTCAGAAGCAGTTTGGGTACTACGCACAAAGCACCCGCAGACTAACCGTTATCAAAATATGGCTGGCGGTTCTTTTGTCCGGCCCCTTTTCCATTACCAGACTGCTGCCCTATTGGGATATATCGAGATCTCCATACCGGAACATACGATTTCTCAGATATACCGGGATAAAGTTACCGGCACAAACCATATATTTATGGCTGATGAAACCGGTAAAGTGCGAAGTTCCGATAATTCCATCAGCCTTGGCTCCCAGTATGATTCTTTTTCTTTACTAAAGCCCACTACCGGAGATGAATCCAGATTTACGTCCCATTCGATTATATTATATAAATATTTTCCTACCCTTGACTGGTACATTATTAACGAGATCAACCTTCTGGATTTTATCAAACCAACCATGTTTTTGTTTTTTATCACCATGATGATCACATTGGTATGTATCGCAGTGTGCATCTACGTATCCCATAAAGTATCCCATACGATCAGCTCGCCTATCGACCATCTGATCCATCACACCCGGACCATCAAGGAAGGAAGCTGGACACCCGTACAGGAAGAATGCAGTGATACGGAGATCGGCGAGTTATTCAAAGCTTTTAACAGCATGATAACTGCGCAGGAAAAATTAAAGAATGACCTGTTGGAATCCCAGAAAATGAAAACTAAAATTTCTCTGGATCTGCTCCAGCAACAGGTAAATCCACATTTTCTCTATAACACCCTGGATAATATATGTTCTCTTGCCGAAATTGATGAAAAAGAAACATTGATAGATATTGTCATGAATTTATCTACTTTTTACAGGGAAGGCTTGAGTAATGGTAAATTTTACATTACAATAAAGGAAGAGCTGGAAATCACAGAAGCTTATCTTCACATTATGCAGGTACGCTACTTCAACAAATTTGATTACTATATCCACTGTCCCGCTTCATTGTATGAATATCCCTGCCTGAAGCTGCTTCTGCAGCCCATTGTGGAAAATAGTATTTATCACGGTATCAAGGAACTTGAATATAAAGGTATTCTGGAAATCATGGTCACAGAATATGAGGACGCTATCCGGATTGTTGTACAGGACAACGGCATTGGTCTTACCAAAGAAGCTTATGACCAGATATGGCTGGCTGGCAGCGACCACTTTGGCATCAAGAACATCCACCAGCGTATCCAGCTTTATTATGGGCTGGAATATGGTCTGGAGATCACCAACCGCTCCGAGGGAGGTTGTATCACAACAATTACAATTGGAAAGGAGGCAGCAAATCAAAATGGCCTTAAATCTTCTGATCGCTGACGATGAATATTTCATCCGGCAGCGCTTAAAAAAAATAATTCCCTGGACTGCTCTGAATCTGAACTTTATCGGTGAAGCAGAAAATGGACTGGAAGTTATGGAACTACTGGAGCATCATCCGGTGGATATTGTCATATTGGATATTAAAATGCCTAAAATGACAGGGATTCAGGCGGCTGAACAAATCCACGAGGATTACCCTCAGACAAAAATCATCATTTTATCCGGCTATAATGACTTTGAATATGCCCGTACTGCCATGCGGTATGGAGTTACCGATTATCTGCTGAAACCAGTAGATACTCTGGTGTTAAAAAGTACTTTGGAGGATTGTATTGAAAAAATAGCTCTCTCCCGAAAACAGCACCGCCAAATTGAAAAACTTAACCATTATGAAAAATGTACTGCCCTTACAAATGTGCAAAACGGCTCTCTTGATATTCAGGCACTTTATACAAATTATCCGGAATTTTTACAAATTACCCATGCTCTCTATATCGGTGCTTTTGTATTTGAGGATACTGAGGTGGCGGTTCATCGGCTGATCACATCACTCCGGCTGAAAGGTTTCCAGTGTGAATACACCCAGGAAGCAGAGTATATTTATGTGCTGCAGATCTTTTTTACAGCCAGACAGGCATCTCATCATATTGGCAGCATATTAACTGAATTTGTGGAAAAGGAAAAGCATTTTGTATTTCTGAGCGTAGGCAACCTATTTGCCTTAACAGAAAGCTGGAACCCTTACTTCAAACGGGTTCTCCACGGTTTGAGCCAGCGCTATTTTTCAACAGGTTCAAATCTGCTGCTGGAGTACGCCGCTACGCCGGAACCTGATTATTCCATTGATCTGCCTAAAATAAGGCAGAATATTACCTTACATCTCAATGGAAAAGATGAAAAAACATTTTCTGATTACATCGAAGAGTTGTTTTCATCCATTGAAAAGAAACACAGTGTTGACTATTTATACCTGATCGTAACGGAATTGTTTATGACTTTCCATATTTATTACCACATACTGGAGAACACGCCGCAGAATATCAATGAATTTATATCCTCCATACTGGATGAAGAATATACTCTGGATAGTTTAAAAAATACGGCAATCCACTACGGCTTGCAATGTATCCAGCAAAATGACACCTCCCCTTCGGATGTGGCTTTAAGCAAGAAACTGATGTCCTACATTGATGAACACTATCGTAATCAGGATTTATCGGTAGCTCAGATCGGCGATATCTTTCAGTTAAACCCCTCTTATATGGGCAGTGTATTTAAGAAAGTAAATGACATATCCATCCTTCAGTACATTACAAATGTACGAATGGAAGCTTCTAAGCGCCTGCTGGAATCTAATCAATACAAGATTTCAGAAATTGCGGAACAGGTTGGCTACTCTGATGTATTTTATTTTAGCAAACGTTTCAAAAAATCTTACGGATATTCTCCAAAAGATTATGCTCTTCGTAATAAAAATTAACAGATTAAACTGAATAGCTTTTTATGCGTAAAAAATACGCAGGTAGTCGAAAAACTACCAGATGGGAGATTATATGAAAAAGAAATTAATGGCAGTCCTGTTAGCTCTATCTATGGTGATACCCGTTAACAGCATTTCGGCACTTGCCGCAGAAACAGCATCTCCAAAGGTCCAGGAATCTCAAATGGATGATGCAGAAGCGTCAGGTATACCGGAAAATGGAATTACAACAATTGATACTACAGAAAATGATGTTACAACAAATGATACTACAGAAAGTGAAGTTACAAATAGCGATGATTCGGATTTAAATGCCAACAACCAAACCTCTTCTTCGGAATCAGAAATCCCTCTAACTGAAATAAAAGAGGAAACTGAAATAACAGAAACCGAAATGACAGAAACCGAAAAAACTGTATGTGAACTTACAGAAAAAATAACGGAACCCCTTACCGAATCAGAGAAGGAGTCTCCGGTGGGTCTGGTATCCGCCCCAAAGCAGCAACGCACAAAAGTGTCCGAAACGGAACCTGCTTCTGCCAAAACATCCGATAAAGCTAAGCAGAAAAAGCAGAAAGAATACGCTCCAAAATCCAATTCAGCACGAATTACCAGTTGCAAAGGCAGTGGTGTGGATCGAATCATGATAAAGGCTAAAATCGCCAAACGAATTAAGAGTACTGATTCGTATTACTATCTCGTTACCGTAGATCCCAATTCTGGTAAAGTAATTAAAAGAACTGCAAGAACGGCAAAGAAAGCTTCCGTAACCTTTGCATTAAATACAGCAGAACCCAATAAAGGATATGCATTGGCAAAATATGCAATAGCTGTAAAACAAAAAAAAGGATATAAAGTGATCAGCAGTGCCAAGTATGTAACAAATCCGGAAAATACTGCTAAAAACTCACATACATATGAAACAGGTAAAACAAAAAAAGGAATCCAGTTTACAACTACCCAGGATGTAGAAAAAGTGGATGCAAAGAATACATTTTTAAATCTATATGCATCGACAATTTTATCGAATCCGGATACGACTTATAAATACAATGGAAAGACTTATCATTTTAACAGTCTCAGGGGATATGAAGTTGCAGTATCCGAATTTAATGCCAAAGGAATCAATGTAACTTTACAGCTGGGCTTGGATTGGGGTGACGGCAGCTATCAGGATTTAATTGCATCCCAGGCAAGAAGTGAAGGGCATATCCTTTATACCTGGAATACCTCCAGTAAAGCGGCGAGAGAAAAAATGGAGGCTATATTCAGTTTCCTTGCTTCAAAATTCAGTACCAGTGAATGCCATGTATCCAATTGGGTTTTAGGAAATGAGGTAAATTCCTGTAATCTTTGGAATTATAAAGGCAGTATGAGCAAGACTAAATTTATCAACTCCTATTCATATGCTTTCCGCTCCTTATATAACGCTGCAAAAAGCAACTGGAGCAATACTAAAGTATTTATTTGTCTGGACCATTGCTGGAACACTGCAGATGCAGGCTATACGGCAAAAGACTTTATGAATGCCTTTGCAAAGAAAATAAAGAGTATGCAAAGCGGTATCAATTGGAATGTTGCTTATCATGCTTATCCGGCACCTTTAACAAGTCCTGATTTCTGGAATAACAGTGCTGTTTCATCCAAAGAAGATTCACCTTATGTCACAATGGAGAATATTCAGGTCTTAACAAATTACGTTAAAAAGCATTATGGCTCAAAAACCCGTATTATCTTATCGGAGCAGGGATTCAGTTCCTCAAAAGGTGAAGACGTCCAGGCAGCGGCAATCGCATACGGCTACTACAAAGCTGCATGTAATCCCATGATTGATTCCTTCATCATAAGAAGTTATAGCGATGAACCCGGTGAAACTGCACAGGGCCTGTATATGGGCATCAGCGGAAAAAAAGCATATAATGTGTTCAAATATATGGACACCAAAAATTCAGGTAAATATACCAACAAATACCTGAAAACCATCGGAAAATCCAGTTGGAAAAAGGCCGTTCCCGGCTACACGCCAAACAGGATCTATAAGATGTACCGTAAATAAAATCACAACCGGCAGAACAACTGGCAAAGTTCTGCCGGTAATTTAATAGTAAAACACACTCCTACTTTACGGGTATCATTTTGGGTAATTTAAGGATATCTTCGATTGCCATTTCAGTAATTTCAGCAATCTCCTGTATGGTTTTTCCTGCACGAATCATATTTTCCGCTATTTTAATCTTATTTCTATGTTCACCTTCCAAGATACCCTCTTCCAACCCTTCTTTCAGTCCTTCCTCAAATATAATTTTCTCAACTTTTAACATTCGGATTTCCCTCCTTATCTCTTCCGCCAGCCGGCTGCTTATAATCTTATCAGCAAATGTCAATAATCCAGCCATAATAAATGTACGATCATTTTCAGCTTCCAATTCTTTTGCTAACATAATAATCTTTTTTAAAAGAATCAGCTTCTCCTCTTTTCCTTTTACCGTCAATGGCAATATAATCATTTGCATTTTTTCATCATCTGTCAGATGCTCACGGCATTTTATTTTCTTATTTATATTTTCATAGATCGAGGCTGTATCCAAACCGCAAAGAAATGCCTGCTCAATTTTAAATGTAAGACATCCAATATCCAGAACATCGTTAGCATATTCAACATCCGATGTATACAGAATTAAGACCCTTATTTTCACGCCGGACCAATCCTTTCCCAGCCTTTTTAGAATCCTGCAGACATAGCCCAGATAATCTATCAGGTCTTCATTCAAAAATTTACTCTCATAATCTACCAGGACAATGCTGTTATCAGCCAACAAAAACAAATTGTCTAAACGTAGTTCATTTACCTGCAGGCTGGGCAGATTTGTTGGCAGCACTTCAACGATCTTCGGTAGTTCGATTCCGTAAACGGAAAATGATTTTTCTTTTAGTGACTCTGCGAATATTTTCGATAAAATATCTTTATTTTGATACGCAATTCCTTCCAGTTCGTGCACTCTCCTTTATATGCAAATGTACAATCATACATATACCACACCAGAGTATGTCTTAAAAGACAATATAATAAAATATATACGTATCATCTACTTTGCTTAACAAAATGGGGTTTTGATTTGAATAAATCAGAAATGATCAGATTATAAAATAAAAAATAAAAGATAAAAGACAAAAAACAAAAATACACATAAACAGATTGAAACAATCTCTTATTATTTTTTAATATAACATAGCAGAAAGAATAAATCAAGATATTTTTCTATTAGCGGTGATATTCCGATCGTCAATTTACGCAAAATAAAAACGAAAAGGCACCTCCCGTTAACCGCCAACGGAAAATGCCCTGCTGCCCTCATACCTTAGAGCGCGTTTGAATATTCTAACTTGCCTTCTTAAGCTCCCAATTTTCAAACACTCTCTAAACCTCATGATTCCGATATTCATTTGCCGACATTCCTGTCTGCTTTTTAAACACCCGTGAAAAATGAGCCATATCCAGGAATCCTACCGCTTCCGCTATATCCCCGATTCTAAGGGATGGATCCTTTAACATTTCTTTCGCATGTTCAATTTTCGTATGGTTTAGCAATTCTGAGAAGCTTTGCCCTGTATGGCGGTTCAGAAGCTTACTCAAATGCCATTGGCTTACGTAAGTCTTCTCTGCCACCTCCAGAAGGGTTATTTTTCTATTATAATTGTCCTCAATATATTTCAATGCATTTTTAACAATAAAACTGCTGGCTGCACTGTCGGAACTTTCCTCCACTGCATCTGCCTCTCCGGTAATTTTCTTCTTCCGGAGGTTTTGCACCATCGCATCTACCGCTTCCTCTATTTCACTCATATTAGAGGGTTTTAACAAGAACCTGGTCACCCCCAGGCGAATGGCTTTCTGTGCATAATCAAAATCCCGGAATCCAGTGAGAATGGTAATCTCCATATTTTCAAATTCTGATTTCAATCCGGCTGCCATTGCCAGCCCATCCAGTCCCGGCATAGAGATGTCGGACACGATGATATTGGGCTTATGCTCCCGGATGACTTCCTGTCCTTCGATGCCGTCATTTGCCGTTGCAACTACTTTACAATCCCACTTTTTCCAATCCACACTTCTTGAGATACCTTCCACAATGATTGGCTCATCATCAATAATTACTACTCGATACATAACTACGGCCCCCAGTACTTTTCTTGTCCAGACAGACAAATCCACAGACTGAAACGATTCCTTTATCTGGATAGTATATCCATATTATCCCTTAATTGCACCTGCTGTCAATCCCTTAATAATGTTTTTCTGCAGGAAAATATATACAATCAATACCGGTACTACGATCAATGTTACAGAGGCAGCCATAAGTCCAAAATCTGTCCCGTACTTGGAACTGATCATCTCTAACAGCGCACAGATCGGCATATTTTTTGGATCACGCATCATTGTTTTCTGCACAAACAAATCATTATAAGACCATAAGAAACTGAAAATTGCCACTGTTGAAAGGGATGCTTTGCATAGTGGAATAATAATTTTCGTAAACACCTGAAATACATTTGCGCCTTCCATATATGCCGCTTCTTCCATCTCAATTGGCAGCCCTCTTAGAAATCCCATCATTACGATTGCTGCAAAGCTTAAATTACCGGCAATCTGCGGCAGAATGACTGCAATGGGCGTACTCAGAAGATCTGCTTTTACCATCATCCTCAGCACCGGTATAATTGTGGAGAATACCGGGAACATCAAGCTTGCCACGATAAAACTGTCCATGAAATTTTTCCCTCTGAAGCTGTACCTGGTCATTGCAAATGCCATCATGGTGGAAAGCAGCATTACCCCAAGTGTCACCGAACCTGAGATTGTAATACTGAATCCATAAGCCCTTAAAATGTTCAGGCTTTCAAATGCCCTTTTATAATTAGCCAGGTCAAATGCCTGAGGAAGGCTGAATGAATTGCTGATTACTTCTGCAGACGGTTTGAAAGAGTTCAGGAACACCCATAAAAACGGAAAGATAGTTGTGACTGCCCATAAAATCAGCACTGCATAAATTACTATTTTTCCAATACCTATTCTTCTTTTCGGTATCTGCAAATCCATTGAAAATTCTTCACTTTTACTATATCTTAACTCCGTCATAGCCGTCCTCCTACATGTTTGCATCTGGTCTGGCAACTTTTGTTACAATCTTGGATACGATAACTCCTAAAATAACGATCAGGATTGCGATTGCAGAGCCATAACCATAATCATTTAACTCAAATGTGGTCTGATACATATAAGTTCCCATAAAGTGTGTCAGTCCGTAAGGTGCACCCTGACTGGCAATTACCCAGGGGAGGTCGAATACTTTCAAAGCTCCCGTTACTGCAAGGGTAATACAGGTACAGAACACACCCCTCAGCATTGGCATCGTGATATAAAATACCTGTTTTAATTTACTGCATCCGTCAATGGATGCTGCTTCATATACCTCTTCCGGTATATCACTGAGCCCTGTCAGCAGAATTACAAAATAGAATCCAACATATGACCAGAGTGTGGGAATACATACCATGATAAATGCAAGACTCTCACCCAGCCACTTGACCTTGGCAAATCCCAATGCGGTTAGTATCTGATTGAGCATACCGGAATCATAGTTATAAAAAAGCTTAAACAGTAAACCAATTGCAGTTGCAGAAATAACAATAGGGAAAAAGTATACGGTTCTGAAAAACTGCTGTCCTTTTTTGATATTGCTCACCAGTACGGCTAATACAAATGCAATCCCCACTTCAAAAATAACGGTTAGAAACATCATTTTTACGGAGTTTCCAAGCGCAACACGGATCATGGGATCAGAAAACAGTTTCTGGAAATTTTCAGCTCCCACATACCGGAATGCACGGCCCGGCATAGCTACAGGAACAGACATATCATAGAGGGCATTTTTGATATTTTCTACAAAGGGTACGTACAGAAATATCACAAGGAACAGAATTCCCGGAACTAAAAAGATGAGAAGCGGCCATTTTTTTCTATATAACATGGTGAATTACCTCCTTTTTAAAATCATACATTGAATTTTGGGTATAAAGAAGCAGAGGGGGCGGTTTTGAAAACTCCCTCTGCTCATAAGGACAATATTTATTTATTCTATTACTCTACGATTTCACCGTTTTTATAACGTGTAATCATATCATTGATAATGTCTTCTGCCTTGACCATACCTGCTGCCATTCCGGAGATTTGGCTGGTAAGCGCTTTGTATGTGTTATATCTTGCATCAGTTGGCAGTACCAGGCCTTTTGCTGCCTGCGCATATTCAAGCCCGCTCTTTGCCAGGTTATCAGAAGGCATTTCATCTTCAGAGATTTCACAGGTTGGGATGCCTGCACCATTCCAGTATTTCATAAGTGAATCTTTACAGGTCTGAGCCATTACAAATTTTACTGCTGCATCTCTCTTGTCCGGGTCATCCCATGCTTTTCTTGTGATATAGAAGCCGGATGATAATCCGCTTACCATGTAACCAGCCACATCTTTTGCCTGATCAGGAACGCCAGGGAAAGGCACAACTACAACGTTTTCTTTATCATCAATTCCATTCATTCTCCAGTTGCCGTCTAACTGCATTGCTGCCTTTTTACTGTTAAATAACTGCTCCGCGGAGGAGTTATCGATCGTATCGGTATCTTCCGGGAAAGCACCCATTTCTTTCAATGTCTTAATTACTTCAATTCCTTTTATCCAGCTCTCAGGTGCCTTATCCGGCATGGAAACATATTCATCCTGTCCTGCTGTATACAGCATACAGAACTCAACCCAATAATGTGGTACTTCATTCAGTGAACATGCAATCGGGATGATATCTTTGCTCTTAAATGTTTCAATTGCCTTTGTAAAGGAATCCCAATCTGTGGGAAGTTCTACGCCATTTTGTTCAAATACATCCTTGTTGCAGAAAAGTCCTTCCCAATATCCGGTTGTGGGAACCGCTCTTTTCACGCCATCTGCATTTTTTACTTTTTCTAATGCATCCGGTAACGTATCACCGGCATATTCCGGGTACTCTTTTACAATCTCATCATAAGGTACTAATTTATCAGTGGAAATAATATCATTTGCTGTTGCATCTACGAAGAACTGTAAGACATCCGGTTCATTTCCCACGGAAAAGTCTGCTGCGATTCTGGACTTCCACTCTTCATTGGATACCTGGGAATCATCTTCCAGCGTTACATTTGGATGCTGTTCCATAAATGCTTTATTCACTGCCTGATACACGATGGCATTGGGGTCTGTTCCTCCGAACATGGAAACAGTCTTGAGTGTTACATCTTTTCCCCCTGCAACTTCCTCTGCTGCCTTTTTCGATGTTGCGGTCTCTATCGCCGGTGCGCTTTCCGATGCTGCTTCGGTTTCTTCGCTGCCGCCTTCTGATGCTTCTTTGGTCTCTCCATCCGTTGCCGGAGCTTTTGTTTCCTCAGATGCTGCACTTGCTTCTGTTTTCTTTCCTTCTGTTGCTGCGCTTGTGGTGCTTCCACAACCTGCCATCATGGACATTGTCATCGCTGCCGTCATTGTTACTGCCAATACCTTTTTGAGTTTCATACTTTATTTCCTCCCTGTGAGTTTTTTAGTTCTATGAGTATTTCTCTCATTTCTTATAATCCTATTATACTTGCAATGACCTCAAAAAGCATTAGACCTACTTGACATTATTTGTTCATTCTTGCCCTCTTCACAAGAATAATCAAATCCAGTGACAAAACCACCCGTTTTATTCCCCAATTTTCCCGGTACTCTGCAATTCTTTTTGTGCCTTTTGCCTATTAATTTCTTCCTCCTTGTCCAATTCTTTCTCATAGGGCAGCGTTATCACGGACTCCGTTTTTCCATCATCGGACGGTGCAATACAAAGTCCATACTGTTCCCCATAGATCAGTTTGATCCGTTCATTTACGTTACGGATACCAAGTGAAGTATGCTGACCGGGCTCAGCCTTAATGCTTCCGGGACTTCCTGAGAGGATCCCGTTGATTTTCTCCATATCCTCCCCGGTCATTGGCTTGCCGGAATTGAGCACCTTTACATAGATCTTTGTTTCATCGTGGTATATCTGTATTTCTATCACTCCGTTTTTTACCTGCTCAATCCCGTGCACTACCGCGTTCTCCAGAATCGGCTGCAGAATAAGCCTCGGTACTTTTACCTGCAGCAGACTGTCATCTACATTCCATTCCACTTTCAGACGCTTTCCAAACCTCATGGATATAATGTAGAAGTAAGCATCCGCACAATGCAGTTCTTCTGCAAGGTTAATCAGGCGGCTTCCTGCCCTGTCCATCCGGTAATCCAGAACCGTACTCAGGGACTCTATCATCTTACTGATTGTGGTATCTCCGGACATTCGCGCCTGCCAATTCATCATTTCTAAAGTATTATTCAGAAAATGGGGATTAATCTGTGCCTGGAGTGCCATAATTTTCGCATCTCTTCGTGCCAGTTTTTCGTCATAAGCGTAATCAAACAGATATTTGACCTGTTTGGACATCCGGTTAAAAGAATCCATCAGGTAAGAAAATTCTGCATTTGGCATATTTTCTCCCTCCACAACGGTTCCAAGCTGTCCCTCTTCAATGGCTTCGGACGCACGGATCATCCGTCTGACCGGAATACTTACCTGCTTATTTAAAAATTTCACCCCATACATCAGAACCGGAATTAGTATTAGTATAATACATGCAATAATTTTATACAGATTATAAAGAGATTCATAAAACAATGCCTTACTTACCAGGAAGGCAACACCTACATTATAATCCCTGCATTTTTTTTCTTTCAGATAGCCTTTGTAGCTGTTGCTCAAATCCATCTGGATTGTTTCATCTTTATTTTTATCATATTTCTGGAACAATGCCGGAAAATACTTAAAGGAAGCTTCTTCATCCTGATTCCCCACCATTACGAATTCTTCACCGTCATTAAAGCAGATTGCCGCATTGACGCTTAAGTCCATCTGAATGTTCCGAAACAACTGATCCTGGTTCAATTCTACGATCAACGTTCCAAACTTCATATACTTGGTAACCGTATACATATTCCGTACAATATATATCCGCCCATCCACCACACGCAGAACAGCATCGGAAGAATGGCCTTCAATCAGGTCTTTCATTTTCCCATGGATCTGTTCCATGTAACTCAAATAGGAAAATTCATTGTTTGCTGAATAGCATAACGGCTCATCGTCCCCTTCCAGGTAGAAGGTAAACATACTGAATTTTTTGTCTATGTAAAACTTGCTTTTCAATTCATTATTAATATCCTGGTAAAATTGGTTCTTATTGGTCTCGCCTTTCCGGTATTTTCTCCAGGCTTTTTCACACACGCCTTCGTAGGATGGTTTTTTTGATGCTGTAATTGCCTCATCTACTCTTTGGGACAGGGTAGATGTTACATTTTCTATTCCCAGATTCAACATCATCTCCGATTTTTCTAAAATTTCATTCCGATATGTAAAAACCATAAATAAAAATAATACCAGCAGCGGAATTACCCAGCAAAGCATAATGAAAAAAAGCATCCGCGATTTCAAAGACCTGGGCTTTTGCGTATTCTGAGACTGATTATCCATAAACCTGAACCTCCCTCTTCCTTGGGTTTATTGTAACATAGTACCCTAGTATAAGCCACTCTAAATAACCTTATGTTACACTTGCTTAAATTTCCATCTGCTGCGTTGTTGTCAATCGACGTAGCTGCTGCTACGCCTCATACCTCCGCCTTGTAGATTAAAAATTTATGGGTTTTTTACCAAAAGAGAGCAGATACAGTACGAAGGACGTACTGCGTCTGCTCTGTTCAATTTCATTCAAAACATGCCCCCTGCCGGCATAAATTGACCGTACAATCAGATCGGTTCACAGGTTATTCCCAGAAATTCTTCGAATAGCCCACAAAGTTCAGATGCTTCATTTGGCTTTGGCATTTCGCAGAAGATCCGAAGAAGCGGCTCCGTGCCGGAGAATCTGGCGCTGATCCATCCTCCATTTTTGAAATAGATCTTACATCCGTCCAGATAGGACACCTTCTCTGCTTCTGTTTCAATCTCTGGCAGAAGCTTCTGTATCATAAGTATGTTATGGATTTCTTCTTTTTTCTCCTGACTGAATTTATAAGCCCGCTCTTCCATATGCAGGAATCCATACTCAAGTTCAATATCCTGAGCAATCCGGGATATCTTTTTGCCTGTTACTGCGATCATCTCAATCAGGAGTGCCGCTGCGTAGATCCCGTCTTTTCCATTGATATGCCCGCGTACTGTCAAGCCCCCGGAAGATTCCCCGCCGATTACGGCATTTGTCTCCTGCATTTTCGCAGATACATGTTTGAATCCTACCGGAACTTCATAACATTTTTCACCGAAACTCTCCGCTACCCGGTCCAGCCTGTGGGTGGTGGAAATATTTCTCACTACCGCCCCGTGCCACCCCTTATATTTCACCAGATAGTAATACAGCAGTACCAGTATGTCATTTGGATGGAGAAATCTACCGGTATCATCAATTACACCGATACGGTCGGCATCTCCGTCTGTTGCTATTCCAATGTCGCATCCTCTGTCCAATACATAGTTCTGAAGGGAACGCAGGGTATTTGCATTTGGAGCAGGCAGCTTCCCTCCAAACAGGGTATCATGACGTTCATGAATAACTTCCAGTTCACAGCGTGCAATAGACAGCAGGGTTTTGACAGATGTCTGGCTTACACCGTACATAGGATCCAGCGCTACCCTAAGCCCCCGTTCTTTGATCGCTTCCATATCTATGGCAGCTATGATATTATCCAGGTATTCATTTAATGGATTGAACTCTGTTACCAGCCCTTTTTCCTTCGCATCTTCATATTCTATAATTTCAATGGGATTGCCCCTCTTACAGCACTCTTCCACTTCAGCTATATAATCCTCTATATTGCCGGTCTGCTCTTCATCCGCATCCCTGCCCCCCTGGGTGAACACCTTAATTCCGTTATAGATAGCAGGGTTGTGGCTTGCCGTCACCATCATGCCATAATGAAGCCCATGACTCATAACATAATACATAATCAACGGAGTCGGTGAAGAACGGTTGATAAAATACGTATGGATTCCTTCTCTGGCAAAAACCTCACATGCCCACATAACTGCTTCCTTCGATAAGAATCTCCGGTCATAGCCGATCACCATACCATCTTCTTCCACTCCTTCTGCTTTCATTTTAAGCGCCATTGCCATGGATAGCTTCTGTATGTTTTCCCTTGTAAATTCATCTCCGATTACGGCTCTCCAGCCGCCTGTTCCAAAATGTACCATAATCTATTCGCCTACCTTCTTTTATCTTCCCATAATGACAGTTACTTCATGCCTGCTTCCGGCATCACATACCGGTATCTCATCTGCTTCCACTCCATCCAGATACATTTTACGTACGCCTTTCATGACACTGTCCGGATTTCGAACTGTAATCTCATACATTGCCCCCCTAAACTCCCTGCTCACCTTAAATTCTTTCCAGTCAGAAGGTACACAGGGATCTATCTGCAGATGGTCAAATTCCGGTTTAATGCCCAGCATATACCTGGTTGCCGAAAAATAAGCCCAGCCGCCTGTTCCCGTCATAAACGGATGCCTTGCCCTGCCAAATGCCTTGTGATCCCTTCCTACAATGAACTGGCAGTAGGAATACGGTTCTGACTCCCGTATCTCGATCTGGTCATTTTGGTTGTATGGGCATAATGCATCATAGAATTTCATCGCACGGTCCCCCCTGCCCAATACACACTCAGCAGCCCATGCCCAGGGGTTTGGATGGCTGAATACCGAACTGTTTTCTTTTAACCCCGGATAAACTCTGGTCACAAAGCCAATATCATCATCCGGCTGGGTATAAGATGGTCCGTTTAGCAAAATGCCATATGGCGTATACAGATACCGGTCAACGCTGTCCATTGCCTTTTTGCCTTTTTCTTCAGATGCCGCACCGGATAAAACTGCCCAGGCATTGGATTCCAGGTGGATCTTCCCTTCCTTGTCATTCATGGTACCTATTTTCCTGCCGTTTTTCGTCACGCCCCGGATAAACCATTCCTCATCCCAAAGCCTGGTATCACAAACCTCTTTTACCTTTTCAGCCATCTTCTCATATTTTTCCACATCTGCCCTGCGTTTTAGATATCTTGCTGCTTCCAGGAAATTCTGAATAGCCCAATAATGCAGGAAGGAAACCATGGCACTTTCACCGCCGCCCAGGTTAAGACAATCATTCCAGTCGGCACGCAGTCCTTTGCAGATACCGCTTTCCCCTACCTGATCTGCCGAAAAATCCAGAATTTTCATCATGTGCTCATATACGGTTCCTTCTCCGCCATCGGCATAGGAGAAGACCTGATCCAAAAATGTAAGCTCACCCGTTTCCTTTACGTATTCCACAATGGCACTTACCAGCCACAGGGCATCGTCAGAACAGGTATCTTCCAGTCCGTGAATCATATCCTGTGCATTTGGCGCAGGCACAACAGTAGGAGACTTAAAAGGCTTAACTTCCGTATCCGGATCGAACCATTCCGGCTGGAATAAATGAAGTCCATATCCTTTTGAAACCAAGCCGCGGAGCAATTCCACCAGTCTCTGCCGGCACTTTTCCGGATTGGAGTGAGGAATTGTCATAGCATCCTGGGCTGTATCCCGGTAACCGAGCCCGGTTCTTCCGCCTACTTCTATAAACGATGCAAATCTGGAAAACATTACGTTAATCTCAGCCTGATATAGAGTCCAGGTGTTAATTAAAGTATTCATTCCTTCATTCGGAGTCTGAATCTGAAGTTTCTCCAGTTTCTTTTTCCAGAAAGTCCCAAGACTGTCATATACCTTCTCCATCGCATCCGGTCTGCTGTATTTTTCCCGGACAACGGCTCCGGTTTCCCGTCCGCCCTCTCCAAGCATATATATAATCCTGACTTCTTCCCCCGGCTGCAGCACAATTTTTTTCTGAAATGCACCGCAGTGGTTATTGCCATTTTCAGAGCCGCCTTCCAGATACCCCCGTTCCACCCCAATAGGATTATCTTCCGTCCGGTATTTACCGATAAACTGATCTCTCAATGTCTCAAAACTATCCTGATCGGCACTGGATGTAAAATACTGGTATCCAAACTCTTCATAAAACAGGTCATGTTCAATAATACCGTCCTCACAGGATGACCCTGCCGCATACATGCTCATCTGAAAGTTCTGGTTATCCATATTAATATGGTGGAAGGAAAATTCACAGTAGGAGAACACGCTTAGTTCCCTCACCCGGTCACTCTGGTTCTGTACCTTTACATCCCATAACTCTACCGCATCCCCAATTGGTATTACCAGCGTCTGAGAAGCTTGGATCCCCTTATAACTGCATTCATATACTGAATAAGACAATCCGTGGCGGCAGGTATATTTTGCCTCGTCCAAAGACTTTCCTACCGGCTGCCAGGAAATGCTCCAGTAATCCTCTGACTCATTATCCCTGAGATAAACATAATGCCCCGGGCGGTCCATAGGTACGGCATTAGCCCGGAACCTGGTAATGCGGTGGTATTCCGGAGATTTATAAAATAAATATCCGCCTGCCGTATGATTCACAACTCCGCACATATCCTCAACCCCAATATAATTTGTCCAGGAAGCAGAAAGATCCACACGTTCAATTACATACTCTCTATTCTCATTGTCAAAGTATCCATACCTCATAAACAACCTCCTCCAAAGCTTTTACTTTATCCTTATTATAAGCTCTCCTGCTTAAGGTAGGAATTGCCAGTCATGCGAATATTTGTTTAAAGTTGTGCTTTTCATAAAATACCACAAAAAACGCCCACAGAGGGAATTTTTTATTCCCGCTGTGAGCGCAATTCAATCAATACATTATAGAGCGTGTTTGAAAATTCATTCCTGCCATCTGCACGCTCCAGTGTGTCAGTAAATTTCTGACACATTCCGAAGCCTAAAATATAAATTTGTCTGCCAGATATGCTTCTAATTCTTCAATTTTAATTCTTTCCTGCTGCATGGAATCACGGTCCCGGACGGTTACCGCACCGTCTGTCTCAGATTCGAAATCATAAGTTACACAGAACGGCGTTCCGATTTCATCCTGACGTCTGTAACGTTTACCAATGTTTCCACGGTCATCAAATTCACAGTTATATTTCTTAGCCAGCATGGTAAATACTTTTTCTGCGCCTTCATTTAATTTCTTGGATAACGGCAGCACTCCCACCTTAATCGGAGCCAGTGCCGGATGGAAACGAAGTACGGTTCTCTTATCTCCGCCTTCCAGTTCCTCTTCATCATATGCGCTGCAGAGGAATGCCAGTACCACGCGGTCTGCACCAAGTGAAGGTTCAATTACATAAGGAATGTATTTCTCCTTTTTCTCATCATCAAAATAGCTCATATCCTGACCGGAGGTATCCTGATGCTGTGTCAGGTCGTAATCCGTTCTGTCGGCAACGCCCCATAATTCACCCCATCCGAATGGGAACAGGAATTCAATATCGGTAGTAGCTTTACTATAGAAACAAAGCTCTTCTGCAGCATGGTCTCTTGCACGCATCTCGTCTTCTTTCATGCCAAGAGCGGTTAACCAGTCCAGGCAGTATTTTTTCCAATATGCAAACCACTCCAGATCCGTACCAGGTTCACAGAAGAATTCCAGTTCCATCTGTTCGAATTCTCTTGTACGGAAGGTAAAGTTTCCTGGTGTAATTTCATTACGGAAAGATTTACCGATCTGTCCGATACCAAATGGGATTTTCTTTCTGGATGTTCTCTGGACATTTTTGAAATTCACGAAAATACCCTGTGCTGTTTCCGGTCTTAAATATACAGTATTCTTGGCATCTTCGGTAACACCCTGGAATGTCTTGAACATCAGGTTGAACTGGCGGATGTCAGTAAAATTATGTTTGCCGCAGGTAGGGCATGGAATCTGATGCTCTTCGATAAAATTCTTCATCTCTTCCTGGCTCCATGCATCCACGGAACCTTCCACTGCAATTTCTTTCTCTGCACAGAAGTCTTCAATAATTTTGTCCGCGCGGAATCTCTCGTGGCATTCTTTACAATCCATCAGCGGATCACTGAATCCACCCAGATGTCCACTTGCAACCCAGGTCTGTGGATTCATTAAAATAGCACAGTCAACACCTACATTATAGGGATTTTCTGTTACGAATTTTTTCCACCATGCCTGTTTTACGTTATTCTTCAGCTCAACACCAAGGTTTCCATAATCCCAGGTATTCGCAAGCCCTCCATAGATTTCGGAACCCGGATACACAAATCCTCTTGCCTTTGCCAATGCTACAATTTTATCCATCGTCTTTTCCATTGTTAATTCCTCACATTCCATTCTATTTTCATTATAATTTCTGTAATTTTTGCGTGCAGACATCTAAAACAAATTTAAACACGCTTTAAAACCTGCCAGGGATACTCAATTATCCCAACTCATAAATAATATAAGCTAATTTCTTGCCAATTTCAATCTCTTTTGCAGAAGTCCCCGAATTACTGTTCTCAGGAGACAATAAGACCATGCCCGTTTCAGAATCTGTTTCTTCCTGCTTAGTTGTATCTGACTGCTTTTCGGCAGTCCCTTCAGATCCCGATGATTTTACTTTTGCTTCACTTTTACCTGCCACCTCAACATTTTCGCTGGCATACAGGATATTGCCGGGCACCTGTACGAGAACTGGTTCTTCCATTACCACAACCTGATAGTCCTTCTTAAGTACATCACTGCTGGCCAGTCCGCTTTTTACCACCTTGCCGTCTTCCACAGACTGAAAGCTTCCGTCAAAGGTAACGCCAGATTTTTGTGCTTCCGAAATTTTACCTACAAAAAATTCAACATGGTTAAAATTCGCATAATCCTGTGCAGAAGCATAATCTATAATTAATTTCGCTTTTTGTTCATTTACACTAAATTTGTCCAGATTAATATTATCTTTGCCTGTACTGGTTTTATATGCATCGATTTCGCTCTCAATCATGGTTTTGAGCTCTGTCTCATCATAATACTCTTTGTCCAGGCTCTCCACTGCTGTCCCGGTAATTCCTCCGTCTTTTCCAATCGAAACTGCTGACTCATCTGGTGACGAGACCTTACTGCACCCGCTTAACAGACACATAACTCCTACCATCACCGCCAGAATTCTCCTTTTTTTCATAATAAACTGCATCCTCCTTGTATAATCCTAATTATTATACCTTTAAAGTATGATATTTTCAACTAATTATTGGGAGAAGAACACTCTGGCGGGTCGATTTAAAACTTATGTAACAATCGACTCTAAAATTTCAAGAGATTTAAACTGTTTGTCCATATAAATTTTACGAAGACGGGCCTGAAGGCGTTTCATTTCACGCAGCACTTCCTCAGATACCGTAAAGGTATAAAGTTTTTCAATCGTAGACGAAGCGATATACTGATACGTGTAAATAGTGGACTCTAACAGCAGAACTGCCCCTTTTGATCCGGACAGGCAGTTTTTACACACCAGTCCGTCTCCTGCAGGTACAAATGCCCGCAGATCCTCCTGTACGCCACAGCCGGTACAGCAAAACATCTGAGGATATTCTCCGCTTATAACCATTGACTTCCACTCAAAGATATACCGGATCAGCTCATTGGTTATATGTGCGTTCATAAGCGCTCTAAGGGTTGCATACAGCAGCCTCAGCATTTCCGCCTCATCATTATTTTCCCTCGCATAATAATCTGCAATTTCCATAAAATAGAAGCCGTAATAGGCTGCCTCATAATCCTGGGACAGCCCTGAAAAATAATTGCTGATCTCTGCCTGCATCAGGTTATAAGACGTTCTTCCCTCAAAACAGGTAAACGCACCAAAAGAAAACGGATTTGTTGCCGCCAGAAGCGGGCTGTTCTGTCTTCTTGCTCCTTTTGCAAATGCTGTAATTTTACCTCTTTCTTTGGTAAGCAGCACCAGCCTTTTATCATAATCACCAATTGGGGCGGCTATAAGCACCATACCCGTTAACGTCACTGTCTGTCCCATTTTACACCTTCTGCTCAGAGCCTGACTGAATTAAGCCTGTACCTGGCATTCAGACAGGTGCATTGATTTTCAGTTGTACTCTAGACATCCTTTTTATCATACCCAAAGTTCTTCATTAAGAAATCGCTGTCACGCCAGTCCTTCTTAACTTTAACCCAAAGCTGCAGATTGACTTTCATTTCCAACATTTCTTCAATTTCTTTTCTCGCCTGGGAACCGATTTTACGAAGCATCGTTCCGCCTTTTCCTATAATAATTCCCTTATGGGAATCCCGCTCACAGATAATGGTTGCTTCTATATCCATCAGTTTTCCGCCTGTCCGCTCTTTCATTCTGTCGATGGAAACAGCAATTCCATGGGGAATCTCTTCATCCAGACTGCGCAGCGCCTTCTCTCTGATCAGTTCCGCCACAATCTGCCTCTCAGGCTGGTCGGTAACGGTATCTTCATCATAAAACTGGGGTCCGTAGGGAAGATATTTAAACACAGTATCTATAATATCCTGGGTGTTCTGCCCTTTCAGGGCAGATGCAGGGATGATTTCCGCAAAATCATATATTTTCCGGTATTCATCAATAAATTTTAATATCTCTTCTCTCTTTACCGTATCTATTTTATTAATTACCAGAATAACCGGAGTCTTTGTCTTCAAAAGCTGTTCCGCAATATGGCGTTCTCCGGCACCGATAAAGGTACTGGGCTCTACCAGCCATAATATCACATCCACCTCATTTAAGGTCCTCTGTGCTACGTTTACCATATATTCACCCAGCTTATTTTTTGCTTTGTGGATACCTGGCGTATCTACGAATACAATCTGCCCTTTTTCACAGGTATAGACTGTCTGAATCCGGTTCCTTGTGGTCTGGGGTTTGTTAGATGTAATGGCAATCTTCTGACCGATTAAATAGTTCATGAGTGTTGATTTTCCCACGTTTGGTCTGCCGATTAAGGTAACAAAACCCGATTTATAACTTGCTGTTGTCATTTTTACTCCAATCTGCTGCCAGAGACAGTATATAATTTATCTTTTGACGTTCCAGAATACTCTAGCCAATAAAAGGAACCAGTACTTTAAACAGGTCTTTTTCAGCTGCCAGCTTTTCTTCATTTCCGATTACACAGATATTATCCGCCGCCACAATCGCTTCCATGATCTTCCAAAGAGCACGGATATCTTCCTGGGTGGCATTTAATACTTCATCCCGTTCTTTCTGCAGATCTTCCTCAGACACATTGCTGATATAGGCGCCAAGGGAACGGATGCCTTTTGCTGCAGGATTTAATGGCGTATCCATTTCACTGATGGTGCCAATAATATATTTTGTCATATCCCGGTCATCTACTGTGAAATTCTTTACATAGTCCACAACGCCTTCGTATACTTCATTTGTTTTCCGAAGATTGGGATCACGGTAAGATACGAAGTAGGAATCTCCGGTTTTTCCAAATCCGCTCATGCAGCCATAAGCCCCGCCTTTTACACGAATATTCAACCAAAGGTACTCATAGCTTAACACAACTTTTAAAATCTTCAATACCCCGGTATACTTAAGACCGGCCTGTACAAAGTTCCCTGCTCTTGCCACATACTGGATCTTAGAGGAAGTCTGGAAGCCTTCATTCTTCTGCACCGTCTCTAATTTCCCGTGAGGCATGACACCTTCTCCTTCATACAGCTTTTCTTTTAAACCGGAAAGCCTGTCCATAAGAGGGGCAAATCCCGTTTCATCAGCCGTATAGCTGCACAGAAGCGTATCCTTTCGGAAAACCAGTTTCATAAGCTCTTTTAAAATGCGGATCAGCTCTTCTTTCTTTTCCTCAAAATGAACTTCCAGTGACTCAATCAGCTTATAAAAACGGATTCCGCTAACCGCATCATTCCATGCACTTGTCTGTGAGAAGTAAGACATGGAACGGACAGCTGCCGTTGAATGTCCTGCGGAATTTAACCGGACAGAAACCCTGGACTTTATCTCCGCAATAATTTCATACAGTCTCTTTTCATCTTCTAATTTTGAAGTGAAGATCATTTCTTCCATCATGTCAAATGCAAAATCCAGTTTCTCATAGAGAATCTTCGCTTTCATTTCAAACATTGCCCTGCAGTCACCCTGTTTATCCGCAGCAAATATTTCAATTCCCGGATAGATTCCGCCGGAGTGAATATTGATCTCGTTAAACAATTCGCTGTAACTGTAATTCCTGGTGTCTACCATCCCCAGAACTGCTTTTAAAATACCCAGATACGGAATATAGTCAAGCGGTACATATTTTGTATCAAATAATACTTTCAGGTATCCAATGCCATTGGTATACATGTTATGATGCAGTACCGTTGTATCTCCCAGCTGATGCTTTTCATTGTAGAATTTCCCGGCTTCCTTCTTAATATCAGAAGCCTCCAGCATAGGAATCGCTTCCAGCTCTTCTTTTGTAGACGGTGTTTCCTGGAACAGACTAAGCTTCTCTGTTTTATCCACCAGAGACTGGATTTCTTCAGACGTCAGGCTTTCCTTATATTCTTTTAACTTATTCTTTATTTCTTCTTCTATGATAGCCGTCAGACCTTTTTGCGGCTCCACAATTACAACAGATGCATGGGTGTTATTCAGCAGATATTCCTGAATCAGTTTTTCAAAATACCCGGTTTCTACCTGGTCTTTTAAAAATTCAAATATGCCAAGCTGCTTTAAATAATCAAATGGCGCTGCGTCATCATACAGCCAGCTGTCCATAACATCAATTCCGTACATCAGCCCCTTGGGATAAGAACCGTAGTCAGCCTCCCGGAATCTAAATTCCATATTGTTGATTCCGGCAAGAAGAGCTTTTTTATCTATGCCCTCTTTCACAGCCTGTTCCAGAACGTCCCGGATGATCTTCAAAAACCTGTCTTTGGAGTCTGTGTTTGCATTTTTAGCAACGACCGAAAAGATTGGCTGATATACACTGCTGTCATAGGACCCCTGAATATCTTTTCCAATTTTTGCATCCAGCAGTGCCTGCTTTAATGGTGCTCCCGGAGCGGTCAGCAATGCGTATTCTATGACAGAAAATGCATTCGCCAGACGAACATCCAGACTGGTTTTAATGACTATATTATAGGAAAGGAACGTGTTATCCTTCTCATCATCTGTATTGGAAATGGAATACTTTTTCTTAATCTCAATTGGTTTTTCAAATGGTTTCTGCATAGGAATAGCAGAATCTACCTGGATCACATCATATTTACTCAAATATTCTTCATCCAGCCATTTCAGCCTTTCTTCCATATCTGCATTTCCATACAGATAAATGTAACTGTTGGACGGATGGTAATACTTTCTGTGGAATTCCAGAAAATCATGATACGTAAGATCCGGTATAAATGCAGGATCCCCGCCAGATTCATTTCCATAAGGCGTATCCGGAAACAGGGAATTCAGTATTTCCCGGTCCAGAACATCATCCGGAGAAGAAAAAGCCCCTTTCATCTCATTGTATACCACTCCATTATAAGTCAGCTCATCCTCCGGAGACTCTAAATGATAATTCCAGCCCTCCTGGCGGAAAATCTCTTCCTTATTATAGATGTTCGTATGAAAAACCGCGTCCATGTAAACATGCATCAGATTCCGGAAATCCTGGTCGTTGCAGCTGGCAACCGGATACATGGTTTTATCCGGATAGGTCATGGCATTCAAAAACGTATTAAGGGACCCTTTCACCAATTCAACGAAAGGATCCTTTGATGGGAACTTTTCACTTCCGCACAATACACTATGCTCCAGTATATGAGCAACACCTGTACTGTCCTTGGGCGGTGTCCGAAAAGCTATATGAAAAACCTTATTTTCATCATCATTGGCAATCACCATAATTCTGGCGCCGCTCTTTTTATGTCTTAACAGATAACCCTTTGAATTAATATCCGCAATATCGTCTTCGATCAGAAGTTCATACTCCGGCAACGTGGTAAACTGCATAAAATTTCCTCCATTTCCATTTCTCGCATTAAAATGCTTATGTGAATATTATTGCGATAATTATAACATTTATTCAGGGGGGTGGGAAGTACTAAATTAAAAGCAGCCACAACAAGCGATTCCACGCATGTTATAGCTGCCTTTCCATCATTTTTTTATCCATATGGAAAACTTGTCTGAAAATTCATTCCAGCCATCTGCATGCCCCATTTTGCGGCATATTTGCCCCGAATTCAGGTTACGTAGCCCGCTACGCGCCCTTTATCCGGGACATCTCCCACAAACTGTGAAGCACATCTGTCAGAAAGCTGTTTTCAGACACACTCTAAGAAAGCACTTCCTCTAAAACTCGCAGCCCATACTGCGCAAGCTTGTCATCTTCATCTCCGGTACCACCGCTTACACCAAGTGCTCCAATCATTCGTCCACCGGATTTTAGCGGAACACCGCCGCCGAAGAATACCATCTTGTCTCCTTCTATATGATCCAGTCCCTGGAACGTTGCTCCCGGTTTGATCAATTCGCCCAGTTCCATTGTAGACATCTTAACTGCAGCAGCCGTATAGGCTTTTTTAATAGCAACATCAAAGCTTACCAGAAAAGCCCCATCCATTACATGCACTGCAATGGGATTTCCATCCGGTCCGCAGACAGCTATTACCGCCTGCATGCCCTGGGATTTGGAATACTCTTCTACTTTCTCAATCAGTTTCTTTGCTGCCTCCAGAGATATTTTCTCCGGCTTATTCATTCGTTTTAACACTTCCTGTATAATTGCTTCACTCGTCATATCCATCAGTTTATCCTTATTAACCTTAACTGTATGATCCGTTACCGGATCAGTCTCTGGTTCTACGGGCTGTTTTGCTGCTGCAGGCAATGCTTTCGTTTGTTCGTGCAGACCGGAATCTTCTGACATAACCGCATCTGTATAACGGGCTAATATAAACAAGTAATCAGATAAGCGGTTCAGGTACTGTTTCGCCACTTTGTCAGAGCCATATTTAATGGTGACGCCAGACAGATAGCGTTCACATCTCCTGGTTACCGTTCTGGCAATGTCTACTTCAGCTGACACGGCATTGCCTCCCGGCAGTACCCAGCCCTGGGGCATGGTAAACGCACTCTCCATCCGTGCCATTTCTGTCTCCAGCTTTGTTACTTCAGCCTCTTTTAACTTATATTTCATATTGTGCGGGTCTGCGATACCTGCCATTACGGTAATAAGCGTATCCTGAACAGACGCAAGCATTTCTTTCACCTGAGGCTTGCATACTTTCGCCTTTACCAGCCCCAGATGGCTGGTAAGTTCATCGATGCTTCCCAACAGGTGAACTCGCTCATCTGATTTTGGCACATTTTTAGTTTTAATCAGGTTGGTCATACCACCATCGCCATTTTTTGTCGAAATGCCCATATTTTCAAACCTCGCATTTTATGCCGGATTCTTGTTCATCTGGCAATCTAAAGTTATATCCATATATCAATTTGTATCAGACAATCCTTAAAATCCGAAAAGTCATCGGTCTTATGCCGGAATATGTACCTCCTGTGCAAAGGATGCCTTTACAACCCTGCGTCCTTCTTCCAGAGATTCAATAGCTCCCATTGCTTTTAACTGCATAACCACATTTCCGAGAACAGAACCTTCAATCGGGCCTGCCACTACTTTCTTGCCGGTTGCTTTCGCTGTCAGTTCACATAAAAGCTGGTCCTGGATACCGCCGCCTACCATATTAATACATGGAATTGTTTCTCCGGTCAATACTTCCAACCCTCTGATCGTTGCACCATATTCATTGGTAAGGCCGTTGTAAATTGCCATTGCAATTTCGCCAAGTCCTTCCGGTGTTCCCTGTCCGTGTTCTTCACAATATGCGATAACTTCTTTCATCATGTTATATGGAGCGGTAAATCTCGGGTCATTAGGGTCAATCATGAAATCCTGTCTCTTTGCTTCTCTGGATGCCTTGATGATATCAGGGAAGGAAACGTCTCCCTCGAACTCACACCAGTTTTTACGCAGGTTCTGCATAATCCATAAACCGTTGATGTTCTTCAGGTAACGGATTTTGCCTTCAACGCCGCCCTCATTTGTATAATTATATTCAAAAGATTTTTCTGTTAATATCGGCTCATCAATTTCCATACCAAAGAGTGACCAGGTTCCGCAGCTTAAGAATGCCGCATTTTTCTCCTCAAATGGAGTTCCTGCTACTGCTGATGCAGTGTCATGGCTGCCAACTGCAATTACTTTTACTCCTGAAAGGCCTGTCTCTTCAATGACTTCCGGACATAAATCTCCGATAATTGTTCCCGGTTTTGTCAACTCTCCAAACAGTTCTTTTTTAAGACCCACTTTTTCAATCAACTCATAATCCCAGTCTCTGGTTTTGGCATCCAGAAGCTGTCCGGTACTTGCCATTGTATACTCATTGTACATTTTGCCTGTGAGGAAATATCCAAAAAGTTCCGGCATAAATAAGAGGCGAACTGCTTTATCATAAATGTCCGGGCGCATTTGTTTATCTGCATAGATCTGGAACAGCGTATTAAAATTCATAAACTGGATTCCGGTTGTTGCATAAATATCCTTTAGGGGAACAATTTTGCCTACTTCTTCGATCACGCCAATCGTTCTGTCATCACGGTAGTTTACTGGATTGCCGATGAGATTGCCATCTTTATCGATTAAACCGTAATCAACACCCCAGGTATCAATTGCAAGGCTCTGGATCGGGATTTTCTTAGCTGCTGCTTTTTTCAATCCTGTTTTCAATTCATGATATAAACGGAAGGTATCCCAATAAAAATTCTTTCCTACACGAACCGGGTCATTAGCGAAACGGTGTAATTCCTCTAATTCAATTTTCCCATCCTGATATTTGCTTAAAATCATTCTTCCGCTGGACGCTCCAAAGTCAAACGCCAGATTATAAATTACTTCTCCCATGTCTTGCACCTCTCATTTAAATTTTAGAATTTGTTTTTTATAATCATAGAAACCATATTATATAATTTCTAGTTTATTCATCCTCATTTGATAAAACTTTTACACCGCGCTCTGCCAGAGGCTTGCGCCACTCTTCCGGAATCTTGTCAGTAACAAGAATATCTCCGCTTTCCAGATTTAACACCTTTACAAAGAAAACTTCGCCCATCTTACTGCTGTCAGCCGCTAAAATCGTTGACTTTGCGCTTTTGCGCATGGCGATCTTTACTTCTGCTTCCATTTCATGAGAGTCTGTGACTCCTTTTTCAATATCCACACCTTTACAGGAAATAACGGCTTTATCCACATAATAATGGGACAATACTTCCTGCGTTGCCTTACCAACCAGGGAAAGGGATGAGTCTCTAAGGTTTCCACCGGTGGATATTACCTGGATTCCGTCATTTCCGGACAATTCAATGAGCACTTCCACAGAGTTGGTGATAACCGTGAGCTTTTTCATCCGTTTAAGCTCCTGCGCTATCATCAGGGAGGTGGAAGAGCTGTCCAGCATGATACAGTCCCCTTCTTCAATAAGCCCGGCTACTTTTTTCGCAATAACCTGCTTTTCCTTGCGGTTGGTCTTTTCCCTTATTTTCAGGGGCATGTCCATAGTGATATGCTTATTGAGCACAGCTCCGCCATATGTTTTCTTCACAAATCCTTCTTTTTCTAATTTTTCCAGATCTCTTCTGATTGTTTCTTCTGTAACATTGTATTTTTGACTGAGTTCCGCCACTAATACTCTTTGTTCTTTTTGTAAAATTGATAATATCTCATTCTTTCTCTCAATTGCCAGCATACGTGATCCCTCCAGATATTTCAATCAAATTTTCAAGCTGATTTTAAAGCTGCAGTCTTATTATACATCATATACCTTTTTAAAAGCTACTCTTTTAATTGCTCTTGCGCTGTTTGCTCCCAGCGACCTGCACTGAGAAAAGCTAGGGTTGTTGATCTCAAATACATTCTGCCCTTTGTTCAGGCCTCTCATCTGCATAGCTGCACGCAAACCGGTAATCCCGATTCCCGCACCCAGTATAGACCCCGATGCCGCTTCGTATGCCAGTTCATCCAAATCCGCGGATTCCAGTTCCAGTACTTCGTATAAAACGCCTTCTTCTTCAATACCTGCACAGATCTCCCGAAGCAGATCCCTGTCCGGCTGATTACCACAAATCAGAATGGAAGGCTTTTTAGCAATCATTTAATTCCTCCCAGATAGGAAAGTACCAACCCTGTGGCTACCGCATTTCTGGGTCCTTCACAACGTCTGATATTTCCCCGTCCGCAGACTATTTTATAATTCGAAAGTTCCTCCATGAGCATCTGGGGAATTTCAAAATCTTCTGCTGAACCCCCTACCAATACAACATTTGGTATATTTCTGAGATTCCGGTCAGGGGCTACCTGCGTCAGAGCCCGGACTGCATTTCGTACAAAAACCTTTTTCTTGGCTTCCCGCCTTACAGCTGCAATTTTCTCCATCGGAATATCTTCTTCTATTTTAATGAGCTCTTCGGGATGAAGCAGCACTACATTTCCAAAATATCTGGGGTCTATGGAATCTTCAAAAAACTGCATCGCACCGTTTTCCAGCCTCATATGAAATAAGCTTTCCACTCGTGCCAGGGGATATTTCTTAATCTGCTCTGCTGTTGTTCTTGCTGACAGGCCAAGCTCCGTCTGAATCAGCATCGATACCAGTTCTCCAGCACCTGCCTGATGGGTCGTTCTCACCATCCCCTTTTCATCGATCATCGCTGCATCCGTAGAGCCACCGCCAAGATCGAGAATCGCCAGAGGAAGCTGTGTTCCAGGGGTAGTACAGGCACCAAGCGTAGCCATTACGGCTTCTACTCCCGCCACCTTTGTATAAATACCCAGTTCCTCTTTCAATTGATCTGCAATCTTCTCCATGGGCAGCTGCCTGGTTTTTACCATAGCCGCAATTCCCACTGCCTTTTCCATACACATCTCTCCTGCGAGAGAACCGGAAATCTGCACCGGAGCCAGGGTATCTACCGCAAGGATATCGGTAATGCGGATATCCTGACCGGTTTCATCGGTCACCTTTTCCATGCCCTTTTTAATACCGGAGAGCATATTTCCAACATTGGTATCCGGCTGTCCGCTGATATCCCGGATCTCCCCTGCTCCTAAAAGAGTATCCATAATCGCATCCGCACCTGCATCAATATTCACTGTCGAAGAGTTTGTTCCTTCTATATAAATATCCCCTGCGGGCAGAATATTTTCTTTTACATTGCCGTGGGGAGTTTTGATCACTACGGCACTTCGTTTCCCAATGAGGCTTTTTGCAATTGGCGTCACCATTCTGGTTTCTTCCGGTCCAAGTTCCAAAAGCGTTGCTATCCCATATGGATTAGACAGCATACTGATTCCCTGTCCGGGAAGTGCCACTTCAATAGCAGCAAGTTTCCCTTCCGGTACCCGCTCAATCTGCCGCACTTCATCAATAATGGGGATTTCAATGGAAATCCTGTTTTCAATTAGAACTGCTTCATCTGCCTGAAGTATCAGACCTTTGATGCTAATACGACCGCTGTATTCATTGATCAGTTCTGCAACTTCATCATAACCATAACGGCTGGATGCTGTAAGTATATAAGAGATACCGCTTTTCGCTGATGTGATCTCTTTAAGCGGCAGTAAATATCCCACCGCCTGGCCTGCTCCTGCAGGCGTGGAAGGATTGTGCCCGATCATAGAGGATTCTGTGATTATGGTCTCCGTTATGGTTTCCATTGCCGTGTCCCCAATAACAGGTGCCGCCTCATTAATCCGGATCAGTTCTATTTCATTTACCTTCCGGTCAATACGGCCCATGGCTTCCAAAAGAGCTGCTTTTATCCCATGAACATTTGCCACGGTGCCTTTCGTTCCCGTAGTCATACGGGAGGCACTGGATAAAAAGCGCAGTCTGCCCTCTTCCGAAAAAGAACCGATACATACTTCAGTTGTGGAATTGCCAATATCAACACCTGCAACTATTTTCACAGAAGAATCCCTCGTTTCTCGTACACCTCCGCTGCTTCCATCACCAGTTTTGCACAGTGTACCGCTCCATATTTCTCCAATAGTTCCTTCGCCATCTCAACCAGTTCCCGCTTTGTGGACCGGTTGGGACGCAATTTATTATACATATCCAAAATTACATCGTCTGGAACATCCACCAGTTCTCCGGCGCGTTCAAAATTTAACGCCATAGGGTCATTTCCGGCTTCCTTGGAAACCTGTCCCTGTTTTTTTAACATATCCTTGGAAATTTTAATGTCATCTGCTGTGATATTTCCTTTTCTCACCTGATCCAAAGTAATATCAGACAGCTTTTTTCCAGTCTTTGACGTAATGCTTTCTGCTTCATATTGTCCTAATGGGTATCTCATCCTATGCTTCCTCCCATTCAATTATTGGTATTTGCATATCTACCTGTTCTGTCTCGCGAATATGCATAAGCGCTGCCTTTACCTGGAATTTAGCACGAACCATAGGATCATTAATGCTCTCAATAGGAGTCACCTTTTCCCCTTTTACATATCGTGCTGCATTTCTTCCTATTTTACGGTAGGTATCCAGTGTCATAAGCGGTGCCTGAGGAAATAATTCCAGATTGGACAAAGGATAGAGATCCTTCTGGTGAATCACAGCAGTTCCTTTCGACTGGAGTCCGATCCCAATACCAGAGCCACTGATCTTGGCTGCTTCCAGTCCCATAAAACATACATCCGATGTCTTCAGTACTTTAACTACTCTTGGAACCATTCCTTCTTCTTCAATTCCGGCTTTCAGATTCTTCAAAACCTCATTCAGATCCAAGCCAACAATCGTTGCACTGATCTCTCTCTGAAACGCAGGTCCCACTCCAATCACTACTTCCCTTGGATCTGTTCCTTTCTTCGCCAGAGGAAAACCGGAATAATCTGTTTTTACAACAGTGTGGCTTTTGGCTGCAGATGCGGCAGAGGGATTTTTGCCAAGCTGGGCGATAACCGCCTTGGTAATGCTCTGTATTAACTCTTCATTTAATTCCATTCTGCCACCTCCTAAAACTTGTCCGGATCTATAATATGGGGAATCGCTTTGATTTCTTCCCAGCGCTTTCCATCCACACGGTATCCGGTACCTGGTCCCATATAATCATTCGGCGTGTTCACTCCGGATAGTACATTAAAGTGCTCGTCCAAAATTGCCGATGTCTGCATATAATCTCCTATAACACGCTGTTTTAACATATTGAGTATGCTCTGTGCCAGATCTTCAAAACCGCTGTCTGCCAGGGCTTTTACAATATCAACGCCTGTAATGCCGCGTTTCATCATGTCTTCTACGGACATCAGATCCGCCGCCACATCACGGGACAATGTGTCTTTGCTGCCATGGGCATAAGCCACTGCTTCTATCTGTTCATCCGTCACTTCCGTAAGCCCCAGATATTTAAATACCGCCTGAACGGCTTTTCCAGCTTCCATTCTTACACGGATTACTTCTTCTTCGGTAACGGGACGAAGTCCGCCGTCCACCTGCATATCACGCTGTATAACATTATAATCATCAAAGTCCTCTGCGTCAAAGTTGGAACCTGCAAATAAATTATCATAATTTGGTTCTGCGGCATAACCCGAGAATATGAAATCCGTTCCGGGCATAAACTGAAGCATGGTTCTTGCTGTTCTGCGCATATCCGAATTGGAAAAGCTCTGATCATTGGAGGAGGCACATTCCAGTCCTAAAAGTGCAGCCACCAGATTCTCTCCCATAACCTCACGGATTCCTGCCGGAACACTGGCTGCTATCCCGATGCAGCTTACAGATCCATTCTGGATTCCCTGTGACCCTGCGCCTTTTGTAACATAAAGGCAGCGGCACTCCAGATAAAGCATAGACTTCTTCTCTGTACTTCCCATTAATACCTCAGAACCTGATCCTGAAGTAAAACGGACTTTCAGTCCCCTGGATGCATAAGCAGAATTCAAAAATGCTTTGGAATAAGGAGTATCATCTCCGTCAACAAAGACCTTTTCCGTACCATATACGGACAGTGTCTCTGCATATGTAGTAAGTCCGCGGATACCGAGTTCCAACTCTGTAGCCTCTTCTACCGCGCACTGGGTTAGTACGCCTTTTCTTCCTGCCTGGGAACCGATCAGCAGTGCGATTGCGTTAAATGGAGCATACCGTGCTATTCCAACCGTAGTCTCCTCTTCTGCAAATCCCCGAAGCGCACCTTCAGCCGCATCAGCAGCGATCTGTACCGGATCATCTTTCAGGTTCGTAATATGTGCCTGATTTCCCGGTGTCCTTCTGGCACGCATTTTCTGCATCCCCATCATCATCTCAACTACATTCAGATAATTGATGACCTCCACCATTTTAGCCGGTGTAATCCCGGAAACAAGCTCTAAAATTTCTTTTCTGGATACATGAATATCCACGATCATGCGGGCAATATCTAAAGACGGAACCGCCATAGAACGCTCTGCTCTCTCCACATTAATCGCATATTCTGCAATAAACTGATCCAGGAAATCAAATTCCGCTTTTTTCTTCCCATCCAGTTCTGTAATGACACCGTCTTCTACTTTTATAGAAGGTTTCGGGTCATATGGGCTTTTCATAGCAACAAAACCCATCTCCGGCCATTCATTGATATATCCATCCCTATTGACCGGGCGTTTGTCTAATGTTTCAATTCTTTTTGACCTCTTCATGCTTTCACCTTTTTACCCGCTGTACCAGGTTATTGTCTGTAAAATACTACTACAATTAGTTTCTAAAAATTATATAAGTATTATACTACAGAGTGATGTGGTTTTGCAAGTTTTCTTTTTGTTTTTTGTTGGTTTTATTTGTTTCCTGGGATAGTTTTTGAAAAACGGAATTAAGATTTATATGGTTTATTGTAAAGTATAAATATTTGCATATATTTGTATATACATCTTATATTTATATTTTTGCAAATTATAAGACTGTATAAATAATTAGACATCATAAATAGAATATGGTATACTAAACATCTGGAATAATCGTTACAGGGTGGTTACCCTCCAACTTCAAAAGAAGGGGGGTGATGTTATGAATACATATCAGGTATTAACATTATTGTTTATATTTGGAAGTTTTCTAATTTCTCTCCTTGCCTATATCGACAAGAAGAACTAAAAAAGCCTACCCTGTTCTCACCAACAAGGTAGGCAGCGTCCATTAAGGACAAGTCTTTATCATGAGGATAACTACCTGACATGGGGCGGTTATTCCTTTTTATATAAATATAATATCACCCGTGAGTCTATTTGTCAATTGCCGAGCGATTGCGTAAATTTACCTTCGGAAATAATGGTGTAGAGTCCACCCATGATGCGCTGATAAAGTATCAGGCAATGACTTATGTATTTAATATATCTCTTTTGGGTATACAAAGCAAGCCCAGTTTTTCTGAACTGATTCCGGTTTATCCTTTTTTCTCTCCTTTTATGTCCACTTTTTACAATCCCCAGATATGTGCATTGAAATACATGATTTTTTTACTCTGCATTGACAGACTATGGCTTATGCTTTCTGTGTACTTTCCCAGCTCTCCATGTCTGCTTTTTTCTGACTGTAATAGCTGTGCACTGCTCAATACCTCATACGCTTCTCCTACTGCCTTTGGCAGATCCTTTTTTTGGTATCTTACCAGTTCCAGCATTTCTCCTCCGTTTTCATTATAGGCTCTTAACTGTGCCATTTTTGCTGCCCCTGTCATACTCCAACCCATCGGCCTTGAACTCATTCTGCTGGATAATATATGGCTCACATGGCCTTCTGTACTGCTTCCTTTTACTCCGTCTTTATGTTTTAACCGCAGCCTGGCTGCTGTCCAGTTCGACAGGATATATGCTTTTGCCTCTGACATTCTCTTTGTTTCTTTTTCGCTTTCCCGATAGCCTTCCAGTCTTTCTGCGATTCTTTCAAACTCTTTTTTTGTCTTACTCCTGATTGCAGTCCGCAGTTCATTTGCCGCATCCTCCCGGCTGTCCTTCATATGGCTCGTCAGCCTGGTCAGATATTTTTCCAGATGAAATTCATCCAGCACATACGTTATACCCGCGATCCGCTTCATTCCTGATTTAATCCAGCCCCCTCCATCTGCATTTAGATAGATTTTCTTAATCTTATCGAGTTCATAATGATTATTTATATATTCATAGACTTCGTCCCAAAATCGATTGTTTTCCTCTCCATGGCTGACACTGCAGAAGTAGTACGGGTTTATCAGTTTATGACGTTTGCTCTTGGGTGCCTCTTTTTCGATTCCCTCATGAACGTAAACCAGTTTGGTTATCAGACAGTTATTCTTCTGGTGATTCTCATTTTCTGTCAGATCGCCTTTCTTCTCGCGAAACTGGAGAGAAGCATGGTCTTCATCTGCTTCAATATACAGATAATCAACTTCTTTTTTCTTCTTTGGTTTTTCCTCATTTTTCGGGAATTTCAATCCATGAATTTTATTTTTTACGGTCTGTTTCTTCACATTCCCTGTCAGGCTGCTTTCTTCTCCTCCCCGTCTATAGGAAGTCTGGACCGCTTCCTTTAGCATGCGTGCTAACGCGTCCTCCGTAATACGCTCGTTTCTTTGAAGACCAAGAATCCTGTCCAGCAGATATTCACTCTTACCAGTCTCTTTATTCGTGAACAGTGTCTTTTTAAATGTTACTGCCCCAAGCGATGTGAGCAGTTGTTTTGTTTCATGGGATTCTACTGCCCAATGCTGCAGCCGTTTCTGGCTCTTTCTCAGCATCTCGTTCATACTTTCCAATGATTCCTGGATCATCCTTAGACCCAGATTATGCAGTTCATCGGTCAGACTGAGGACATACTCAGCCAGCTTTAATGGCTCTTTCATAAATTCATTTTCCAGTTTTTCAAATTTATAGATGCTTTTTTCTTCAAAATATCTTATACTGTTAATCATAGAGAACACTTCCTTTGTTTGTATTTGGTTTGGTCACCTAATACATTTTAACACAAAGTAGTGTTCTCTCTTTTATATTTTCCATCAATCCGAATAAAATTTTACGCTAGCATTGCCGAGCAACACTTTATAAGGTCCATTTATTCCTCAATCTCCGGCATCCTTTTAATCCTGCCATCCGTAAAAACATCATACTCATCATAGCAATGCGTACTAAATTCACTGATGACTGCTCCTTTTTCCCCTGCCTGGAACCAGTGCCTGGTATTGGGATACAGGGTATATTGTTCCCCCTCTTTTAAGCAGATTTCATGAAACACGGTAAATCCTGGCTGATCAGGTAAAATTTTTGCTTTTATATCCTCCGTGGCATCCCCTTCCACATATAGATAGACCTCTCCTTTCCTGCATCGGAAGGTTTCTTCTTTGCCTTCATAATTCTCCCCTACCGATGGATGCAGATGCTCGGGACAGGTTTGATGAGGTAACAACACCATCTCCTTTGCACAACAGCGGTCCGTATTTACATACACAACGCTTTCCAAACCAATTGTATAGATATCATTTAATCCGAAATCTGCCACTTCAATCTGCTCCTCCTCATCCGGGGTCAGAACAATATTGGCTTCCTTAAAATATTTTAATGCCTCTTCCTTCACTTCCTGATAAACTTTTCTATTCATATCTCTTTCCTTTCCTGCAAAACCCTGTTTTAATTTTTTTCTGCCGCCTGCCCATTTAAAGCCGGAGCTAACGAAGGGCAGGCGCATTGGCTGTCTTACGGTATCGCTGCAATTCCATCAGACAAGCGGTGTATTTGGGTGTGAGCTATTTTCTTACATACTCTGTAATTTTTACAAAATATAGGTTGACTGGCAATAGCGCTGTTTGCTATAATCAAATTAATAAATAGTTTTTATTTATATAACTGTTTTCTGGTACAAATATTTGTTTGTAACTATTTGGTAAATATATTTTACTAATTTTTGATAAATACCTTATACTAAAGGAGGATAATATCTTGCGTAAAGGAGTTAATCACACAGATGTCAAAAATACGAACCGCGGCATTATACTGCAGCTGATCGCTTCAGGAAGAGACTATTCCAGGGCGGCTATTGCCTCTAAAATTCATTTATCTAAGATGACCGTGACAAACATTGTGAATGAACTGATTGAGGAACGCTATGTCTGTGAATCACAAATTGAAGAAAATACCAATATCGGAAGAAATCCGGTTCAGCTGGATATCGCACCGGATGCCCCTAAGGTAATTGGCATTTACCTTTCCAGGGATGCGGTTCACTGTATTCTTACTGAGATCACCGGCAAGATTTTATATCACCAGTTTACCTCTCTGTGTGAAGAGACAGCTAATTCTCTCACACAGAAAATCATAAAGCTTATTCAGGATGCAGCTTCCGTGACTACTGATACCATCCTTGGAATCGGCGTCTCCTCCATCGGACCTCTGGATGCTGAAAAAGGAGTCATTTTAAAGCCTACAAATTTCTTTCATATCTCTGACTATTCCATTAAAGCTATTCTGGAGGACTGCTTCCAGATGCCTGTATTTGTCAATAATGATATGAATGCTTCCGCACTTGCGGAAAAGCTGTTCGGTATGTGTATGGATACGAAGAACTTTGTCTACCTTGGAATCTCCAATGGAATCGGATCGGGCATCATATCGGATGGGAAGCTGTTTCAGAACAAAAGCGGATTTGTGGGAGAAATCGGACACATGGGCATCTACTATGACGGCGCTCTGTGTTCCTGCGGAAGAAGAGGCTGCCTGGAGGCCTATATCAATATGCCGGTCATACTGGAGAAATTACGCCTTGCAAGCAATAACCCTGCTCTTACCTGTTCCGATTTTGTAACTGTGGCAAAACAGGAGTCATGCCATGCTATTTTCCAGGATATGGCTGAAAAACTTTCCTATGCAATTATCAATGCCTGCAACATGATGGATCCTCAGATTATCATCCTTGGGCATGAAGGTTACTACCTGCCGGATTCTTATATAGAATACATCCAGCAGGAAGTAAATGCCAAGATACTTGCTGCAAGCCACAAATACATTTCCATCAGAAAATCCAGCTTTGCCATGAAAACTCCCATTATCGGCAGCGCCTGCTGCCTGTTAAACGAATTTTTTGCCGGGAATTTCTTTACTTCCAATCATCCAAAGGGCAGCCGTTAAACTCGGCTGCTGCTTCTGCCATGGCCCTGACATTTTCAACAGGAGTATCGTAAAACATATAATCGCTGGCTGCCAGAATATGCTTTCTGCCCAACCTCTTTGCCGTTTCCAAAATTCTAAAACTTATTTCTTTAATCTCCCCTGGCGTCCCCAACAACAGTTTATCCAGACCGATATTTCCTCTGGTACAGATCCCAGGATCTAATTTTAAGAATGCATCTTCAATGGATTTTACATTTCCAACCGGCTCTTCTGAGAGAGTTTCAAACAAATCAATCCCCATTTCATTATAAAACCCAAGAGACAGCATGGGCTCAATCTTTGAACAGATATGGGTATATACCAGCAGGCCGTTTTTATGAGCCATTTCGGTTACGATTTTTGAGTACGGTACCAGATAATCCCGGTAATATTGGGGTGATATTAATTCCGAACCGGGACCTCCCAGAAAAACAAAGTCAGCACCTCCTTTTGAAACCGCCAAAAGCAATCTTTCGTCAAGCTCTAAGATTTTATCCATCAGCCTTTTAAAAATCTCCGGGCAGGTAAGGGCAAACACTGCCGTATCCACCGTATTGGGAAAACACAGCAGTTCATAGGGCTGCATCGGCCACTGAAGATCCAGAGCACTGTCTTCTCCCACTATTTCCCGTATGTGCCTGACTCCGTCTGTAATGGTTGAAAAATCTTTCACCTCCAACAGGCAGTCCAGATAATATTCAAAGATTTCCAGTTCTTCTTCTTCCGTGATAAAATATTTTACCGCCATAGCTCCCTTTCCTTCATCTTCTATAATTTCTGAAGTAAGAGTTCCAAGAGCTGTCATTAGCTTTTTATGGGTAAGCCTTCTGTCTGCTGTATTTCCCTGGGCGGACATATTTTCCATCACCAGCTTTGGGGTGAGTTCGTGCAGCTGCGGAAGTTCATAATTGTACAGAGGGATTACATCAAACATCTCCCAGGCTTTTCTGGTGTCTTCAATGGTAGTATCCCCTATCCAAGTTTTATTTGCAATCTTGGTATCAAATCCGGCTCCAGCCCCTATCTGCGGCGAGCATAAAAATCTCTGCCCGCCGTTTTTCACATAATCAATTAAAATCTCTCTTTTTGTCATATTCATTCCTCTGAATAACGCAAACTGGCTTGTGCTATTCCTTAATTCGTAGTTTTAAAAACTGACTTTAATGGACCGGAATGCATATTTCGGCAGGGTTACCCTTACTTCGCATCCATCCATTTCCACTGCTGTGTCTGCACATTCGTTTTCTGTCAAAGAGATAAATCCAGCCGTTATGGGTTTTTCTAAAAATTTTAGGCTTACCGGTTCTTCTGCTTCACTACAGCTGTACAATCGGATGACTACCGCGTTGCTTCCGTCTTCCGCCGCCTTCACAGAAGAAACTTTTGCATTTCCCGTAACCTTAAGGAAACATTCCCTCTGTTTTGCTTTTCCCTCATGAACCGTACAGGACAGCGCATAAACAGGATGTGAAAATAGAATTGCTTCCCTTAAAAGCTTCTCTCTGCTGTAATCTTTTTCAAAACCTATTCCAATATTGATGTAATGCTCTCCCAGATCCGGATATGGGTCAGGATCAAAAGAACCCCTTACCAAATCAATTAAGAGTGCCTGGTTCCCGCCCCGGTAGCCGTATTTACAATCGGATGTCAGCATCATTGCCGTATCTCCGATTTTCGGCAGCGGCGCTCCATAGTATACAGCAGGAACATCATGCCCCAGGCCTTTTCGAACAACAGAACCCGCCGGAATATCATAGAGGTAATCCTCCGCCTCATACCCAAAAGGCGTATAGAACTGAAGCTGCGGAATTTTCGTATTCTTCGCTCCCGTCTCCAGCCAATCCAGTTTGATCTTATAACGAAGCATCGTGTCATCGCCATTCAGGCTAATCTTTACTTTTAATTTGAATTTTCCATATTCCAATTCATAAGTCAGATATCGGTTCAGACCCGTTAGTTTCTTGTCAATCACTCTGACAAATGCCTGCTCATTGACATCTGTTATTCTGGAGTACCGTCCAACGATCCAGGCTGTCATCTCCTCCGTATCACTTTCTTCCACATAGCGGAAATAAGCTGAGGGATTCTCATCGTCAATCAATTCCTTACCGCCGTTTAAGCCTGCAAAGGACACCAATTTCATTGTTCTGGTATCGAATACTGCCCGAACCCTGTCGTTTTCCAGAATATATGCACCATCCTCCATATCGTGGACTCTTGGATCCTGCCTTACCGGAAGCTTTTCTGACTGGGCCGGCATATGCTTCACACAGTAAGATGCATAACCAAATGGTCCTACCTCAGCCATAAACAGCAGTTTGATGTAATGGTGCTGCCAGTAATGAAGCCCTTCTCCTTTTATTTCCCAGGGAACTTCCCTTCCCATCTCATCCACAACCGTAATCTCATCCGCCGGGAATTCCGGATCCCAAACAGTAATTTCCACAAGCTCTTTTCTCAAGTACTGGGTGGTATTGAACAGCGTATAAACCCTAGTGTCTCCGCTTCCTCTGTGGGTACTGGAAAAGCCAAAACGTCCGTCGCCTTCATTTCCGTAACAATCCTCCGTCTGCCCGGTACCATAGCCCACGCCTGCTCCTTCTGACATGGAGTCTCTGGCATCATTTCCTCCAAATATACTGGTATCAATGCGCTCACTGATTGCCCGCATAGCCCGGTTTGCATTTGCCATGGAGATGGTCAGCGTCTCCTGGAAAAGTCCCATAGCATGTTCTCTGGTTTCGATAACCCCTGACCCTGGCAGGATATCATGGAACTGGTTAAACAGCACATTTTTCCATGCCCGATCCAAACGGTCCGTCAATCTGTGGTTGCCGGTTAACTGTGCGCCCATGGTACAGAGCGTTTCCGCATCATATAGCTTATCTTCTCCGATACGGTTTGCCATCTTGATTCTGGCCTGGGTAGTATAGCATCCCGTCAGAACATAATTTAATTCTCCGGTAACTACGGGGAACCGGTCTCTGTCCTTTTCTACGGCATGGAAGAACTCATGCATGGTTCCAAAACGAATATCCGGCATCAACGGCCAGCTGCCCATATCCATAATCCGCTCAATGTCTCTTCTTGTCGGTCCGCCGCCATGGTCTCCCACACCATATACTTTTAACATGGTACTGGTATGGTTCTCCCTGGAAAATTCAGGAACATTAAGCATCATGTCATATTCAATGGGTCCCAGATACCAGGTTGGTTCCCGGTATACCAGTACTCTTTCCCCGGAAGGCGCTTCCCAGTTGTACAGCATATATTTATCAAAGCCTCTGCAATGGTAGTAATACTTAATCCCACCCTGATTTAAAATTTCCGGCACACATGCGCTGTGTCCGAAGGTATCCGGCTCAAAATCCAGTTCCATCGCCTCTTTTGGCAGCTCCAACAGACCTGACAAATAGTTTTTGGTATACAGAATATGCCTCGCCATACTCTCAGTACCCGTCATATTTTTGTCCGGCTCCACCCAGGTAGATGCCGTAACTTCCCATTTTCCTCTTTTAATCTGTTCTCTGATCTCCGGCAGCATGTCGGGACAATATTTTTCAATTGCCTCATAAGTAGAAGCCTGAGACTGGGAAAATGTAAAATCTTCATATTCCCGCATCAGATTCAGCATGGTCTGAAAGGTATCTATTGTAACAGACACCGTTTCCTGATATCCCCACATCCAATTCATGTCAATATGGGCGTGTCCTGCACAGATTACACTTAATTTCTTGGCAGATTCTTTATAATGAAGCAGTTTATTTTCCGCAGCGGCTACTTCCTGTTTTGTGATTGCCCCTTCTTCCTTCTCCTGCTGATAGAGATGGTCAATTACTTTTGCTGCATCTTCCGGGATTTCCCCATTTCTTAACTGTATCAGGTATCCCAGCTGGGCAAGAATACGTTCTTCCCAGTAATTTTTCCCTTTTTTCTCTTTCAGTTTCAGATACTTTTCCATTGTATTCACAAATACACCTTCTTTCTTTAACCTTTTGTTCCGCCCTGCATGCTGAATCCCTTGGACATATATCTCTGCGTCAACACGTATAAAATAATAGACGGAAGTGCGTAGATAATGGAAAATGATGCCAGGAGACCATAGGATACGGTATGTGTGCCAAAAAACTGATAAAGCGTTACTGCCGCCGGATACTTATCACTGCTGGATATCAGAATAAACGGCACGAGAAAATTCCCCCAGCTTCCGGAAAACGTATAGATGGCAATTGTAAATATTCCCGGTACCATAAGGGGTACAATCACCTTCTGAATTCCCTTTAACTTACCTGCACCGTCAACCCAGGCGGCTTCCTCCAATTCCATGGGCACAGCATCCATAAAGTTCTTCATCATCCATATTGAATAAGGCATGGCAGATGCCGTCATAAACAGGATCACGCCGAACAGATTATCATATAACTTGACTGTTAAAAACATTTTGTAAACCGGTACCATAATGGTTGCAATCGGCAGAGATGTCATAAACAGCATCGAAAGCATAAACAGTTTTTTATGCTTCATCTCATACCTGGATAACGGATAGGCTGCCAGCCCCGCCAGAAGCACTACCAATACGGATTGTCCGAAAGAAATAATAAATCCATTTAAGAAAGACAGATAGTTCGTCTTGTTGGTCAGTACGCTTTTATAATTGTCCATTGTAAAATCCGGTGCCTTCACGGAAAGGTTGGCGGTGGCGTCAACCGACGCCAGCACAACCCAGCAGAGAGGCAGAAGAAATACAACTGCTATAAAGGTCAAAGCCCCATAGGCAATGATTTTATTTCTTTTTTCTCTCATGAACCTTCCTCCATTCCTTTTCCGGCAACCCGGGTGTAGAAAATACTGAACAGGACAGAAAGTACAAGTAAAATCATAGAAATCGCCGTACCGTATCCCAGCTGATAGTTCTTAAATGCCCTGATATACATCAGTACCGGCAATGTCTGAGTAGCCGTTCCCGGACCGCCCCCGGTCATTACATAGATCATTCCAAAGCCTCCCAGGGTCATCAGGGTGATCAGCATTGTATTCGTCATAATGGTCTCTTTAATGATCGGCAGAATAATATAGAAGATATTCTGCAGGCTGTTGATACCGTCTAATTTGGCAGACTCCTGTACTTCTTCCGATACATTATCCAGTGCCGATTGATATACCATCATAGAGAATGCAGTTCCATGCCAGATATTCGCCAGAATAACGGCAAACATCGGATACTTAAAGAGCCATGGGATTTTGGAAATACCCACCAGGGATAAAATGGCATTTAAAGTTCCCTTATCATTGAAAAAGGAATATGCACATACAGCACACACAATTTCAGGCATAACCCATCCCGCTAAAATAATAGGCCCCACAATTCTACGGAAGGTTTTATTCTTATGTTTCATCAGATATGCGATAATAAATCCAAGCAGGCTCTGTCCTGCCACGGATCCAACAGTAAATATCAGTGTCATGATAATACTGTTAATGACCGCCGGATCATCCAGCAGCTTTTTATAATTATCCAGGCCCACGAATTCCAGATTTGCAGCTGCCGTACCGGTAAGCGCCAGATTCGTAAAGGAATAATAAATCGTCATAATGATAGGCCACATAAAGAAAATGAGGATTACGACCAGAGCGGGCACCAGATAAATTAATTTTGACATTACTGCACTGCTTGATTTTCTTTTCATATATCCCCCGTCCTCTGCATTGCTGCAAAATGAAGTTATTCCTGAATGTTTTCTTTTCCTACAATAGACTCCACACTGGCTGCAAATGTTTCCATGGCGTCTTTCGGTTCCGTTCCTGTTACCGCTGCCTCAACCATCTGTGCTATATGAGTGGAGACTTCTGCATACTTTTCATTCTTCGGTCTGAACTTTGCTTCGCCCAACAGCTTGGTAGCTTCATCATTAAACGGTCTGCCGGTAATTTCCGGATAAGCGGACATATCTCTGGTTGGAAGTGCTCCGGATCCTATTACATGCAGCTTGAAATTATCCGGTTTCATAAGTTCTGTGATAAATTCGAAAGCCAGTTCCTGATTTTTGGAAAGTTTGGTAACCGTCCATGCCCATCCGCCTGACATGGTAATATAACCGCCATTATCACCTTTTTGTGTCGGCATCGGTACAAACCCTACTTTTTCTTCATATCCGTCCCACTGATAATTACCGCCTTCCTGGAAGAAAGTTGCAAACCAGCTGCCCATCAGGTAAATCCCCAGCTTGTCCTGTCTCATATAATCTGCACCGTACTGCCATTCATTAGCATCCATACGCTCAGAAATCTCTCCGCCCAGGTCTTCATCAAAAATGGTTTTCATAAATGTCAGCGAATCTTCAATTCCCTGGCTTCTGTTTACCCATTTCCCGGTACTTTCATTATAAAGAGGATTTTCCCCTGTTCCATAGAGGAACATTTCATAGGTATTCATCGTCGTTGACTCGCCACCGGCTGCAGGAGCACTAAACCACATAGGAACCACATCCGGGCATTTCTCTTTAATTGTCCGGCACGCACTTAAAATATCATCCCAGGTCTTCGGCTGCCAGTCATCCGGAAGTCCTGCCTGCTTAAATACTTCTTTGTTATAAAGAAGCCCTCTGCTATCTGTACTGCATGGAATTCCATAGACATTACCATCGGGATCCATGACACCTTTTTTAATTGCTTCTAAGTAAGAATCATTGTTCCATTCTTCATAATTCTTCGTATATTCTGTAATATCCGCTATGTATCCTGCGGCTACATCTGCCGACAGACGGAAGGTATCTTCAAAATAAATATCCGGAGTTGTACTCGCATCTGCCATCTGCAGCCGCACCTTTGTAAAATAATCACTTTCTGTTGCCACAATTGGACGTATATCCAGTTCTACCTGATCTTTTTTGTCCCATCCTTCATATGCCTGAGCTATCTCTTTATGAAAATAGCTGTTTTCCCCCTCACCGGAAGAATCCACATAAGTGATAGACAGTTTTGTTTTTCCTGTTGAAGCTTCGTCTTTGGCCTCTGTCTCTTCTTTTGCTGCAGTTTTACCTGCATCTTTTTGAGCAGCAGCAGTTTCTTTTGCCGCTTTCTGAGTACCAGCTGTTTCATTTGATGTCTGCCCGCCTGAGCCGCCGCAGCCTGCTGTCATGGTCACTACCATTGCTGCTGTCAAAATCATTCCTACTAACTTCTTTTTCATTACAAAACCTCCTTCGTCCTTCGGCATTCATACACAAAAAAATGCCGTTATTTTCGTCATATTGTATAATATATTTTTATAAATATGACTTTTATTAGCGATTACAACCATATTAAACCACAATACCATTTAATTGTCAATGGTTTTTACTATTATATCATAAATAATATTTAGATATAGACTTAGTTGTAATGCATCTGCTTATACTATCCTTTACCACCTAAAATCCTTTAATCGTACTATCCGGGCGGCAAACAAAAAAGGATTAACCTTTTTCTGGTTTATCCCTTTTTGTTTGATACTTATCCGTATATGCCAACATCATTCCCATTCATAATCCACACATACCTTTGCAGCCGTAACAGCCTTCAAATATTCTTTCAACTTACAATGCTCCGGGTGTACCTGATATACCGCTTCCGCCGCTTTGTCTGTAAATTCCATATAAAGGGCAAAGTCATAGTTCCCTCCATTATAGTTTGCTCCCACTTCTGCTTTCAACAGCCCTCTTATTGCCGGCATCATATTTTGAAACTTCCCGTTTAATTCAGTTACAATCTCCTGTACATTCCGTTTATTCTCTGTATTTAACGCCCAGAATAAGATATGTTTTACCATTTACCCATCCCCTTTACTGTTAAACCTTCTGAGAGCTTCCAAATAAACGCATCTTGCTCCCCACTTCGGCTTTTATACCATCAATCGTATAGTTAATTAATTCCGGATAACTGATGGAAGAACAGGTACAGCCCTTAATCTGCTGCATCACTGCTTTCACAATTCCTTCTATCAGTTCCTGACTGTTCCCAAGATTAATCTTATGTGCGCCGCAGAGATTTTCATTAATGGTGTTAACTGCCGCTTTAGACATATCGGTAAAAATATTGACTTTGCAGATTCCGTTCGCCACACAGCTTCGAAAATCCTGATCGGTCAGCCCCGAACCGCCATGTAAGACCAGCGGAACATCCACCGCGCTGCGGATTTCCCGAAGCCGGTTTATATCCAGAACCGGCTTTACCCTGTATTCTCCGTGGGCAGTTCCGATTGCCACTGCCAGAGCGTCAATGCCTGTCCGTGCAGTGAAATCGGCTGCCTGTTCCACTTTCGTATACATTTCCTCATGTCCATCGTCACCACCGCCTTCTGCACCTCCCACATGCCCCAGCTCCGCTTCCACGGAAACGTTCAGCGCATGGGCTACTTTTACGATTTCCTTAGTCTGAAGGATGTTCTCTTCATAGGAAAGGGTGGAGCCGTCAAACATCACGGATGTAAAACCATAATGGATTGCTTTCATTATGTATTCAAAAGTCATTCCATGGTCGAAATGAATCGCCACCGGCACGGAAGCCTCTCTTGCAAATTTCACCATGATGGGCGCAATGTCTTCAAGATTTGCGTAAGGAAGATGGGCTTCAGCAAAACCGATGATTACAGGAGAACGTTCTTCTTCTGCGATTCCTATTATCGCCCTTGCCATTTCTAAATTGATGGTATTGAACATACCCACGCCATATCTGCGGTTCTTTGCGTCTTTTAGTATATCTTTTAACGTAACAATTGCCATATATGCACCTTCCTGTCTTTTATTGGATTACCGTCCGGGCATCCGTATATGGCAATCCGTAAACCTGTGCCACCGCCTGATATGTTAATTTTCCCCGGTATGTATTCAAGCCTTCCAAAAGCCCTTCATCTTCCTGCAGCGCTTTTTTTACCCCTTTGTCTGCAATACTCAGCCCATAGTTTAATATGGCATTGTTTAACGCATTGGTGGAGGTATTGGATACTGCTCCCGGCATATTTCCAACACAATAGCAGACCACTCCGTCTGTCATGTAGACCGGATCATCATGATAAGTCACGTGGCTCGCTTCGCAACAGCCACCCTGGTCAATTGCCACGTCTACAATTACAGCACCTTTTTTCATATTTTTTAGATAATCCCTTTTAATCAGCTTTGGTGCAGCCGCACCGGGAATCAGCACCGCCCCGATTACCAGATCTGCATCTGCCAGGCATTCCTGTATATGCTGGGGGGTGGAATAAACGGTATTAATTCTGCCCTGGTAAATATCCTCCAGATATTCCAGCCTGCTCAGGTTAATGTCTAATACTGTAACATCCGCACCCATTCCGGCAGCAATTTTTATAGCGCTGGTTCCAACAATCCCGGCTCCCAGTACTACCACTTTCCCCCGCCCCACACCCGGGACTCCTGACAGCAGAACACCTCTGCCGCCAAAGGGTTTTTCCAGATATTTCGCACCTTCCTGCACGCTTAATCTTCCGGCAATCTGGCTCATGGGCTTTAAACAGGGCAATCCCCCGTTCCTGTCTCTTATTGTCTCAAAAGCAATCCCTATCCCCTTACTTTCCAGCATGGCATGGGTCAGCGCTTTGTCTGCTGCCAGGTGAAGATAAGTATAAATAATCTGGTTCTCCCTGATCAGCCGGTATTCCGGTTCCAGCGGTTCTTTTACCTTTACGATCATTTCACAGATGTCGAATACTTCCTTTGCCGTATCCAGCAAAGTGCAGCCTGCCTGTTCATACATTTCATCTCCGTAACCAGAACCCTCTCCGGCACCCCTTTGTACATAAACCAAATGCCCGTGGTCAATAAATGCCTTTGCTGATTTTGGCGTCAGGCCAACGCGGTACTCATGTTTCTTAATTTCTGTAACCGTTCCTACTTTCATGTCATTACCCCTTTCCGGTTTTTTGCCTGTGCGTCATAGTTCTACTGCACGTTTTTCCCTATAGGACTTTAATGCTGCAGTATGCAGTGCATGGGAGATTCTGGTTTCTTCCGGCGTAAAGCAGCCAAATGCCACCTCTTTTCCTTCCACTTCCAATATAAATGCCGCCCACATCTGCAAAATGGCATCAGTAAAACCAAATTCAAAGATATCACCTGTGATGGTGGGAATCAGCGGTTTGGTACCGAGATTGACCCTGCTCCACGCCTGGTTCTTTCCTTCTGAAAACAGATAGTGGAAAGCACACGGGTCATCGGAACAAAACCGAACGGATGCATCCATCCCCTTTACTTCCAGATACCAGTTACTGGTTGCCCCAGGCTCTAGCCGCTTAGTCTCAATGTACATCGCAAACTCATTGTTATCTTTATCCGCGCACTGGCAGACCATCGTTCCGTTGTCATAAGTATCGCACGCCGCCATGCCGCCTTTTCCATCCGGACGTTCTTTCACAATATCGCTCAAGACTCCGTATACATTTTTCGGAATCCAGCCCAGCCGGAAAGGAACATGTTCCGCATGAATGCCCAGATCTCCAAGACATCCATATTCCCCATTCATCCGCACAGTTCGTTTCCAGTTAATGGGCTTATGGGTATCCAGGTCGCTGGCGTGGTTAAATCCTGCCTTAACTTCAATAATCCGACCCAGTTTGTCATCTTTAACCCATCGGATTAATTCCTGGCATGCCGGAAAATAGGGATATTCGCTGGCGCACCGCACAACTACCTCCGGATTTTCAGCAACTGCTTCCAGAATTTTATCATTGGCTTTCTGGTCTATTCCAAAGGGTTTTTCCCCCAGCAGATGTTTCTTGGCACGGATGATATCACAGTACACCTGCTCATGCAGCAGGTGGGGAAGGGCGCAGTATACCGCCTCTACATCTTCCCGTTTCAAAAGCTCTCTGTAATCCGTGGTGGTAAACCGAATCGTATCAAAGTTAGACGTAAACCACTTCTGAGAAGCTTCATTTACATCACAGACAGCCACAATTACAGGCTTTTTTGCCGGAACAGCCAGGTGGCACCATCTTGCGGCGGCACTGGCAAATTCTTTACCCATTAGTCCGCACCCTATAATCCCAAAACGAATTGTTTTATCCATTTCATTCTTTTCCATTTCCGTCTCCTCCTATTTTCCTTCTTCCATTTCCTGCAGTGCCGCTTCCATATGCTCCATAAGGCAGTCAATCAGTTTATTTGTAGCAATAAGCGGCAGTTTCAACAATGCCGCCGGAGGGCAGAATGCCTTGTATACCTGTGCACTGATATCAAAATACCGTCCCGTCATCTTCTTTACAAATGTAATGGTATCGTCTACATCTTTAAAGGTGATGGCACTTAGGAGCTGTTCTCCCTCCACATAGTCAATTACATTCGGGTACTTATCTTTTAAAGCTTTTACACGGGTTTCGTAATATCTGCCTGTCTCTGAAACAGCGCTTCCATTTTGTTCCACAAATGCCATGGTAATCAGGTAAGCTAATGACGCCAGTTCTTCCTGTCCATTTGTAACCAGTGCCCCAAACTGATTCAGGTTATCCATTTCGGCGGTAGTAATAATTCTGGAAGCCGGGTACTGACCGCCCGGAAATCCTTTCCCAACTACTGAAAAATCCGGATTTAAACCATACTGGCGGAACAGGAACATGCCGTCATACCACATACAGGATTGTATCTCGTCACACATAACGGGCGTATCGCCATCATGGCAGATTTGATATACAGCTCTTAAATATTCTTCCTTTAGCCGGATGCCTCCATAATTCATTAGAATAATTTCATGGGTAAATCCAGCTGCTTTATATTTGCCCTGGTTGTACCTTTCAAATTTTTCACGAAAATCATCCAGGTCATTAATGGCAACAGGAACCACCTTGTATATTTCATTTTCTTCATTCTTCTTATATAATTCCGGCCACATATCCCGGAAGGTCTGGGCAATAACCGTAGTTCCGTGGTAGTTTGCCATACGGCCCCCTTCATAGTCACCCATAACAAAAAATACGGGAATCCGGCCGCTGTATTTTGGTTTTGGAAATGTTTTGTCTAATTTATAAAATCTGGCAAGCATCATCTTGATACCCGCTTCGCATGCCAGTGAACCCGTTTCCAGATTAATAACGCGGTTTAATACATGGGGTTCTTCGCTTTTTAAGATTTCCTCCAGCTCCTGCTTTTGGTCTTTTCCTAGCCCATTTGCATTTCGTACCAACTCCTGCTCGCACAGTCTCGTTATGTATCCTCTGGTATTATTATGTGTTGCATTGGAGATGCCAAGCGTTCTGGCATGGTCGATTAACTTATACCCCGGAAAAAAATGCCCCAGAGGAGTGTGGTAATGCTCACTCTTAGCAATTACATACAGCCTGCCATCCTGCCCCACCCGGTAATACCCAAATCCGGAGATCGGACTTGCATCATGATTGGATGCCTTTGCAAAAGCCTGTGTCGGCGCCCCGTCCATTTTTCCTTTAAAAGGTTCCGTCACAACCTGACCGATTCTGTCAAGCATCGAATCCAGCTTTTCCACATAGGATTCCGGAAAAAACGCCACCTTGCCACGTTTGGCATACTCCGCTTCTTCCCGGTCGACCCCCAGTAGTGAAACCGCTGCATATTCAACAGAATTCACGTATTCCTCACCCAAAAGTTCCTCCAGTGACATGGCTAAATCATTCCTCATAATAAATACCTCCTTTACTTTATACGGTGTTTGCAGATCTCTTTCTTCCACTTTATAATATAACGGTTCTTTCATTTTGTCAACTATTTTTGATTGTTTCTTTCATTTTTTAACTAATTCATTCAATCCAACCGGATATCCATTGACAGATTCTTTTTTTTATACTATAACTATAGGTAAAAGGTGATTGAATTTTTCAACAGATCAAAAAACAGAAAAGGAGGTTTTTGGATGAGCAAACAGACTCAACGAACCGAAACCATTTTAAATATATTGAAAATCAGACAGCGCCTGACCACCACAGAGGCCATGGAACTATTAGATGTATCTGAATCTACCGTAAGGAGGCTGTTCGGGGAATTGGAGCAGGAACAAAAGGTAATCCGCAGGTATGGCGGCATTCAGCTTGCCAATAAAACTCCCGTTGAATATTCCTTCGACCGGCTGATCGAAAGCCGGCAGGATGAAAAAGAGGCGATTGCCGCACAGGGTCTATCTTGTATCCAGGATTCCGATATCCTGTTTTTTGATTCCGGCACCACTTTATATTACTTATGCCAGGCACTTGCACAGAAACTGGAGGCAGAAGAACTACGGGATCTCACCGTTTTTACTAACTCTCTGGCTAATCTCCAGATCCTCTCACCGGTTTGCCGGGTGATCCTGATCGGTGGCGAATACCGTCCGAAACGCATGGACTTTGCCGGTTATGCCAGCAATAAATTCATCAGTCATTTCAACTTTACAAAATGCTTTATCGGAGCTGACGGAATTTCTCTGGAAGAGGGGCTTATGGCAACCGACTCCGACACGGCACTTATGGCTGAGCTGGCAATCTCCCGCTCTGAACAGACAATTGTCATGACTGATGCAGGGAAGCTGGGGAAACGTTCCTTTTTAAGCTATGCGTCCCTGGATAAAGCAGACCGCATTATCACAGGAAAAGATGCTGATCCGGAATTTTTAGAAACTCTGCGCCAAAGAGGCATTACTATCTGCACTGCAGGAAAATAATAAAAAAGCATACAACTGAGCGTGTATGCTTTTTTATTATTCTATTTGTAATGCTCTTTCATTTCCTGTAAAAACGGCAATTCCAGCAGTTCACGCAGATACCTCGCCCCCTCTTTTGCCCTGGAATCAATCCAGACAATTTCCGGATATAATTATACCCCTTAATTGATTCTGTCAATACATTTTGATTGTTTCAATCAAACTAAAAGCGTCTTCCGGATCAGTCCGAAAAACGCTTTTCACTATTTGGGTTTTGCAGCCTGCTTAGCCGATCAGGCAGAACTCCCAGCCCATTACTTCCGCCATCACTCTGAGTGCTGTCTCCTCTACCTGATAGACAACTGCACCATGATGCCCGCCTCCGGCTTTACTGTACCTGGATAAAAATTCTCCTACCGGTACATCCGGGCGAAACCACCCTCTCACCGTCTTTTCCAGATCGGGCGATGTTTCGGTCATTTCCACCATATTTCCGGTTGCCATGATTAACACAAATCTTCCGTCTGACAAAGGATTTAAATTGACAAATGCTGCTTTACCTTCCTTCATGCATCCATAGAGAGCCGCAGGATTTCCAGCCGATGTATAAGGAAAATCCAGCTCTGTCAGAAGGGGTTTTCCGGCACATACCCGCAGATTAAATTCACCCATATGGCTTAAAAAGACGGTATTGCCTTTCCAGTCCGGACAAAACATTTCCGCAAACGTTGTCTCCTCATATCCAGTCATCAGCGCAGCCGTGAAAGAAGCCGTCATTACATCTCCTTCGCCGGCATAACCGATTCCAGACTCCATGGCTTTACAGGTTTCCATAAATGGCATCCTGGGAAGGGCAGGATTCTCATCTGTCGCCATAAAGTTCACGGTAAAAGCATCCAGTTTATTTTTACGGATCCATTTTCTCACAGCCAGATTGACCCTGGCTGAATCCGCATACACTTCATAAATGAGGTCTCGGCAGTCAAACCGCTCACAGTCCTTCATCCACTCCTCTTTTATCTCTGCTTCTGTTATGCTCTCAAGCAATGCCAGGCTTTCGTTAAAATCATAATCGATTACAGAAACGCCGGTACTTTCCTGCAACATCTCATCCGGAAGCCGGAAATCTCCCATTCCCGTAAAAGGTTCTCCAATCCTCCCAACCAGACACTGTTTCATCCGGGCAGCCATCATGGCTCCTTTTGCCGCCCCGGATACCTTTTTGATCACATCCGACTCCAGGTAGTGCCCGGCAAATACCTCATAGGGTACATTATTTCTTCTTAACAGGCTGCACATATCCTGTACTCCGTGAATTCCATGGTTCTGCATAATTCTGCCTGCCCCCGAAATCCCATCAAAGGAATAATCCGGTGTGGTATCCAGTACCAGAATTGGCAGCGCAGTATTTTTTAATACCCGCTCTGACTCGAGAGAGGGGGAATATGCCAGATGCAGTGTAATCACTGCATCTGCTCCCTGATCTTCAAATTCTGTAATAGCTGACTGAAATTCTTCCTCCTGCCTGCAAATAGCATGCCGGATCAGCTCCAGTCCTGTCTTTTCCAATTCCTGTGCAATCTGTTCCTGGAACCACTCCACATCTTTTCTAAGCCAGGCCTGTGTATCATCATAAAGTTTTACGTACAGGCACAGTAACCCTGCTTTTGGTTGTCTCATATCGCTATCCTCCTAAGCGCGGCTTAACCTAGCGGCTGTCAGCCACACCTTTGCCCCATTTTATTTATCGTAGGTATACTTTTCTTTGAACTGTTCTACATTATCTTTTGTAATAATAATAGACCCGGAATCAACTACAGGGGGAAGCGGGTTTATACCGGCATCCAGATAATTCTGTGTTACTTTCAGATTTCCATTTACATAATCATGAAGCCATTTCACCGCTATATATCCTTCTACATATGAATTCTGGGCAAAGGACGCCGCAACTTCTCCGCTTTCAATTAATTCCAGTGTAGCGCTGTCCCGGTCTCTTCCTACAATCTTAATCCCGTCAATTCCGGCTTCTCTGACTGCGGTAGCCGCTCCTACTGCGGACGGGGCCTGCATACCGATAATCCCCACTACATCCGGATTTGCCTGAAGTGCCGCTCCTACAGCAGTAGCTGCCGTAGTTTCATCTGCCTTATCATCTACCTCTGCAACAATTTCAATATCCGGATGATTTTTCTTTAATTCATCACGGCATCCCTCCATGTTGGAAATTGCAGAAGGCTGTCCGCCGCTGATAAAGTTAGAGATGATAATCCTGCCTTTATCACCAATTTCTTTAGCCATCTGTTTTGCCATTTCTACTCCCGTATTATAAGGATCACATCCTAAAAAAGAAAGCCGGTTGGATTCAATATCCGTATTGACGCAGATAACGGGAACACCTGCTGCAATTGCATTGTCAATTGCTGCCCCGGTCTCCTGGAACTGTCCGTGTACCACAATACCGGTTACTTTCTTTGCTACAGCCTGGTCAATTGCTTCCGCCACTTTATCCGGCGCCAGATCCTGGGGTCCCGCATAATACCATTTGGCGCCCAGGCTGTGAGCCGCATCATTTACCCCGGCTTTTAATGCATCGAAAAATTCCAGCTGGTTAACGGACATGATTACTGCATATTCTTCTCCTTCACCGGAAGCTGCCGTCTGACCACCTGCGGTTTCTTCTGCTTTTGTCTCTGCATTACCATCTGTTTTCTTGCTGTCTCCACAACCTGCCATGGATAATGCCAGTACTCCTGCCAATATGATCCCCATCACCTTTTTGTACTGTTTCATACGTAAATCCTCCTTTTTCCCTTTTATATAGTTTTTATTAAGCGGTAATTCCGGACGCCAAACGCATCATGCCATTCTCCGTCACTTCATTTCCGCTGAGTTCCCCCGTTATTCTTCCATCATGAAATACCAGCACCCGGTCACAAGCCGCCATGATTTCCGGCATTTCTGATGAGATCATGATAATTGCCTTTCCTTCTCCAACAAGCCGCCGAAGCAACATATGTATTTCCGCCTTTGCCCCCACATCAATTCCCCTGGTAGGTTCATCAATCATAATGATATCCGGATTAGCCGTCATCCACATGGACAGAAGCACCTTCTGCTGGTTTCCACCCGAAAGGTTCCCCACTTTCTGCTTCACATCCGATAATTTAATCTGCATTTTCTGCTGGTATTCTTTTGCATTCTTTGTGATGTATTTATAATCCACAAGTCCTTTTTTCACAAACTTTTTTCCATTTGCCGCACTCATATTGTCCTCGCTGCTCAGTTCCAGAAACAGCCCCAGAGTCTTGCGCTCTTTGGTTATATATGCTATTCCGTTCCTTTTAGCATCAATGGGGCTTGTGATCTTAACCTGCTTACCTCCCAGATAAATGGTACCCCCGGTCTTCTTCCTCCACCCAAAAACCGTCTCCACCACTTCGGTACGCCCAGAGCCTTCCAGACCAGCAAATCCCAGAATCTCTCCCCTCTTCAGGGAAAACGTCACATTTTTCACTTTCGAACCACTGCAGAGGTTTTCTGCACGCAGTACTTCATCCTGTATTTCCGTAGTTCCCACCCCATAGTCGTAAACTACGTCTCGTCCAACCATATACCGAACCAGATCATCTTTGGTTAGGCCTTCGCTGTTTGGAAATGTAGCCACATGTTCTCCGTCTTTTAAAACCGAAATCTCATCTGCCAGATGCAGTACCTCATCCAGCTTGTGTGAAATATATACGATAGAAACATCTTTTGCCTTTACCTGGTCAATCAGCTTGTAGAGCAACGCTACCTCCATATCCGTCAGTGCAGATGTGGGCTCATCCAGGATCATCAGTTTTACATTCATTGACAAAAGCTTTGCAATCTCTACCATCTGCTGGGCACCCAGACTGATGCGGTCCATACTGTCCGTAGGCCGGATATGCTCAAGGCCAAACCGCTGAAGCAGGATCCTGGCTTCTTTATACATCTTCTTGTAGTCAATACATCTCCCTTTTTTCGGAAATCTCCCAATAAAAAGATTACTCGCCACATCCAGATGGGAAAAATTATTCAATTCCTGGTATACAATGCCGATGCCCGCTTTTAAAGCATCTCCCGGATAGGACGGATTCAGTTCCTGTCCTTCCATGATCATCGTCCCTTTATCTCTCTTATAGGCACCGGACATTATTTTCATCAGCGTTGATTTACCAGCACCATTTTCCCCGATAATGCAGTGTACACTGTTCTTTTTAATGGACAGGCTGACATCATTTAACGCTTTGACACCGGGGAAAAATTTACTTATATTTTGTAATTCAATTAAATTCTCCAAACTGCTTCCTCCTTTTTCGGATTAGGGCGTGTTATAAAATTACTTTCTGAAATGAATATTCAAACACACTCTATGCAGCTGCTTTTAGTTTACGCTGCTTATTCAACTGGTCAATGGCAACTGCGATAATTAAAATCGCTCCCTGGATCACCTTGGTATAGCTGGCATTGATATCCAGCAGTACCAGCGCATTGCTGACAACCTGCATAATGGTTACGCCAAGAACAACTCCTACCAGGCTGCCTTCGCCGCCGTCCATAGAGACG